>NZ_PVBI01000010.1:0-202014 GCF_002968675.1 Neorhizobium sp. T25_13
CGGTCCCAACCAGCATGCGCCAATCAATCAGTGATTTCTGAAGAACGAAAGTCGTCGTCGCCAGCAGCGCCGCCGCCCTCGTTCAGTGAGCGGGTTATAGATCCCACCACCATTTGAAGTCAACAGCCATTTTCAAAAAACTGTCATTTTTCTCGGGACCTGCCCAAAACACGCGATTTCCGGCCATAAAATGAGCAGCGCTTAACGAAAGGGCAGCTCCGGAGCGCCGAAAAACCCATTTTACGCGGCGATTTCGCGTTGTTAGGGTAAAACCGATTTCTGGCGGCTGGAGTATGACATGCTGGTATTGAATGAAGTGCAGACCCGGGATGCACTCCCCTTTGCGGAACTCATCGCGGCGATCGAGGCGATGTTCAAAAGCGACTGCGTCATGCCAGTGCGCCACCATCATGAGATGGAGGTGCCGGGTGAGGCAAATGCGGTCATGCTGCTGATGCCCGCCTGGGTGCCGGGCGACCATATCGGCGTCAAGATCCTCAATCTGTTTCCAGACAATCATCTCCGGTCCCTGTCGACCATCTTCGGCAGCTACCTTCTTTCGTCGGGCAAGACCGGCGAGATGCTGGCGATCGTCGAGGGCGGCGAGCTGACCGCCCGGCGCACTGCCGCGACCTCGGCGCTCGCCGCCCGCTATCTTGCGCGGGAAGATGCCGAGATCATGCTGATGGTCGGAACCGGTCGGCTTTCGCTCAACCTCATGCAGGCCCACGCGATCACACGGCCACTCAAACATTTCCGCGTCTGGGGGCGCAATATAGAGAAGGCCGAAGAGACGGCGCACGAAGCACGGATGCTCGGGCTCGACGCGGTGGCCGTCAAGGATCTGGCCCACGCGGCCGGACAGGCGGACATCATTTCCTGCGCGACGCTATCGAGCGAGCCGCTGATCCGCGGCGAATGGCTGAAGCCGGGTGCGCATCTGGATCTCGTCGGCGCCTTCAAGCCGAGCATGCGCGAGAGCGACGACGAAGCGGTGCGGCGCGCGTCGGTTTTCGTCGATACGCGTGCCGGCGCCATGAAGGAAGGTGGCGACATCGTTCTGTCGCTTGCAAGCGGCGCGCTGTCGAAGGAGGGGATCAAGGCGGAACTGGCCGAACTCGCGCATGGAAAACATCCCGGCCGCATAAGCGCGGACGAGATCACGCTCTTCAAGTCGGTGGGCGCAGCGCTCGAGGATCTTGCCGGAGCGATCCTCGCCTATCGTCATGTCAGCGGACAGGTTTCGCACTGATGGCCTCAGCGCATGAGGCAGGTCCGATCACGAAGACCCTGCCAAGGCTTCCCGTTACCGACGTACTGGGCAATATAATGGTGGCGCTGGCCGAAGGTACGCGCGCCGTGCTTTCCGCCCCACCGGGCGCCGGCAAGACGACGCTGGTGCCGCTCGCGCTGCTGGACCAGGCCTGGTGCACCGGAAAGATCATCCTGCTCGAACCGCGGCGGCTGGCGGCGCGCGCAGCCGCGTCCCGTATGGCGTCGCTGCTCGGCGAACAGGTCGGCGAGAGGGTCGGGTACCGGATGCGTCTCGACAACAGGGTCTCGGCGAAGACCCGTGTCGAAGTGGTGACAGAGGGCGTTTTCGCCCGGATGATTCTTGACGACCCGGAGCTCAACGGGGTTTCCGCCGTCATCTTCGACGAATTCCACGAGCGGTCGCTCGACGCGGATTTCGGTCTGGCGCTGGCGCTGGATGTGCAATCGGCACTGCGCGACGATGTGAAGATCCTCGTCATGTCGGCGACATTGGATGTGGAGCGGGTGGCGGGGCTGCTCGGCGAGCCCCCCGTTATAAAGAGCGAAGGCAGGACTTTTCCGATCGACATCCAGCATCGCGACCGCGCGCCGAACGAACGGATCGAAGACGCGATGACGCGGACGATCGTCGAGGCGCACGCGAATGACACGGGTTCCATCCTCGCTTTCCTGCCGGGCCAGGCGGAAATCCTGCGCACGGCCGAGCGGCTCGCGAACCGGTTCGGGCCGGAGACCGTGGTCGTGCCGCTTTACGGCAATCTTTCACAGAGGGAGCAGGATCTGGCGATCCGGCCGGCGCCCGCCGGGCAGCGCAAGATCGTGCTGGCAACGTCGATCGCCGAAACCTCCATTACTATAGATGGAGTGAGGATTGTCATCGATAGCGGGTTGCAGCGCCTGCCGGTGTTCGAGCCCTCGACCGGGATCACCCGGCTGGAGACGGTGCGCGTTTCCCGCGCCTCGGCCGATCAGCGAGCGGGCCGTGCCGGCCGCACCGAACCGGGCATCGCGATGCGCCTCTGGCATCCGGGACAGACGGCAGCGCTGCAGGCGTTCACGCCGCCGCAAATACTGGCAAGCGATCTTTCCGGCCTGGTTCTCGATCTTGCCCATTGGGGCGCCCAGGATCCGAAGGGGCTTGCCTTTCTCGATCCGCCTCCCGGACCGGCCTTCAACGAGGCAAAGGTGCTGCTGGCCCAGCTTGGCGCGCTCGACCCCCAGGGCGGGCTGACGGAAAAGGGCCGGCTGATGCGGGAGCTGGCGCTTCCGCCCAGGTTATCGGCCATGGCTATCTCGGCGGCGGAGGAGGGTTTCGGCAGGCAGGCAAGCCTGCTTGCGGTGCTCCTGACCGAACAGGGGCTCGGCGGCAGCGACATCGATCTCGACGAACGGCTGCGGCGGTTCCGCAACGAACGCGGCGACAGGGCCGACGCCGCAAGGAAGCTTGCGGACAGGATCGCTTCGAACCTGCCGAGACGATCGCAATCGACGGAAACGGTACTCGCCGGCAGGCTTCTCCTGCATGCCTATCCGGACCGGATCGCGCTGCAGCGCGGCGGGCGCGGGCGTTTCGTGATGGCGAACGGGCGCGGCGCGGAACTGCAGGAAACCGAGCGGCTGGCGGCGTCGCAGATGCTTGTCATCGCCGACCTGACCGGGCGGGCGGCGCAGGCGCGTATTCTCGCGGCAGCGGAGATCAGCCGGGCGGACGTCGAGGCTGAGCTTTCCGGCGCGATCCGCGAGAGCGAGGAGTGTTTCTTCGACCGGGCGAGCCGGCAGGTGCGAGCCCGCAAGGTGACGCGGCTCGGCGCCATCATCTTTGAGGAAAGGCCGCTGCCACGGCCGAGTGGCGAGCGGGCCGCACAGGCGCTTGCGGACGGCGTGCGGGAACTGGGGCTTCAGGTCCTGCCATTCTCCAAGGAAGGCGCGCAATTGCGCGACCGGATCGGTTTCCTCAACAGGTCGATCGGCGCGCCTTGGCCTGATATGAGCGACGAGGCGCTGCTCGCCCGGCTCGACGAATGGTTCGTCCCGTTCCAGGGCAGTACGTCGGGCATCGATTCCATCAATCCCGGCAGCCTTTCGGAAGGGTTGCGCTCGCTCATTCCGCATGAGGTCTCCCAGGATCTCAACAAGCTGGCGCCGACGCATTTCGAGGCGCCTACGGGCGAGCGGCATCCGATCCGTTACGATGGCGAGGAGCCGGTCCTGGCGATCCGGGTGCAGGAACTGTTCGGGCTGAAGAAACATCCGGCGATTGCCGGCGGAAAGCTGCCGCTGCTGCTCGAACTCAACTCGCCGGCACATCGGCCGATCCAGACGACGCGGGACCTGCCCGGCTTCTGGGCCGGCTCCTGGAAGGATGTGCGGGCCGAAATGCGCGGCCGTTATCCGAAACACCCGTGGCCGGAGGACCCGGCCGAGGCCGCACCGACGACACGTGCCAAACCGCGCGGGACGTGACAGAATGCCGCCTGCGACCTGAAGTCGAGCCGGTTTATGAAGGCGGCCGCAAGTCACTTGTATAAGGCAAGGTAAAGAGCAGACGGTGAGCGTAGACAGTCCTTCAGTGCGTTTTGCGCAATTCGGCCCTTCGAGCCGGCGGATTCGGCTTCAGACGCTGGTGCGGCTGCGCTGGCTTGCGGTCGCCGGCCAGACGATCACCGTGGTCATCGTCGGGCTGCTGCTGCAGTTTCCGCTGCCTCTTCAGGAAGCAGGTATCCTGGTCGGGGCGCTTGCGGTCGCAAACCTCACCCTGTCGGCCTGGTTTCCGCCGACCCATCGGCTCGGCCCGAAATCGGCGCTGGCGCTGCTCGGTTTCGACCTGTTGCAGATGGCAGCGCTGCTGTTCATCACCGGCGGGCTTGCCAATCCGTTTGCGCCGCTGATCTGCGTTCCGGTCATCATCGCCTTCGCTTCCCAGCCGCTGCGTCATTCGCTTGTGCTGATCGTTTTTGCGCTAGTCTGCACCACGGTGCTCGCCTTTTCGCCCTACGCGGTGCCCTGGTACGAAGGCGAGCCGCTCCGGATCCAGCCGGTCATGCAGCTCGGGGTCTGGTGTTCGATCGCCTCTATGATGATGTTCGCGGCCTTCTATGCCTATCGCGTCAGCCATGAGGCGACGCTGCTTGCCGATGCGCTGGCGGCGACCGAACTGGTCCTGGAGCGGGAAAAGCATCTCTCGCAGCTCGACGGGCTGGCCGCCGCTGCTGCCCATGAACTCGGCACGCCGCTCGCAACCATCAGCGTCGTCGCCAAGGAGATGGAGCGCGAACTGGCGCCGGACGACAAGTTCCGCGAGGATGTGCTGCTGCTGCGAAGCCAGAGCGAACGCTGTCGCGACATCCTTCGCCGGCTCACCTCGCTTTCCGCCGAGAGCGAGGAACATATGCGCCGGTTGCCGCTTTCCTCCCTGGTCGAGGAGGTGGTGGCGCCGCATCGGCAATTCGGCATTGAGATCGAGCTCGTGGAGAAGAGCGACCGAACCGACGAACCGGTCGGCAACCGCAATGCCGGCATTATATATGGGCTCGGCAACCTGATCGAAAATGCCGTCGATTATGCCAAGAGCAAGGTGATCGTCACGGTGGAGCACGACGCCGAGCGGGTTGCGATCACCATCGAGGACGACGGCCTGGGTTATGCGCCGGATATTCTTTCGCGGATCGGTGAACCCTATATGACGAAGAGGCCCAAGGAAGACGAACGGGCCGGTGGGCTAGGCCTCGGCCTCTTCATCGCCAAGACGCTGCTCGAACGGTCCGGAGCCTCGATCCGTTTCGGCAACCGCGACAGCGGCGAACCGGGTGCCCGCATTCATATCGAATGGCCGCGCTCGGTGATGGACGCGCAGGACTTGAAATAGGCCGGCCAGTCGGCCGATCATCATGAAAAGGCAAGCGGGCCTTCGAAACCCGCGGAGAAAAAGAGATGGAAACACACCCGGAACCGACCAAGGCTCATGCCGACCCAGAACTCGGACCTGATCCTTCGCTGCTGATCGTCGATGACGACGGGCCGTTCCTGCGCCGGCTGGCCCGGGCGATGGAGACCCGCGGCTTTCTGGTCGACACGGCGGAGTCCGTCGCGGAAGGCATCGCCAAGACGAAGGCGCGGCCGCCGAAATATGCGGTGGTGGATTTGCGCCTCGGCGACGGCAACGGGCTGGATGTGATCGAAGCGATCCGTCAGAGCCGCGAGGATACCAAGGTGATCGTGCTGACCGGCTACGGCAATATCGCAACGGCCGTGACCGCGGTAAAGCTCGGGGCGCTCGATTATCTCGCCAAGCCCGCCGATGCGGACGACATTTTTGGCGCGCTGACGCAGCGGCCGGGCGAGCGGGCGGACGTACCGGAAAACCCGATGTCGGCGGATCGCGTGCGCTGGGAACACATCCAGCGGGTCTACGAGATGTGCGAGCGTAACGTGTCCGAGACGGCGCGCCGGCTCAACATGCATCGCCGCACGCTGCAGCGCATCCTCGCCAAGCGCGCGCCGAAATAATCAGCCGCCATCGTCGAACGTCTTGCCGGTCGCCCATTCCGCCAACATCAGGCGCTGGGCGGCGGCGCGCGAGAAGTTCAGCGTCATCGCCTTGCGGGTGGCGGGCGGCAGTCTGTGTTCCGGTGCGTCACGCAGCAGATGCCCGCCATAACCGTCCGAGAGGAAAAGGCCGCAATCCTCCGGGAAGATGTCGAGAGGCACGTCCTTGTGCGTCGCGAAAAACAGGCGGTCGCAGAAGTACCGGTATTCCGGCCACTTGCGGTCAACGCGGAAATCTTCGATCGACGTCTTGATCTCGACGATCCAGATCTCGCCCTTTTCCGAAATGGTCACCAGGTCGGCTCGCCTTCCGCTCGACAGCACGAGTTCCGGCAATATCGCATGTCGCATGTCGTGGAGCAGAATCTGGACGCCCTTGCGCACCAGCATGGCGCGGGCCGACTGCCGCCCATCTATTAACGGATTATTACTGGCAAGGTTGAGTATAGTCATAGAATCCCGAAAAACCGCTTCCATGATGTTGCAAAAACGCCATGGCTTTTTTCAATCATGCGCCGGCTCTGTTTTGATGCGCTGCAGCGCTTGCCAAGCGTAGTTTAATCGAAAATAACCCGTCATCAAAGATGGGCCAGACGTCCTTCTAAATCGATTCGTTTATCCAAGAGATTTCCATGCGCTTTCGCACTAGCATGCTCGCACTCGGCTTGTTGGCAACTGCTGCCTTGGCCGGTTGCGCCTCCACGATCCCCGGCGGCGGCACCCAGGTGGCCACGGCCTCCTACACCGAACAGATCTTTACCGACTCCTACGGTTCGGTGAGAGACGCCGGCTATACTCTGCCGGCGATCCCGATCAACAAGGTGGCCAAGCAGTATGTCCGCCAGATCGTCAGCTATCAGACCAGCGAAAAGCCGGGCACGATCGTCGTCAACACGCGTGAACGCCATCTCTATTACATCATGCCGAACGGCAAGGCGATGCGCTACGGCATCGGCGTCGGCAAGCAGGGTTTTGCCTGGTCGGGCACGGCCTATGTCGCCTGGAAGCAGGAATGGCCGACCTGGCACCCGCCGAAGGAAATGGCCGGCCGTCGTCCGGACGTCGCAAAATACGTCGAAGACGGCATGGGGCCCGGCCTCAGCAACCCGCTAGGCGCCCGCGCCATGTACCTGTTCAACGAAAAGGGCCAGGATACGCTCTTCCGTCTGCACGGTACGCCGGAATGGAACTCGATCGGCACCGCGGCTTCGTCGGGCTGCATCCGCCTGATCAACCAGGACGTCATCGACCTTTACAGCCGCGTCCGTCCGGGCCGCGAAACCAAGGTCGTGGTGGTCCAGTAATCGCGAAATTCGACGAGAATACGAAAAGGCCGCCGAGAGATGTCTCCGGCGGCCTTTTTCTTTGTTCAGTTCTCTGCTCTCCGGTCAGCCGGGAGCTTGGCTTTCAGCTCGATCCGGCGGCGATGCAGGACCGGCTCGGTATAACCATTCGGCTGCTCTCGGCCCTTGAGCACCAGATCGAGCGCCGCCTGGAAGGCGACTGAGCCCTCGAAATCCCTGGCCATCGGGATGTAGAGCGGGTCGCCGGCATTCTGGCCATCGACGACGCCGGCCATGCGCTTCATCGTCTCGACGATCTGCTCTTCGCTGACGAGCTTGTGACGGAGCCAGTTCGCCATGTGCTGGGCGGAAATGCGCAGCGTCGCGCGGTCTTCCATCAGGCCGACATTGTTGATGTCCGGCACCTTGGAGCAGCCGACACCCTGATCGATCCAGCGGACGACATAACCGAGAATCCCTTGCGCATTATTGTCGAGCTCGCGCTGGATTTCCTCCGCGGTCCAGTTCGGCCGAACGGCGACCGGCACGGAGAGGATATCCGACAGTTTGGCGCGGGGGCGGCTCTTCAGGCCGGCCTGAACGGCGGTAACGTCGACCTTGTGATAGTGGGTGGCATGCAGCGTGGCTGCGGTCGGCGACGGAACCCAGGCGGTGTTGGCGCCGGCTTTCGGGTGGGCGATCTTCTGCTCCAGCATCGCCGCCATCAAGTCCGGCATGGCCCACATGCCCTTGCCGATCTGCGCATGGCCGGACAGGCCGCATTCGAGGCCGATATCGACGTTCCAGTTCTCGTAGGCCGCAATCCAGGCGGCCTGTTTCATGTCGCCCTTGCGGATCATCGGGCCTGCTTCCATCGAGGTGTGGATCTCGTCGCCGGTACGGTCGAGGAAGCCGGTGTTGATGAACACGACGCGCTCGCGCGCCTCGCGGATGCAGGCCTTGAGGTTGATGGTGGTGCGGCGTTCCTCATCCATGATGCCCATTTTCATGGAATTGGTGGGAAGACCGAGCGCCTGTTCGACGCGGGCAAAAATCTCGCAGGCGAAGGCGACCTCTTCCGGCCCGTGCATCTTCGGCTTCACCACATACATGGAGCCGGCCCGCGAGTTCTGGCGGCGACCGTTGGGGCCGATATCGCGGATCGCAATCAGCGCCGTGACCATGGCGTCCATGATGCCTTCCGGCACCTCCCTGCCCTCGCTATCCAACACTGCCGGATTGGTCATCAGGTGACCGACATTGCGGATCAGCATCAGCGAGCGGCGCTTCACGGTGACTTCGCCGCCCACGGGCGACTTGAAAGCGGTATCCGGGTTGAGCTTGCGGATGAAGGACTTGCCGCCCTTGGCCACCTCCTCCTGAAGGTCGCCGTTCATCAGGCCGAGCCAGTTGCGGTAGACGACGACCTTGTCCTCGGCATCGACGGCGGCGATCGAATCCTCGCAGTCCATGATGGCGGTCAGCGCCGATTCCAGCCAGACATCGGAAATCCGGGCCGGATCGTCCCTGCCGATCGCCGTCGTGGCGTCGATCAGGATTTCGATATGCAGGCCGTTCTTCGTCAACAGCAGGTGCGTCGGCTTGGCGGGTTCGCCGAGATAGCCGGCAAACTGCGCCGGATCGGCAAGATTGACCGTCTTGCCATCCTGGGCTGCCGCCGCAAGCGTTCCACCCGTCACGACGAACGAGGTGACGTTCGTCCAGCTTGCACCTGAAAGCGGCACCGACTGATCGAGAAAATCCCGCGCCCAGGCGATGACCTTGGCGCCGCGGATCGGGTTGTAGCCCTTGCCCTTTTGGGCACCGTCCGTCTCGGGAATGGCGTCCGTACCGTAGAGCGCATCGTAGAGCGAACCCCAGCGGGCATTGGCGGCATTCAGCGCATAACGGGCATTCATGACCGGTACGACCAGTTGCGGACCGGCGATCTCGGCGATTTCCGGATCGACCTTGTTGGTCGAAACTGTAAAGTCCGGCCCTTCCGGCAGCAGGTAGCCGATGTCGCGCAGGAAGGCTTCGTAAACTGCCAGATCGCTGGGGGCGCCGTTCTTGCGGTACCAGCCGTCGAGCTTTGCCTGGAAGGCGTCGCGCTTGGCGAGAAGTTCGCGGTTCTTCGGCGCCAGATCGTGGACGATCTTCGAAAACTCGGAGAAGAAGCGGTCGGCATCGACACCGGTGCCCGGCAGCGCTTCCTTCACCAGGAAGTCGTGGAGCTTCTCGTCGATTGCGAGACCATTTTTTTCGATACGGGCCATCGGTTCCTCCGAATTTTTCATGCCGCGACTGTCGTTGTTGGCGAGCGAAATTGCAATTGCACAAATATTGAATGACTTATGCCATATCGGAAATAATTTTGCCGATAGCAGCTATTTCCGGCCTGCCTCCGGGGAATGCCGCTCCCAATAAGGCGTTGGCCCATAGAGGTCCGCCAGATACTCGATGAACGCCCGGACCTTGGAGGGAAGATGCTGCCGGCTGGGATAGACAGCCGAGACCGAGACATTCTTGGAGCCTTCATATCCGGGCATTACACTCACCAAACGCCCGTCCTGGAGTTCGTTGCCGATGTCCCAGGTGGATCTTAGCGCGATGCCAAGGCCGGCGATCACTGCTTCGCGGATGACTTCGCTCGAATTTGTGTTCAGCCTTCCAGCCGGTCGGTAAATCAGCGGGCCTTTGGGACCTTCCAGCCTCCAGGGTTCGCCGTTATGGGCCGTGAGGCATTGATGGTCTGCCAGTTCCTCAATGCTTGTCGGGGCGCCGTGCCGCTCGATGTAGGAGGGAGAGGCGCAGAGAATGCGCCGGACCTGCACGAGCTTTCGGGCGACGAGGCTCGAATCTCTCAGCTCGGATATGCGGATCGCCACGTCGAAACCCTGGGCGATGATATCCGTGAACTCATCCGACAGCATCAGGTCGATCGACAGATGCGGGTTTGCCTGCATGAATGCCGGCAGATGAGGCGCGATATGCATTCGCCCGAACGAGGTCGGCGCGGAGATGCGCAGATTGCCGGCGATCTCGGTCGACCGGCCTGAGACGAACTGCTCGGCATCCTCGATCCCGGTCAGGACGTTGGCGATCCTGTCGTAAAAACCCTTGCCGGCGTCGGTCATCCCGATCTGGCGGGTGGTGCGCTGCAGGAGGCGCGTCCCCAGTTGCTCCTCCAGCCGCTTGATACGCTTCGAAACCACGGCCGGCGAAATGCCGAGGCTCTTTGCCGCCGCCGACATGTTTCCGGTGGTTGCCACTTTGACGAAGATTTCCAGATCGGCGAGATTGGTGATCACTGCAATTTTTCCCAGCTGGAATAAATACCGGCCAACTTACGCCCTTTTGAAGAGAGCTTAAAGGGCGATACATTCTGGGCGTCGAGCGCATAACCGGGCTAAACCGCTTGGAAAACGGCTATCCTCGGCCTGCCGACAGCAACGGCGGTGATCCGCGCCTCAACGAATTTTCGCGAGCCCTCGATTTCCGGCGCATCCAGTTCTTCCGAGACGGTCACGGCGGCGTCCCCGGCGCCATCTGCATTCGCCTGCGCCAGCGCGGCTGTGATTGCGCGGTCACGGGCCGTTGCCAGTGCTTCGGTTTCGCCGATGACCGCAATACGCTCGCCCGCTCCGGACACTATAAATCGGCCCTCCTCCGGCGAGGTGACAACAACTGTAACGCTGGCACGGACCTGGCCAACCACCGCCCCGACGGCGTTTGCGACATCGGCATCGACCGGAATGACCGACTGCGCGCCCAGCATATTCGCGACCGCCGGATAATAGACGGGTGCGGAAGCCCCGAGCCCGATCAGCGGACGATCCAGCGAGACGGAGAACCGGGCGATGCCGGGGACCCGTTTCAGCGCTCGGTCGACGGCAAGCGAAACCGCGGGATCGATGGCTTCGGCGCCGTCTTCGGCGAGACAGGCTGCGAGCACCGCTTCGGACGACTGGCGCGTCAGCCGGCTTACGATCTTCTCGGCCAAGTCTTCCGGGGAAGCGGCGATCCCGCGCCCTGCGCCGTCCTTGCGCCGGGCGGCGAGTTCCAGCCCAAGCCTTGCAGCCTCTCCGTGCCATTGGTTCTGGCGGCCGAGCACGTGCAGGGCATCGGACGGGGTGATGCCGCAGAGATGCACCAGCCCTCTCGCAACCAGCCGGTCGAGGACCGCCCTTTGCGAATTCATGGTCAGAAGATCGTTGAGCGAAACCGGCACGTTGCCGATGCGGGCAAAAAGCGCCTGTTCCGGCGGCTGCAGGCCTTGGGCCATCACATCCGGCACGCCGGTCCGCACCGCGAAGCGGCCGTCGTGCCGTCCCGCATGGCTGGCCCGCAGCTGCCTTTCCAACGTCGACAGGATGATCTCGCCATGCACCATCGCGGCAAGGCTCAGCGGCAGAAGCCGGCGCGGACCGAGCGTGAGCCGGGCTTCGAGGCCGCGGTCGTCGATATGGACTTCGGAATCGCCGCCGAGCCCGTAGGTGCGCAGCGCCACGGCCTCCACCATGGTGCGATGACCGCCGACGACGGCGCCTTCTTCCGCCAGCTTCGGCCGCCCGCCATCGAGAACCGCAACGTCCGTGGTCGTGCCGCCGATATCGGAGACGACCGCCTGATCGAGCCCGGTGAGGAAATGCGCACCGACGAGGCTTGCAGCAGGACCGGAAAGGATGGTCTCGATCGGCCGCAGCCGGGCTTCGGCGGCGGAGATCAGGGCACCATCGCCGCGCACCACCATCATCGGCGCCGTGATGCCGCGCGCGGTCAGAAAGCCCTCGCAGGAACCCACCAGCCGGTCGATGATCGACACCAGCCGGGCGTTCAGAAGCGTGGTCAACGCACGGCGGGGACCGCCGAGTTTCGACGAAAGCTCGTGGCTGCAGGTGACGGGCAGATGCGAAAGCGCGCGAATGCGGTCCCTCACCCGGATTTCATGAGCCGGATTTCGGACAGCGAAATAACCAGCGACCGCAAAGGAAGACACCGTTCCGCCAAGCGTGGGCATGGCCGCCTCCAGAGCCCCCATGTCGAGCGGCGTTTCGTTGCCTTGCACGTCATGGCCTCCGGGCAGGAAGATCACCGGGTCATTTCCGAGCGCCTCCGCAAGTCCGCCGCGGGTCAGATCCTCCGCGGCAAAGCCGATCATGATCAGGGCGGCACGACCGCCCTGCCCTTCGACCAGCGCATTGGTGGCAAGCGTCGTCGACAGCGAAACGAGGCCGATAGCCGAAGCGGAAACCGCGCTCTTTTCCAGCACCGAATCGACGGCGCCGGCAATGCCCACCGCCAGATCATGCCGGGTCGTCAGCGATTTGGCCTTGGCGATAACGCCTTCGCCCTCGCGGAACAGCACCGCATCGGTATAGGTGCCGCCGGTATCAATTCCGAGAAGGAGAGGGCCGGGAGGAAAGGAAGAGGCCACGCGAAAATCCTGAAGATCGGGTCGATGGATCAATAGCGCATAGGCCGCCAAGATCAATTCACCACAGGAGACCTCTGATGTCGCGGACTGACCCGCATCAGCAGACCATCTCGCGGCTGGGTGGTCAGCTTCTGGACCGGCCAGACCTTGGTTTCCGGCGTCACATCGAAACGATAGCGACCCATCAGCACCGCAAGCGCGATCACCGCCTCCTGCAGGGCGAAGGTGGCGCCGATGCAGGTGCGAGGCCCCGCGCCGAAAGGCAGATACTGGAACCGGTTCAGCTTGCCGCGGTTCTCGGGCACAAAACGCTCGGGCATGAAGGCCCGCGGCTTCTCCCAATAAAGCTCGTGGCGGTGCAGCGTCCAGGGCATGACCAGCACGGTCACGCCGGCGTCGATCCTGACCGTCTTGCCTTCCGGGCTCGTCCAGCTGTCGTCGCTGATCGCCTCCCGGTTGATCGAAGGCGCTGGCGGATAGAGCCGCAATGCCTCCTCGAACGCCGCCCGCACCCAGGGCATCAGTTCCAACCATTCGACCGGATCGGCGCCGGTCGCCAGAACGCGGTCGATCTCTTCCTCCATGTTCTGCCGTACCGATGGCGATTCCGCGACGCAATAGAGCGTCCAGGCCAGCGCCCGGGCCGTCGTCTCGTGCCCTGCGCCGATGAAGGTAAGGATGTTGTCCTCGATCTCGCCCATCGTCAGTCCGTCGGGACCGGCCAATTGAAGCAGCAGCGTCAGGAAATCCTGCGGCACGTCACCCGGATGTTTGCGCATCCGCTCCTGCCGCATAAGCATGGTTTCGGCGACCACCCGCCGGAACTTGTCGAGGATCCGCCTGCCGCCGATGCGCGTGACGCGTGGCACCCAGGGCGGCGCGCGCAGCATGTCCATCGGGTCGATCCGGCCCATGCGATGCAGAAGCTGGTCGACATCGTCGGCAACAGTCTCCTTGTTCCCGGCGATCTCGCCGGAAAACAGGGTTTCGGCGAGGATGGCATAGGTCAGTTCCGTCATGTCGACGGAAATATCCCGGACCGAGCCCTCGGCGCCGGCCTCGGCATATTTCCTTGAGAACTCCTCAGTCTGGCTCAGCATCTGGCCGGCAAAACCGCGGGAATGCTTGGGCGTGAAAACCGGTGCCATTGCCTTGCGGCAGCGTTTCCAGACCTCGCCTTCCGCCGTCAGCAGGCCGTCCCGGAGGATCGGGCGAAGGACGAGCTGGCGGATTTCCGACATCTCGTAGTTGCTGACATTGTCCACCAGGATATGTCGGATAAGCCCGGGATGGTTGACGATCAGCGTCCGTTCCTTGAAGAACTTCGTCTCGAACCAGGGCAGCGTGTAGGAAACCTTGCCCCAGAGCTCCAGCGGATTGCGCAGCGCAGTCCAGATGACCTCGATCGGGTTCAGCAGCCGATCTCGAAGCGGGGGCGCCGGCGGAACGAAGGGTTCGGGGCGGATGTCCATGGACAGCCCTCCTCAGGGGTTTCCTATGGAGGGAGTATCAGTCGTCAGAGCAGGGATTTCAACTCGGCGAGCTTGTCGTTGACCAGCCAGCCGTAATAATTTTCCTCCGGCAGGCCGCCACGGGCGGCAAGCGCTGCGGCGCGCTGCGCCGAACCGCCGGTATTGTAGAGCGTCGCGGTGATGCCGGGATTGCGGGAGATATCCATGCCGGCGATCGTCTTGTAGTCGTCGATGGAGCGGCGGATGCTGGCTGCCATATAGGCGAGCGACTTGTCCGGATCCATGATCGCATCATAGACCGCTGCCGCTTTATTCTCGTCGAGCTTCGGATAACCGGAGGTTCTGGCCACCATGTCCGAGAGCATCAGCGCCGTCAGCGGATTGACCTGGCCGAGGCCAAAAGTCTGGCCGGCATAGAATGGCTGAAAGAAGACCGCACTGAAGCGGTTGTCCGGAAACGAGGTGCCGCCAACCGAACGGCCGCGAAAACTCTTTTCCCAGACGCCTTCACGGCAGGTCCAGAGCTTGTAGGAATCGGCGAAATCGCCGCATTTGCTGAATTCCGGCCGGTCGAGGAACTGCTGGATGCTCTCGTCGCCGTAGCCGAAACGGAAACTGTTGCCGGCATAGGCGGCGGCCTTGACGTAATAGGTCTGCAGCCGGTCGTAGGCATCGACATTGTAGGTGTGCTCGCCGACGATCGCGCCGATCATGTGGATCGGATCGATACCGTAATCGGCGGCCGTCGACCTCACCTTGGCGATCAGCTTCTTGTCGGAGGCCAAAAGATCGCGGATCTTCTCGTATTTGTCATCGAAGGTGGTGCGGCCGGCCCGGGTCCGGCGTACGGAAGCGCCAGGAACCTTCGGCTGTTCCGCGTGACGGTTTCCTTCGGGAACCATCGTAAGTCCGCCTGCGAGCGCGGAAGAAGCCGCAGACGTCGCGACGACAAGGATCAGTGCCAGAAGGATGCGTTTCAAGATTTTTGCGTGTCCCAGGACTTCGACTATGCCGTTCTCCGGCACGGGATGCTGAAAGCCATTCCAAACCGACTCACTCAAGCGCCGGATATTTCCATGAAAACGCGCTTCCCTTACGCGAGGCGTAAGGACTGTGTCGAGACGCGGGCGTTCAAAATCCCGTCAGCGCCGGCAAATGAGCAGCCGGACGTTGCCCGGCTGCCACGATTGCCCGCTCAGAGAATATAACGCGACAGATCGGTGTCGGCGGCAAGATCGCCAACATGCTTCTTGACGTATTCCGCATCGATCGTCACCGCCGTGCCACCCTGATCGGGTGCGTTGAACGAGATTTCGTCGAGCACCCGTTCCATCACGGTCTGCAGCCGGCGGGCACCGATATTCTCGACCGAAGAGTTGAGATGCACGGCGACATCCGCCAGAGCGTCGATCGCATCCTCGGTGAAGTCGAGCGTCAGCTCTTCCGTTTCCATCAGCGCCTTGTACTGGCGGATGAGGCTTGCCTCGGTTTCGGTCAGGATGCGGCGGAAGTCTTCCTTGGTGAGCGGCCTCAGCTCGACCCGGATCGGCAGGCGGCCCTGGAGTTCCGGCAGGAGGTCGGAAGGCTTGGAGACGTGGAAGGCGCCCGAGGCGATGAACAGGATGTGATCGGTCTTCACCGGTCCGTATTTGGTCGAGACCGTGGTGCCTTCGACCAGCGGCAGCAGGTCGCGCTGTACGCCTTCGCGGGACACACCGGCGCCCATGCCGCCGTCACGGGCGGCGATCTTGTCGATCTCGTCGAGGAAGACGATGCCGTCATTTTCGACCGAGCGAACGGCTTCGCGCTGGATGACCTCGTTGTCGATCAGCTTGTCGGATTCGTCGCGGATCAGCTCGCCATAGGATTTCTTGACGGTGGTACGGACCTTCTTGGTGCGGCCGCCCATCGCCTTGCCGAACATTTCCGACAGGTTCAAGACGCCGATATTGGCGCCTGGCATGCCGGGGATCTCGAAGCCGGGCATGCCGGCGCCGGTGTCAGTGACCTCGATGTCGATTTCCTTGTCGTCAAGCTCGCCGGCGCGCAGCTTCTTGCGGAAGCTTTCGCGGGTGGCGGGCGAGGATGTCGCGCCGACCAGGGCATCGAGCACCCGTTCCTCGGCGCTCATATGGGCCTTCGCCTGCACGTCGGCGCGCATCTTGTCGCGCACGAGGCCGATGCCGATCTCGACGAGATCGCGGATGATCTGCTCGACATCGCGGCCAACATAACCGACTTCGGTGAATTTGGTCGCTTCGACCTTGATGAAGGGGGCGCCGGCGAGCTTCGCCAGGCGACGCGAGATCTCCGTCTTGCCGACGCCGGTCGGGCCGATCATCAGGATGTTCTTGGGCATCACTTCGTCGCGCAGGCTCTCGTCGAGCTGGTGACGGCGCCAGCGGTTGCGCAGCGCGATCGCCACCGCGCGCTTGGCGTCGTGCTGGCCGATAATGTGCCGATCCAGCTCGGAGACGATTTCCCGGGGTGAAAAGTTACTCATGTCAAATCCGTTTCTTCTGGTGCGTCCAGCGCCATGAAATGGGCCGGACCGTAAATGGATGTCCTGGTGTCGACATAGCGGAAGCCGGCCTTTTCATAGGCGCGGATCGCCCGGGCGTTCTCCGGATCCGGATCGATGACGATCCTTCTCGCGCCGCTTTCGAAAAGCTCAGCTACCAGCTGGCGGATGATCGCGCTGCCGTGGCCGATGCCGACAAGCTCAGCATTGCCGATCGAGATATCGACGCCAAGTGTGCCCTTCGGCTGATCCTGATAGGGATGACCTTCTTCAAGATGCGGATCGTAATACTGGAGATAGGCGATCGGCCTGCCGTCCAGTTCCGCGATCATCGGCCGGGTCTCGACGCTGGTCATCGAATATTCGATGCCTGCCAGTTCCTCGTCGACCCCACCCCACCATTTCGCGATATGCGGCTCGGCGAGCCACTGCGCGAGCAGAGGAAAATCCTCTGCCGCGACATCACGAAACGAATAGCGGGGCGCGCCGTCAGCCATCGGCATCCAGCGTTTCGATGACCAGGTTATGGTTGGTGTAGACGCAGATATCGGCGGCGATATCGAGAGCTTTCCTAGCGATCTCCTCGGCCGACTTGTCCGAATCCATCATCGCGCGTGCGGCCGCATAGGCATAGTTACCGCCCGACCCGATCGCGATCGTTCCGTGCTCCGGTTCCAGCACGTCACCATTGCCGGTAACCGCCAGTGTGGTCGATTTGTCGGCGACCAGCATCATCGCTTCGAGATTGCGCAGGTACTTGTCCGTGCGCCAGTCCTTGGCAAGCTCGACGGCGGCGCGCATCAGCTGGCCCGGATATTGTTCGAGCTTCTTTTCAAGCCGGTCGAGCAGCGTGAAAGCATCGGCGGTCGCACCGGCGAAACCGGCGATCACTTCGCCCTTGCCGATGCGGCGCACCTTGCGGGCGTTGCCCTTCATCACGGTCTGGCCGAGGCTCACCTGGCCATCGCCGGCCATGATGACCTTGCCGCCTTTCCGAACAGTAATAATGGTTGTCATAAGCCACCTGTTGGCCCGTCCTGCGGGCATTCGTTTCAGAGCATTCCGGCCCCGTTGGACATTTATGTAAGACGGTCCAGGACGAATGCAATCTCATGACGCAATGCCGCCGCCACTGCCCTGCTTTTGCTGGATATTTGACGTAGTGCCTGATAAGGAGCGCAGATCGATCGCATGGAGCAGACCCAGATGGGTGAGACGACTACCGCACGCGTGGGCAACATCGTCCGCAAGACCAACGAAACCTCCGTTTCCGTTTCCGTCAATCTCGACGGCGCCGGCGCGGCCAGGATTTCCACGGGCGTCGGCTTTTTCGACCACATGCTGGACCAGCTCTCGCGACATTCGCTGATCGACATGGACATCGAGGTCACCGGCGACCTGCATATCGACGACCACCATACGGTGGAAGACACCGGTATCGCGATCGGCCAGGCGATCTCCAAGGCGCTCGGCGACCGTCGCGGCATCACCCGTTACGCCTCGCTCGACCTTGCCATGGACGAGACGATGACCAAGGCGGCCATCGACGTGTCCGGCCGGCCGTTCCTGGTCTGGAACGTCGCGTTCAGCGCCCCGAAGATCGGCACGTTCGATACGGAACTGGTGCGGGAATTTTTTCAGGCGCTTGCCCAGAATGCCGGCATCACGCTGCATGTCCTGAACCATTACGGCGCCAACAACCATCATATCGCCGAGACCTGCTTCAAAGCCGTGGCACGGACACTTCGCGCCGCCATTGAAATCGACCCGCGGCAGGCCAATCGCGTTCCTTCGACCAAGGGAATGCTGGTCTGACTGCTTGAGGAGACAATCCTTGAGAAGCTATCTCGTTCTGACACCGCCCAATGAACCGCGAAGCGGACCCGAAAGGGATTTCCAGTCGACCCTCGTTCTGCGGGACGGGATTTCCTGGCTGGCGCTGTTGTTTCCGTGGATCTGGCTGTTCTGGCATGGGCTGTGGATTGCCGGGATCATGGTGCTGCTGATCCAGATCGGCAGCGGCATCCTGATGCAGGTTCCTGGTTTCTGGACCGCCGGCCTGCTGCTTGGTTTCGCCACCAGCCTGCTCACGGCACTCGAGGGCCGACATTATCGCTCCGAAGCGCTGATCCGTCGCGGCTGGACACTGGAAACGGTGATCTCCGCCCACGATCTGCGCACGGCCGAGGAGATCTATTTCTCTGGCCTGCCGCAGCCGGAACAACAACCAATGCCGGTCTCGGCCGAGTGGGCAAAACAGGCAAAACCGCCCGCCGCCGGATGGCAGGCCCCGCACATGGGCCTTTTCGAACATGGAGGGCGCTGATGCGCGTCGCAATCATCGACTACGGGTCCGGCAATTTGCGTTCCGCGACCAAGGCCTTTGAACGGGCTGCCCGGGAAGCCGGCATCGACGCGATCATCGACCTGACCGACAAGGCCGAGGCCGTCGCCAGCGCCGACCGTATCGTGCTGCCGGGCGTCGGCGCCTATGCGGACTGCAGCGCCGGCCTCGCCGCCGTGCCGGGCATGCGGGAAGCCATCCTCGACGTCGTCGAGCACAAGGGCCGCCCTTTCCTCGGCATCTGCGTCGGCATGCAGCTAATGTCGTCGCGCGGGCTTGAAAAGACGACCACCGACGGGTTCGGCTGGATCGAAGGCGACGTCGTCGAGATGACGCCTTCCGATCCCAGCCTCAAGATCCCGCAGATCGGCTGGAACACGCTCGATATCCATCACCCCCACCCGTTGTTCGATAGCATCCCGACCGGACCGGACGGCCTGCACGCCTATTTCGTGCATTCCTACCATCTGGCGGCCAAGCACCGCAGCGACGTGATCGCGACTACCGAGTACGGCGGTTCGATGACCGCGTTCGTCGGCCGTGACAATGTGGCGGGCTCCCAGTTTCACCCTGAGAAAAGCCAGACACTAGGGCTTGCCCTCATCTCCAATTTCCTGCGCTGGAAGCCCTGAGCTCGCGCGAACTCTCAAGGACCGAAGACATGATCCTCTTTCCTGCAATCGACCTGAAGGACGGCCAGTGCGTGCGCCTCAAGCTCGGCGACATGGACCAGGCCACCGTCTACAATCCCGATCCCGCAGCCCAGGCCAAGGCTTTCGAGGACCAGGGGTTCGAGTGGCTGCATGTGGTAGACCTGAACGGCGCCTTCGCGGGGACAAGCGTCAACGGCGCCGCCGTCGACGCGATCGTGAAAGCCACGAAGAACCCTGTGCAGCTCGGCGGCGGCATCCGCACGCTCGACCATATCGAAAACTGGCTGGCACGCGGGCTTGCCCGCGTCATCCTCGGCACCGTCGCGGTGCGCGATCCGGCGCTGGTCATCGAGGCCTGCAGGCAGTTTCCGGGCAAGGTCGCCGTCGGCATCGACGCCAAGGGCGGAAAGGTCGCGGTCGAGGGCTGGGCGGAAGCATCAGAGCTCGGCGTCATCGAACTGGCGAAGAAATTCGAAGGCGCCGGCGTTTCGGCGATCATCTATACCGACATCGACCGCGACGGCATTCTGGCCGGTATCAACTGGGCCTCGACGCTGGAACTCGCCGATGCCATCTCCATTCCGGTCATCGCATCGGGCGGGCTTGCCTCGCTCGACGACATCAGCCGCATGCTGGAGCCGGATGCGGCCCGGCTCGAAGGCGCAATTTCCGGCCGTGCGCTGTATGACGGCAGCATCGATCCCAAGGAAGCGCTGGCCCTGATCCGCTCCAGACAAGGACGTGCCGCATGACCCTCAAAGCCCGCGTCATCCCCTGCCTGGACGTCAAGGACGGCCGCGTCGTGAAAGGCGTCAACTTCGTCGACCTCATCGATGCCGGCGATCCCGTAGAGGCTGCAAAAGCTTATGACGCCGCCGGTGCCGACGAACTCTGCTTCCTCGACATCACCGCCTCCTCCGACAATCGCGAGACGATCTTCGACGTCGTCGCCCGCACCGCCGACCATTGCTTCATGCCGCTCACCGTCGGCGGCGGCGTGCGTGCCGTCGGCGATATCCGCAAGCTGCTGCTGGCCGGCGCCGACAAGGTCGCGATCAACTCGGCGGCGGTCAACAATCCGGATTTCGTGGCTGAGGCCGCCGACAAGTTCGGCAACCAGTGCATCGTCGTGTCGATCGACGCCAAGCGGCGGCGCAGTCAGGCGATCGGTGGCGACAATCTCAGCGCCTGGGAGATCTACACGCATGGTGGCCGCAACGCGACCGGCATCGATGCCGTCGAGTTCGCCGTCAAGATGGTCGAGCGCGGCGCCGGCGAGCTGCTCGTCACCTCCATGGACCGGGACGGCACCAAGAGCGGCTACGACCTGGAGCTGACGCGGATGATCGCCGACAGCGTCCGGGCACCGGTCATCGCGTCGGGCGGGGTCGGAAACCTGGACGACATGGTCGCCGGCATCAAACAGGGCCACGCGACGGCGGTGCTGGCCGCATCGATTTTCCACTTCGGGACCTATACGGTCGGTCAGGCAAAACACTATATGGCAGAGCACGGCATCGCCATGCGGCTCGATTGAGCGGTCGGAGAGAATGTTATGAGTGAATTTTCCCTGATCGACCTCGAGCGGATCGTCGCCGAGCGGGCCAAGGCATCGCCGGAGGAATCCTGGACGGCAAAACTGGTCGCCGCCGGCCAGGATAGGGCCGCAAAGAAGCTCGGCGAAGAAGCCGTCGAAACGGTGATCGCCGCGATCAAGCACGACGCCAAAAATCTGACGGCGGAAAGCGCCGATCTCCTTTATCATCTTTTAGTCGTCTTGAATATTGCGGCGGTACCGTTGCAGGATGTGCTCGACGAACTCCAGCGAAGGACCGGCCAGTCCGGCCTTCAAGAAAAGGCAAGCCGGCCGACATCATGAATATCGTTTCCCAGCCCGCCGAGGCGCCGGAGCTCGAGACCGGCTCGAATGCGGAATATTATTCGCCCTATCACCACTTCAGTGCGGAAGAATGGGCGAAGTTCCGCGCAGACACGCCCCTGACGCTCACCGCAGACGAGGTGCAGAGGCTGCGTTCGCTGGACGACCCGATCGATCTCGATGAAGTCAGGCGCATCTATCTCTCGCTGTCGCGCCTGCTGTCGACACATGTGGAGGCGACGCAACGCCTCTTCCAGCAGCGAAACCGCTTCCTGAGCCTTTCCGACATCACCAAGACGCCCTTCATCATCGGCATTGCCGGGTCGGTCGCGGTCGGCAAGTCGACCACCGCACGTATCCTGAAGGAACTGCTCGCCCGCTGGCCGTCGAGCCCGAAAGTGGATCTCATCACCACCGACGGTTTCCTCTATCCGAACGCCGTGCTGAGTCGTGAAAACCTGATGGAGCGCAAGGGCTTTCCGGAAAGCTACGATATCGGCACCATCCTGCGGTTCCTGTCGGCGATCAAGGCCGGCGAGCCGAACGTCAAGGCGCCTCGTTACTCGCATCTCACCTACGACGTTTTGCCGGACGAATACACGCTGGTCGACCGGCCGGACATCCTGATCTTCGAGGGCATCAACGTCCTCCAGTCACGGGCGCTGCCGGCCGACGGAAAGATCGTTCCGATCGTCTCGGACTTCTTCGATTTCTCGATCTATATCGATGCCGACGAAGAACAAATCCACAACTGGTACGTCCAGCGCTTCATGAAGCTGCGCCAGACCGCCTTCCGCGATCCGACCTCGTTCTTCAAGAAATACGCGGCAATCGATGCGGATGCGGCCCGCGCCGTTGCCGAGGGATTGTGGGAAAACATCAACCTGAAGAACCTGCGCCAGAACATTCTGCCGACCAGGCCCCGGGCGGACCTCATCCTGCGCAAGGGCCGCAATCACCTGGTCGAAACGGTCGAACTGCGGAAACTGTAGGCGATCGAACGCCGGCTATTGAATTAAATCGTCAACTATTCACGCGGCGGAGCGTCAGGTTGATGCGTCCGCCGTTCTTCAGCAGCGTCGACGTATCCGGATAGATGCGATCGACGCCGTGAAAGGCGAGGCGTCCCTCTCCGCCCAGCACGACGACATCCCCACTCGCCAGCCGGAAAGAGCCGGTTGGGTCCTTCCGGTTCCGGCCACCGACCCGGAACAGGCAGCTGTTGCCCAGCGAGACGGAGAGAACGGGGGCAGCCAGATCGTTCTCGTCCCGGTCCTGATGCAGGCCCATCTTGGCATCGTCGGAATAGAAATTGATGAGGCAGGCTTCCGGCGGTTTCGGATAATCGCCGAGTTTTTCCCAGAGATCGAGCAGCTCCCGTGGCATCGGGGGCCACGGCTTTTTCGTGACCGGGTGAAAAGACTGATAGCGATACCCCTGGTCCTTGTCCGTTACCCAGCCGAGCGGGCCGCAATTGGTCATGCGCACCGACATGGGTTTGCCGGTGCCGGGCATTTCGGGCGTATAGAGCGGCGCCTCGGCCACGACGTCTCGTATCAGTTCGACCAGATGCTCCTGCGCCGGCCGATCCAGATAGTCGGGAAGGTGCCTGATGCCATTCGCAAGCGTCGCCAAAGATCAATCTCCGCCGTTAGTCGCCGCTTGGCCGGCCGCGCATCTTCTTGACGTCCGAACGGCCGGATTTTTCTTTCAGCCGTCGCTCCACCGAACCCTTGGTCGGCTTGGTCTTCTTGCGCGGCGGCGGTGGCGGTTCGGCCGCCTTGAGGATCAGTTCCTTCAGCCGCTCGCGTGCGTCTTCCCGGTTGCGATCCTGGCTGCGGAACCGGTTCGCTTCTATCATCAGCACGCCGTCCTTCGACACCCGTTTTCCGGCGAGCTTGATGGCATTTTCCTTCACCCGCTCCGGCAAGGACGGCGTATTCATGATGTCGTAGAAAAGCTGGACCGCCGTCGAGACCTTGTTGACGTTCTGGCCGCCCGGCCCGCCCGCCAGCACGAATTGTTCCGTCAGTTCCCATCCGGCGATGGTGATGCGGTTGTTGATGACGAGGGGATTGCTGGCCATGGGTCTCTGGTCTTTGTTCTTGGGCGCATGCCGTTGTCCGGAACCGGCACCCACGTTCGGGCGGCATGCGGCAGGCCCGCATCTTTCCCACAAAGCCGGCAAAAAGAAAACCGCCGGCCCAGGGTGTTATCCCGGGCCGGCGGTTTCACGTGAATCCTTCAAAGATTACTCGGCGGCGGCAAGCATGACCGGAGCGGCGCTTCTCACCTTGCTGTCGACGTGGTCTTCGTACTGCCCGAAGTTCTGGATGAACATCGAGACGAGCTTCTTGGCATAGGCGTCGAACGCCGCGCCATCCGCCCAGGTCGAGCGCGGATCGAGGATCGCATTGTCGACGCCTTCAACGGCGACCGGCACCGCGAAACCGAAATTCGGATCGGTCCGGAACTCGGCGTTCTTCAGGCTGCCATCGAGCGCAGCGCTGAGGAGGGCGCGGGTCGCCTTGATCGGCATACGACGACCAACGCCGTAAGCGCCGCCGGTCCAGCCGGTGTTGACGAGCCAGCAATCGACGCCGTGGCGGGCGATCAGTTCCTTGAGCAGGTTGCCGTATTCGGCCGGATGACGCGGCATGAACGGCCCGCCGAAGCAGGTCGAGAACGTCGCTTCCGGCTCGGTGACACCCTTTTCCGTGCCGGCGACCTTGGCGGTGTAACCGGAGAGGAAGTGGTACATCGCCTGTTCCGGCGTCAGCTTGGCGATCGGCGGCATGACGCCGAAGGCATCGGCGGTCAGCATGATGATCGACTTCGGCTGCGGTGCCATGCCGGTCTTCGATGCATTCGGGATGAAATGCAGCGGATAGGCGCTGCGGGTGTTCTCGGTCAGCGAATCGTCGTTGAAATCCGGAACCCGGTTCCCGTCGAGCACGACGTTTTCGATCACCGTGCCGAAACGGCGGGTCGCCGCATAGATTTCCGGCTCGGCTTCGGCCGAAAGATTGATGGCCTTGGCATAGCAGCCGCCTTCGAAATTGAAGACGCCGTTTTCACCCCAGCCATGCTCGTCGTCGCCGATGAGCGTACGGTTCGGATCGGCCGACAGCGTGGTCTTGCCGGTGCCGGACAGGCCGAAGAACACCGCGGTATCGCCGTCCGGGCCGACATTGGCCGAGCAGTGCATCGGCATGACGCCTTGTTCCGGCAGGAAGTAGTTGAGCACGGAGAAGACCGACTTCTTGTTTTCGCCGGCATAGGAGGTGCCGCCGACCAGGATGAGGCCATTGGTGAAATCGCAGGCGATCACGGTCTCGGTGCGGCAGCCGTGGCGGGCGGGATCCGCCTTGAAGCTCGGCAGGTTGATGATCGTCAGCTTTTCTTCGAAGCTTTCGAGCGTGGCGCGATCCGGACGGATCAGAAGATTGCGGATGAAGAGGGCGTGCCAGGCGAATTCACTGACGACGCGGGTCGGAAGCGCATATTCGGCATCGGCGCCGCCGACCAAATCCTGGACGAACAGCGTCTTGCCGGCCGCATGGGCGAGCATGTCCTGCTTCAGGACTTCGAAGTGTTCAGGCTTCATGGGCTTGTTGTCGCTGCCCCACCAGACACGCTTCTCGGTGCCGGCATCGCGGACAATGAACTTGTCCTTGGGGGAGCGGCCGGTGTGCTGCCCGGTGACGGCGCGGAGGGCACCGTCGATCGTCAGATCGGCTTCACCGCGGCGGATTGCTTCTTCGTAGAGTTCAACCTCGGACGAATTGTAATAAACACGCGATACACCGCCGAGACCGATCGCCGCTAAACCCTTGGACGGGTTGTGAAGTCCAAACTCCTCCATGCGCGCACTCCTTCAGCTTGCCGTGGGGACTGACGCGAAATTAATGACAGATTTCTAAAAGGGCAAGAGGCCATTTGCAAATTCTTTAATAATATCAATTATTTAATCGATTTAAAAAATTTTATTCCTCTTTAAATCGGTTTAATAACTGTTTCAATCCGCATCCGCACTATCTTAAACCTCATTGCCAAAACGCACGATCGTCAGCGGCCCCTTTATCTTTGCCACAATTTGTTCCACCTTTATACTCAAGAAGCGCGTCGGCTGATGCCGCCTGGCTGGGGTGATTTCCAGGAGATGCGCATAGATGATGACGGAGATGGAGAGCATGCAGACAATCGCGCTCGTAGACGACGACCGCAATATCCTGACGTCGGTGTCGATTGCACTCGAGGCAGAAGGATACAAGGTCGAGACCTATACGGATGGCGCTTCCGCGCTCGACGGGCTGATCGCCCGCCCTCCGCAGTTGGCGATCTTCGATATCAAGATGCCGCGCATGGACGGCATGGAGCTTCTGCGCCGCCTGCGGCAGAAGTCCGACCTGCCGGTGATCTTCCTCACCTCCAAGGATGAAGAGATCGACGAACTGTTCGGGCTGAAGATGGGCGCCGACGACTTCATCACCAAGCCGTTCTCGCAGCGTCTTCTGGTGGAGCGCGTCAAGGCGATCCTGCGACGCGCCGGCAGCCGCGAGGCACAAGCCGCCGGCGGTGCCGGGGCCAAGACGGCAGCCGATCAGCAGGCAGCCCGCACCCTCGAACGCGGCCAGCTTGCCATGGACCAGGAGCGCCATACCTGCACCTGGAAGGGCGAGCCGGTGACACTGACGGTGACCGAGTTCCTGATCCTGCATTCCCTGGCCCAGCGGCCCGGCGTCGTCAAAAGCCGCGATGCGCTGATGGACGCCGCCTATGACGAGCAGGTCTATGTGGACGACCGCACCATCGACAGCCACATCAAGCGGCTGCGCAAGAAGTTCAAGATGGTCGACAACGACTTCGATATGATCGAAACGCTCTATGGCGTGGGTTATCGGTTCCGCGAGTCGGCTTGACCCTTGCGAAAGGTTAACTTGAGGCCACGGCCGGACCAGCGCTAAGCTGGCCCGGTGGAAGGACTGCAGTGGCAGATCAAACGTTCGACAGCAATATCGCCCGAATGGAGAAGGCTGGGACACGCCGCGCGCCGCGGAAGTTCTGGTCGCGTCCCTTCACGCTCATTCGGCGGGTGTTCGGCCACGCGGTCTTTTCGAGCCTCACCCGCCGCATCCTGTTCTTCAATATCGCCGCGACGGTGGTGCTGGTCGCCGGCATTCTCTACCTCAACCAGTTCCGCGAGGGGCTGATCGACGCCCGCGTCGAGAGCCTGCTGACGCAGGGCGAGATCATCGCCGGCGCGATTTCCGCCTCAGCCTCGGTCGATACCAACTCGATCACCATCGACCCCCAGAAACTCCTCGAACTGCAGGCCGGCCAGAGCATTACGCCGGTGCCGAACGACGAGGATCTCGACTTTCCGATCGATCCCGAGCGCGTCGCACCGGTTCTGAGGCGGCTGATTTCGCCGACCCGCACCCGCGCCCGGATTTTCGATGCCGACGCGAACCTGCTGCTCGATTCCCGCCATCTCTATTCGCGCGGACAGGTGCTGCGTTTCGACCTGCCGCCGGTGGAAAACGAAGCGCAGACCTGGAGCGAATGGTTTGCAGGCCTCATCAACCGCCTGCTGCAGCCGGGCAACCTGCCGGTCTACAAGGAAGCGCCGGGCGGCGACGGTTCGATCTATCCGGAGGTGATGAACGCGCTGACCGGGGTTCGGGGTGCGCTCGTGCGCGTCACCGACCGCGGCGAGCTGATCGTTTCCGTCGCCGTGCCGGTCCAGCGTTTCCGCGCCGTGCTTGGCGTGCTTCTTCTGTCGACCCAGGCCGGCGACATCGACAAGATTGTGCATGCGGAACGGCTGGCGATCATGCGTGTCTTCGGCGTCGCGACGCTGGTCAACATCCTCTTGTCGCTGCTGCTGTCGTCGACCATCGCCAATCCGCTGCGGCGGCTGGCGGCCGCCGCAATCCGCGTGCGGCGCGGCGCCAAACAGCGCGAGGAAATCCCGGATTTCTCCTATCGCCAGGACGAAATCGGCAATCTTTCGATCGCGCTTCGCGAGATGACCAACGCGCTCTACGACCGCATCGATGCGATCGAGAGTTTCGCGGCCGACGTCAGCCACGAGCTCAAGAACCCGCTGACTTCGCTTCGCAGCGCCGTCGAGACGCTGCCGCTGGCGAAGTCCGAGGAGTCGAAGCAGCGCCTGACGGAAATCATCTTCCATGACGTGCGCCGCCTCGACCGGCTGATCAGCGACATTTCCGATGCTTCGCGTCTGGATGCCGAGCTTGCCCGCTCGGATTCAACCCCCGTCGACATGGAAAACCTGCTCGGCAATCTCGTCGATATTTCGCGGCAGATCCGCAGCGGCCGCAAGCCGGTGGACATCAGCCTCACGGTGGACAATAAGGCCGGCAACCGGTCGGCCTTCCTGGTGAACGGCCACGATCTTCGCCTCGGGCAGATCATCACCAACCTCATCGAGAACGCACGATCCTTCGTGCCTGAGAAGGGCGGCCGCATCACCATCCGGCTCTTCCACACCAGGGACCGGGTGATCGTGACGGTGGAGGACAATGGTCCCGGCATCCAGGCGGAGGATATCGACCGCATCTTCGAACGCTTCTACACGGACCGGCCCGACGGCGAGAGTTTCGGCCAGAATTCCGGTCTCGGCCTGTCTATCAGCCGGCAGATCGCCGAGGCCCATGGCGGCTCGCTGAAGGCGGAAAACGTGCACGACGCCAAGACGGATGCCGTGACCGGGGCGCGCTTCACACTGTCGCTGCCGGGCGGCGAAGACCAATGAGCACGACGCCGGTCAATATCCATGCGACCGCGATCGTCATCGGCACCAAGGGCCTCCTCTTCACCGGCCCGTCCGGCAGCGGCAAATCCATGCTCGCCTTCACCTGTATCGCCGCGGCCCGGCGCCAGGGCGCTTTCGCGGCCCTGGTGGCCGACGATCAGGTGCTCGTCTCGCGCCACGGCGATCATCTGCTCGCCACCCGGCCGGAACCGATCGCCGGCCTCATCGAACTGCGCGGCAGCGGCATCGCCCGTGTTGAAAGCGTCTCCGCCGCGGCGCTGGACCTTACGGTCGAGATCATCTCCCTGCCCGAGGACGAAAGGCTTCCGCCGGAAAACGAACGCTTCCGGATCCCCGGTCTCGGCGACCTTCCGCTGGTCCGGATATGGCGCGGTGCACCCGACCCTTTGGCGGTTCTGGCGGCGTTCGCGTCTGATTTTCACGCCGAGATGCCGTTTTGATCACCCTGAAGCCTGATTTTTTAACTTGAACTTCGAGTCTACTTGGAGAAGATGGCATCCCACCGCTGGACCGCCTTGTTGCAATGCGATATTGGCGCCGAGTTTCCATAGCAGGGGGCAGTTTTCATGATCGGACTAGTGCTTGTCACCCATGGCAAGCTGGCTGAGGAATTTCGTCATGCGGTGGAGCATGTCGTCGGGCCTCAGAAATTCATCGAAACCGTATCGATCGGTCCCGAGGACGACATGGATCAGCGGCGGCAGGATATCGTCGATGCCGTCACCAATGCCGATGAAGGCCACGGCGTCATCATCCTGACGGACATGTTCGGCGGCACGCCCTCCAATCTTTCCATTTCCGTCATGGAAAGCGGCAGGATCGAAGTGATTGCCGGCATGAATCTACCGATGCTGATCAAGCTTGCCGGCGTGCGCAGCGACAACAACATGGACAAGGCGCTCGCCGAAGCCTCCGAAGCCGGCCGCAAATACATCAATGTCGCAAGCCGCGTCCTCAGCGGCAAATGAGAACCCAGACCGGATGTCATCCCCCTCTTCCCGTGAATTCCTGATCGTCAACAAGCGTGGACTGCATGCGCGCGCCTCCGCCAAATTCGTGCAGATGGTGGAAACCTTCGATGCGCGGATTACCGTTTCCAAAGACGGAACGACCGTCGGCGGTACCTCGATCATGGGCCTGATGATGCTCGCCGCCAGCACGGGATGCTCGATCGAGGTCTCAGCGGAAGGCCATCAGGCCGAGGAAGCGTTGAACGCGCTGGAACAGCTCGTCGCCAACAAGTTCGGCGAAGAAGCCTGACGCGCCCGCAGCTTAACCTTTCACTGACATAAACATATAAAGACTTCTTTATATCCCGTTGCCAGCTTGCCGGAAGCCTGCTAAACCGCTGGCCAGTTTCCGCTTGGCCAAAGCGGGTCTTGCCACGTCCGGCGGTACCCCGCCGGAAAGGGCCCACCGAACATGGAGAGCTTTATGAGCATTGAGAAGGATTACGTCGTCGCGGATATCAATCTTGCCGCCTACGGCCGCAAGGAGCTCGACATCGCAGAGACCGAAATGCCGGGCCTGATGTCGTGCCGCGAAGAATTCGGCACCACCAAGCCGCTGAAGGGCGCCCGTATCTCCGGCTCCCTCCACATGACCATCCAGACGGCCGTTCTGATCGAGACACTTCAGCACCTCGGTGCAGAAATCCGCTGGGCGTCCTGCAACATCTTCTCTACCCAGGACCATGCTGCTGCGGCGATCGCTGCCGCCGGCATCCCGGTCTTCGCCGTCAAGGGCGAATCGCTCACCGAGTACTGGGACTATACCGACAAGATCTTCCAGTGGGCCGATGGCGGCCTCTCCAACATGATCCTCGATGACGGCGGCGACGCCACCATGTACATCCTGCTCGGCGCCCGCGCCGAAGCCGGAGAAGACGTTCTTTCGAACCCGACGTCGGAAGAAGAAGAAATTCTCATCGCGCAGATCAAGAAGCGCCTCAAGGCATCGCCGGGCTGGTTCACCAAGCAGCGCGACGCGATCAAGGGCGTTACCGAAGAAACCACCACGGGCGTGCACCGCCTTTACGAACTGTCCAAGAAGGGCCTGCTGCCCTTCCCGGCGATCAACGTCAACGATTCGGTCACCAAGTCGAAGTTCGACAACAAATACGGCTGCAAGGAATCGCTGGTCGACGGCATCCGCCGCGGCACCGACGTGATGATGGCCGGCAAGGTTGCCGTCGTCTGCGGTTACGGCGACGTGGGCAAGGGTTCGGCCGCTTCGCTTGCCGGCGCCGGCGCCCGCGTCAAGGTCACCGAAGTCGATCCGATCTGCGCCCTGCAAGCTGCCATGGACGGCTTTGAAGTCGTCGTCCTCGAAGACGTCGTCGACAGCGCCGACATCTTCATCACCACGACCGGCAACAAGGACGTCATCCGCATCGACCACATGCGTGCGATGAAGGACATGGCGATCGTCGGCAATATCGGCCACTTCGACAACGAAATCCAGGTCGCCGCGCTCAAGAACCTCAAGTGGACCAACGTCAAGCCGCAGGTCGACATGATCGAGTTCCCGAAGGGCAACCGCATCATCCTTCTGTCGGAAGGCCGCCTGCTCAACCTCGGCAACGCCACCGGCCATCCCTCCTTCGTGATGTCGGCGTCGTTCACCAACCAGACGCTCGCCCAGATCGAACTCTTCACCAAGCAGGGCGAGTACAAGAACGACGTCTACATCCTGCCGAAGCACCTCGACGAGAAGGTCGCTCGCCTGCATCTCGCCAAGCTCGGCGTGAAGCTGACGGAACTCTCCGACGAGCAGGCAGCCTATATCGGCGTCTCGCAGACGGGCCCGTTCAAGGCTGAACACTACCGGTACTAATCAATAGCCGGTCAATCCACAAGATATGGTAGCCGCGGCCTTGACAAAGGTCGCGGTTTCTTTTTTGGGCGCATCCCTTCCCGGCGATTCCCTAAGCAAGTATTGTTTTAGAACTTGATTCGCGCCTTCCCTGGAGCGTGATGCCGGAAGCCGAAAGCGGTTTTCGACCATCGTCGCGCTCCCACCATGTGATTGGGAGCCGTCCGGCTACGGGCAAGGCACGGAGTGGTATGTCTTGTCGATGAGCGGCAATTGGACGGAGACAGACCGGATATGTCGGTAAAAAAAATGAGCTCGTCAGAACGGGCCGATCCCCTTTGCGGCGGAGCGGACGCTCCGGCTTTGCGTTTCGTTTCGGGGACACCGGACGATAATGCGACCGTTGGAAGACTTCGCCGCCTGGCGCTGTTCGGCAGCGCTTTCCTTTCGGGCACCGCCCTTTCAGGGCTCGCGACCGCAGCGCTTGCGCAGCAGTCGGGCGATTCAGCCGTCCGCCTGTTTTCCTCGACGGAAGTCATCGTTTCATCGCTGGTGATGGGCGCGCTTGGTGCCGCCCTGTTTTCCGCCATCTGGCTGGTGCGTCAGCGCGGCAACATGGAAGCCGAAACCCAGGAAATGCGCAGCGCCCTTTCGGATGCGCAGCAGCGGATTTCCAAGTTCGAAGCCCTGATCGCCGACAAGAACCGCCGGATCGTCGTATGGGAAAGCGGATCCTCCAAACCGGAATTCCTCGGCCAGCTGCCGGTGGAAACCGGCGCGCCGCAGCAGGACCGCGAATTTCTCGCCTTCGGCCGCTGGATGCGCGGCAGTTCGGCCAGCGAACTGGAAAAGTCCGTTGAACTGCTGCGGGTCGAAGCCCGCTCCTTCGACATGGTCGTCGAGACCAACCGCGACGAGATTTTGGAAGTGCAGGGCCGCGTTTCAGGCGGCAAGGCCTTCGTCCGCTTCATCGCACTCAACAACCTGCGCGCAGAACTCGCCGAGCTCAAGATCGAGCGCGAGCGGCTGACGAACTCGATCATGATGTTCCATTCGCTGCTCGACGCCATCGAGCACCCGGTCTGGCGCCGCGATTCGCAGGGCAGGCTCACCTGGGTGAACCACGCCTATGGCGATGCCGTGGAGGCTCCGACGCCTGCGCAGGCGCTCGAGGACGGCCGCGAATTTCTGGGCTCGATCGCACGCGAAAAGATCAGGTCGGCGGCAACCTCCACCTCGCCTTTCCATGACCGGATATCCACGGTCGTGCACGGAAACCGGACCATGTTCGACGTCGTCGACGTCGTCATACCCGGCGGTTCGGCAGGCTTGGCGGTCGACGTTTCCGAGGTGGAAGCCGTGCGCGAGGAACTGAAGCGGACGCTGAAGAGCCACGCCGAAACGCTCGACCATCTGGCAACGCCTGTCGCCATCTTCGACGGCGAGCGCCGGCTGCAGTTCTACAACCAGGCTTTCGTACAGCTCTGGGGGTTCACCCTGCCCTTCCTCGATTCCAGGCCGGACAATAGCGAGCTGCTCGATAAATTGCGCAGCGAAGGCAAGCTGCCGGAGCAGCTCAGCTGGCGGAGCTGGAAGGACGCGGCCTTGTCCGTCTATCAATCTCCCAACACCCAGACCGACCTCTGGCACCTGCCGAACGGCCAGACACTGCGCGTGATCGCCACCGCCCACCCGCAGGGCGGTGCCACCTGGGTGTTTGAGAACCTTACCGAGCAGGTGGATCTCGAGACCCGTTACAATACGCTGGTCCAGGTCCAGGGCGAAACCATCGACCATCTGTCCGAAGGCGTCGCCGTCTTCGGGCCGGACGGGCGCATCCGCCTGTCCAACCCCGCCTTCCGGGCGCTCTGGGGCATCACCGCCGAGGAATCCAAGCCGGGCACGCATATCAAGGCGATCGAGACCGCCTGCGCACCATCTTACGACAAGCAGGATGGCTGGCGCCGCTTCGGCCAGATGCTGACCAATTTCGACGACGAGCGCCCCTCGCTGCAGGGCACGTTCGAACTCTATTCCGGCCTGATCCTCGACTATGCCGTGACGCCGTTGCCGAACGCCCAGACGATGCTCACATTCGTCGACATGACGGCGAGTGCCAGGGCGGAACGGGCGCTCAAGGAAAAGAACGAGGCGCTGCAGAAGGCGGACGAGCTCAAGAACGATTTCGTCCAGCACGTTTCCTACGAACTGCGCTCGCCGCTGACCAATATCATCGGCTTTACCGATCTGCTGAAGACGCCGGGCATCGGCCCGTTGAACGAGCGGCAGTCGGAATATATCGATCATATCTCGACGTCGTCGTCGGTTCTCCTGACGATCGTCAACGACATCCTCGATCTGGCGACCGTCGATGCCGGGATCATGCAGCTCAACTATTCCGAAATGGCGATCGACGACCTGCTCGACGACGTGGCCATGCAGATCGCCGACCGGCTGCACGAAAACGGCGTGACGCTGGCGATCACCGCGCCGGCCGGTCTCGGCACCATCGTCGCCGACCAGCAGCGGCTGAAGCAGATCCTCATCAAGCTGCTCACCAATGCCACCAACTTTGCCCCGGACGGCTCGGCCATCACGCTCAACTGCTGGCGCACCCATAGCGACGTGTTCTTCTCGGTGACCGACAAGGGTCCGGGGATTCCGGAAGATATCCTGAAAACAGTGTTCGACCGCTTCTCGGCCAATGCCAAGGGCGGCAAGCGCTCGGGCGCGGGCCTCGGCCTTTCGATCGTCGAAAGCTTCGTGACGCTGCATCACGGCGATGTCGCGATCGACAGCAAGCCCGGCCAGGGAACCACGGTTACGTGCCGCATTCCGAGCGGCACGACGGCGCGGTCCGTCGCCGCGGAATGAGTGGTGAGACGGCCCTTACCCTGACGCTTGCCGACGAGGCCGAAACGATCCGCCTCGGCGAGGATATGGCGCTGGCGCTGAAGAAGGGCGACTGGATTGCCCTTTCCGGCGATCTTGGTGCCGGCAAATCGACCTTCGCCCGGGCTTTTTTGCGCGCGCTTGGCGATGAAGACGAGCTCGAAGTGCCGAGCCCCACCTTCACCTTGGTGCAGAGCTACGAGCTGCGCATTCCGGTGGCGCATTTCGATCTCTATCGGCTTGGGGATTCTTCCGAGCTGGACGAACTTGGTTTCGACGAGGCGCTTTCCAACGGCATCTGCCTGGTGGAATGGCCCGAGGTCGCCGACGACCTGCTGCCGCAGGCCCGCATCCAGCTCAGGCTCGAACAGAGCGGCAGCGGCCGGACGGCGACGATCACCGCCCCGGACACGCAGATGCAGCGTATCCGCCGTGTGCTGGCGATCCGGGAATTTCTCGACAAACACGGCTACCTCGGCGCGCGGCGGCGGTTCCTTACCGGCGACGCTTCGACGCGCGCCTATGAGAGCGTGACGATCGCAAACGGCGAAACGCTGATCCTGATGGATTGGCCGCGCCCGGCCGAAGGGCCGCCGGTTCTCGACGGCAAGCCCTATCCCAAGGTCGCCCATCTGGCCGAAGACCCCTATCCCTTCGTGGCGATCGACGAATACCTGCGCGAGCTGGGTCTGGCGGCGCCGGAAGTGCTGCATGTCGATTACGACCAGGGCATCCTGCTGATCGAAAATCTCGGCGTAGAGGGGGCCGTTGACGAAGACGGCAATCCCATCGAGGAACGCTACCGCGAAAGCGTCGTGTGCCTCGCCTTCCTGCACAGCCACGAGATGCGCCAGGACCTGCCGGTCGGGGACGGCCATATCCACCACATTCCCGAGTTCGACCCGACCGCGATGAAAATGGAAGCCCGGCTTCTGATCGACTGGCACCTACCCTGGAAGCGCGGCACGGCAGCCACCGACGAGGAACGCCAGGAATATCTGGCGATCTGGGACAATCTCATCCGCGAACTCGACGGCGTCGAAAAGAACCTGCTGCTGCGCGATTTCCATTCACCCAATATCATCTGGCGGCCGCATGAATCGGGCGTGCGACGCGTCGGCCTGATCGACTTCCAGGATGCGATGATAGGCCCGACCGCCTATGACCTCGCCTCTATCGTTCAAGACGCACGGGTGGACATTCCGAAGGCGCTTGCCGACCAGCTGATGCTGGATTACGTGACGCTCCGCCGCGCACTCGGAGCCTTCGACGAGCCGACGTTCCTGAAGGCCTGGGCGATCATGGCCGCGCAGCGCAACTGCAAACTCGCCGGCCTTTGGGTGCGGCTCTTGCAGCGGGATGGCAAGCCGGGCTATCTGAAGCACATGCCGCGGACGCTCCGTCATCTCGCGACGGCGCTGAGCCACGATGTGCTCACCCCCTTGCGCGATTGGTGTCGCCGGGCTGGAATAGAACTGCCCGAATCATAAATACGGTTTCCGATGACCATCAAAAAAGTCGCCATCAAGCAGGCCATGGTGCTTGCCGCAGGGCTTGGCACCCGTATGCGGCCGATCACCAACACCATGCCGAAGCCGCTGGTGCCGGTCGCCGGCAAGCCGATGATCGACTACGTTATGGATTCGCTAAAGGAAGCCGGCGTCGAGCGCGCGGTGGTCAACGTGCACCACTTCGCCGATCAGATGGCGGCGCATCTCAAAGCCTACGAGGGCCTCGAAATCCTGATCTCCGACGAGCGCGACGCGCTGATGAACAATGGCGGCGGGATCGTGAAGGGGCTGAAGCTCCTCGATCGCGGCACGGTTTTCATCATGAATGCCGACCTCTTCTGGATTGGCGAGACACCCGGCAAGCCGACCAACCTGCAGCACCTGGCGGAGTTCTTCGATCCAGAGCGCATGGACATGGCGATGCTCTGCGTCGATATCGACAACACGACCGGGCACAACGGTATCAACGATTTCGGCATGGATGCGGATGGCCGATTGAGGCGTTACCGGGATGATCCGGCCAATCCGGTCGTCTATGCCGGCGCCTTCGCGATGAGCCCGTCTTTTCTGGATGACGCGCCGTCCGATGCCTTCAACATCAATATCTATTTCGACAAGGCCATCGCTCGCGGCCGGCTCTACGGAACCATGCTCGACGGCCACTGGATCACCGTCGGCACGCCGGAAGCGCTGCCGGAAGCCGAAGCGGTGATCGCGCGCTATCCGGTGGAGGCATGACCACGCTATCCGGCAAGAAGCGGGCCTTTTCGATCCCCGCCGGAGCGCCGTTCCTCAAGACCGTGGCAGCGGCACTCTGTGACGGCCGGCTCAACGAGACCTTCCGCTACGATCCGGCCGATCCGCTTTCGCTCGCCGACGTGACCATCTATGTGCCGACGCGCCGTTCGGCCCGCGTGCTGCGCTCGGAATTCGTCGATCTGCTCGGCGGCCGATCGGCGATCCTGCCGGTCATCCGGCCGCTCGGCGAAACCGATGACGACAGCGGTTATTTCGACCTCGTAGCGCCCGAGGAGATGGACCTGGCGCTGCCGATCGGCGGCACCGCGCGCCTGCTCGAACTCGGCCGGCTGATCCTTGCCTGGCGCAACCAGCTTCCGAAAATCGTGCTCGACGTGCATTCGGAATCACCGCTCGTCGCACCGGCCAGCCCCGCCGATGCCATATGGCTCGCTCGCGCCTTGGCCGAGCTTATCGACGCGGTCGAGACCGAGGAACGCGATTGGGCCGATCTTAAAAAACTCGACACCGGCGAACATGCACTCTGGTGGCAGCTGACCGCCGAGTTCCTGTCGATCGCCAGCGCCTTCTGGCCGCTTCGTCTCGAAGAACTGCGCCGTTCTTCACCGGCGAAACATCAGGCGGCGATCCTGCGAGGCGAGGCGCGGCGGATTTCGTCCAGGGATCACAAGGGACCGGTGATCGTCGCGGGTTCGACCGGCTCCGTGCCGGCCGCTGCCGACCTGATCGCCGCGATCTCCAACCTTCCGAACGGTACCGTCGTTCTGCCGGGGCTCGACCTCTCGATGCCGGCGGATCAATGGGCGATGATCGGCGAAGAGGCCTTTGACGGCAAACCCGAACCCGCCAGCCGCAGCCATTCGCAATTCGGCCTGTCACGGCTGCTCAGGAAGCTCGGCGTGACGCGGGAAGACGTGGCGGTGCTTGGCGAAGTTCCGGGCGATCTCGCCTTCCGCGCCGAAGCGCTCTCCCAGGCGCTGGTGCCCGCCAAGGCGACCGACCGCTGGAGCACCTGGCGGGACAGCGCCGACCCCTCCCTCCTGGCCCAAGCCTTTGCCGATGTCTCGCTGATCGAAGCCTCGAACGAACGCGAGGAGGCTGTGGCGATCGCCATCGCGCTCCGGCTGGCGCTTGAGCAGCCGGGAAAAGACGGCGGCGAGAGCCAGGCGGCACTGATCACCCCCGATCGTGCGCTGGCCCGCCGGGTCACCGCCGAACTTTCCCGTTTCGGCCTGCTCGCCGACGATTCCGCCGGTTCACCGCTTTCCGGCACGCCGCAGGGCACGCTGACCCAGCTGCTGCTCGAGGCGACGCTTCGGCCGGGCGACCCGGTGGCGATCGTGGCGCTGATCAAACACCCGCTGATGCGGCTCGGCCTGTCCACCGCCGATCTGCGGTCTTCCGTCGAAGCGCTCGAAATCCTGGCACTGCGCGGCGGCCTCGGCGACATGGACATTTCCGCGCTGGAGCCGCTGCTCGAAACCCAGCTTGCTGCCCAGCTCAAAGACCGGCATACGCCTCACTGGCGGCTGTCGCTGCCTGCCGACGCCGTCGACAAGGCCCGCGACCTCGCCCGGCGGCTGGCAAAAGCCGTCGAGCCGCTCGCCTCGGCCCTCATCCGCCGCCGGCCGGACGGGCGCGGCCTCACCGCCAAGCTGACGCTCTCCGACTGGGCCGAACGTACGGGCCGCGCGCTGGAAGCCATCTGCGTGGATGAAGGGAAAAACCTCGCGGCGCTCTGGTCCGGCGAAGCTGGCGAGCGGCTGGCGGGGTTGCTCTCCGAAGTCATCGACACCGACGGGCAGATGGAGGCGGACGGTCCCCAATGGATCGACATCGTCATGGCACTGACAACAGGCGAGGCGGTAAAGCCCCGTTCGCTCAGCCATCCGCGCATCTTCATCTTCGGCACGCTGGAAGCCCGGCTGCAGAGCGTCGATACGATGATACTCGGCGGGCTCAACGAAGGATCCTGGCCGGGCCAGACCGTCAACAACCCCTTCCTGTCCCGCACCATGAAGACCGACATGGGCCTGGAGCCGCCGGAACGGCGGATCGGCCAGCTCGCCCACGATTTCGAAATGGCCTGCGGCACCCGGCATCTGATCCTGTCGCGCTCGACGCGGCAGGGATCGACGCCGACCGTGGCCTCACGCTGGCTGCAGAGGCTGCTGGCCTTGGGTGGAAGACAATTCGCCGAAGATCTCAAGGCGCGCGGACACCAATACCGCGATTGGGCTTCCATGATCGACGCCGGCGAAAACCAGCCGGTTGCCAAGCGCCCGACCCCGAAACCGCCGGCGGACCTGCAGCCGGTAAAGTATTCCTTCAGCGAGGTCGGGCGCCTGCGCCGCGACCCTTATTCGATCTATGCCCGCCGGATCCTGAAGCTCGATCCGCTCGCCCCGTTCAACCGCGATCCCGGCGCCTCCGAACGCGGCACGCTCTACCACGCGATCATGGACCGCTACACGCGCGAGGGCCACAAGCCCGACACGCCTGCGGCCAAAGAGGCGATGCGCCGGATCACCCAGGAACTGTTCGACGCCGAACAGCTGCCAACCCATATCGACCGCGTCTGGCGGCCCCGTTTTGTCGAAGTCGCCCGCGCCTTCCTGGACTGGGAAGTCGAGCGGGCGCCGGATATCCGCAGGACGATGACGGAAGTCGGTGCCGGCTGGGATCTGGAGCCCGCCGGCATCCGCGTCACCGGGATCGCAGACCGGATCGACATCAAAGGTTCGGGCCTTGCGGACATCGTCGACTACAAGACGGGCCTCAGCCCATCCGTTTCCCAGGCGCGGGCGCTGCTCGATCCACAACTCGGGCTTGAGGCGGCGGCGCTTCGGGCGGGAGCGTTCAAGGATGCGGGTCCGTTGACGCCCGACCAGCTGCTCTATATCCGGCTGCGTCCCGGCGACCGGTTCCGCGAAGACAAGGTCAACAACGAGGGTTCGAGTGCGACGGCCAAGCGGCAGCCGAAATCCGCGATCGATCTGGCGGACGAATCGCTCGAACAGCTGACCCGGTTCGTGATCACGCTGCGCAATGGTGAAGCCGGCTTCGCATCGCGCCTCGTTCCGATGGCGCAGAATGATTTCGGCGGCGAATACGACCACCTCGCCCGCGTGGCCGAATGGTCGACGGCCGACGACGAGGAGGCGGAAGTCGATGAGTGATCTGGCTCCGGAGGGCGACGACCCGATCAAGTGGATCGACTGGACGACGGTGCAGCAATCGCTCGCCTCCGATCCCATAAGTTCCGCCTGGGTTTCGGCCAATGCCGGCTCCGGCAAGACGCATGTGCTGACCCAACGGGTCATCCGCCTGCTGCTCGCCGGTTGTCGGCCTTCGTCGATCCTCTGCCTCACCTATACCAAGGCGGCCGCATCGGAAATGTCGAACCGCGTCTTCCAGCGGCTTTCGGAATGGACGGTGCTTTCGGACGACGAGCTGCGCAAGCGGATCGCCGGCATCGAAGGTGCTGAGCCGGATATTTTCAAGCTCGCCGAGGCGCGGCGGCTGTTCGCCAAGGCTCTGGAAACGCCGGGCGGGCTGAAGATCCAGACGATCCACGCGTTCTGCGAAGCGCTGCTGCACCAGTTTCCGCTCGAAGCCAATGTCGCCGGGCATTTTTCGGTGCTCGACGACCGCGCCGCCTCCGCCCTGCTCGCCGACGCACGGCGCTCGCTACTGACGGCGACCTCGGCGGAAGAAGACCCGGTGCTCGCCGAAGCCTTTGCGCATGTGCTGGATCTCGGCGACGAATTCGGACTCGAAACGCTGCTCGGCGATATCATCGCCAACCGCACCGCGATCCGCCGTTTCATTGCCCATGCCGAACGTCACGGCGGCATCGGCGTCGAACTGAAGCGCGCGCTGGGGTTGGGGCCAGCCGACACGGAAGACAGCATAGCAGCAGCCTACTGGCCCCTGCCCGGCCTCTCCGGCCTGACGCTCGATCTCTATCTGGCGCTTGCCGACCAGAAGGGCGGGCAGAAGGTCACGGAAGTCGCTTACGGCCTTCGACTGGTCGCCAAGGAGCCGGATGTCCTGAAGCGGGCCCAGCATCTCGACCAGATTTTCCTTACCCGCGAAGGCAAGCCGAAAGCCGACAGTTCGCTGGTCGCCAAGGCGATGACAACGACGGCACCGGAACTGACCGACGCCGTGGCGGCCGCTCGTGCCCATGTCGTCGCTTGTCGCGACCGACTGCGGCTGATCCGGATGTTCCTCGCTAGCAAGGCGGCGCTGACGCTCGCGCAACGCCTCAACGATGATTACGAGGACCTGAAGAAACAGCGCAGCCTGCTCGATTTCGAGGACCTGATCGCCCGCACCGCCGATCTCCTCACCCGAGACGGCGTCGGCGCCTGGGTGCATTACAAGCTCGACCAGGGGATAGACCACATTCTCGTCGACGAGGCGCAGGACACCAGCCCGATCCAGTGGACGGTGATCAAGTCGCTGGCGGAGGACTTCTATTCCGGCGCCAGTGCCCGCGAGACCCGCCGCACCATCTTCGCGGTCGGCGACGAAAAACAGTCGATCTATTCCTTCCAGGGCGCCCGGCCGGAACGGTTTGCGGAAGAACGCAGCGAGACGGAAAAACGGGTGCGGGCCAGCGACCAGGCCTTCCACTCGGTGCGGCTGCCGCTCTCCTTCCGTTCCACGGCCGATGTGCTCGCAGCCGTCGACCAGGTGTTTTCTCTGGAGGAGAACTTTCGAGGCCTCAGCGCGCTGGGCGAACCGGTGCAGCACCGCTCCAACCGGATCGGCCACCCGGGCGCCGTCGATCTCTGGGACGTCGTGGTGCCGGAAGTCGCCGAGCAGGAGGAAGACTGGACGGCGCCATTCGATTCGACGCCCGACAAGGCGCCTTCCGCCATTCTCGCGGGCCGGATCGCCAACCGGATCGAGGAGATGATCGGCAAGGAAACGATCATCGAAAAGGGCATAGAGCGGCTGATCGAGGCCGGTGACATCCTCGTTCTGGTCCGAAAGCGCGATGCCTTCGTCAATGCACTGACCCGGGCACTGAAACGCCGCGACAATATTCCGGTCGCCGGTGCCGACCGGCTGCGGCTGACGAGCCATATCGCCGTGCAGGATCTCCTGGCACTTGGCCGCTTTCTGCTTTTGCCGCAGGATGATCTTTCACTGGCGGCGTTACTCAAAAGCCCGCTCTTCAATCTCTCGGAAGAGGACGTCTTCGAAGTCGCGGCGTTACGGCCGGAGAACACGAGCGCCTGGACACAGCTCAACCGCCTGGGCCACGAACAGCCGCTCCGGTTCCGCGATGCGGCCGACCGGCTTCAGCATCTTCTCGACCTCTCGCGGCAGCTCAGCCCGCATGACCTGTTTGCCCGGATTCTCGGCGCGCAAGGCGGACGGCGGAAATTCCTTGGCCGGCTCGGTACCGAGGCCGGCGATATTCTCGACGAATTCCTGACCTTCGCGCTCGACCACGAGACAAACGGATTGCCGGGCCTGCAGGCCTTTATCTCTACGCTGGAAATCGAATCGCCGGAGGTGAAGCGCGAACAGGACGGCGGCCGCAACGAGGTGCGGATCATGACCGTGCACGCTTCCAAAGGCCTGGAAGCGCCGGTGGTGTTCCTCGTCGACAGCGGCTCGAAGGCGTTCATTTCCTCGCATGTGCCGAAATTCCGGCTGCTTCGGATCGCCGGCGAGAATGTGCCCGCCTGGGTGCCCGGCAAGATGCTGACCAATGCGATGACATCAGCCGACGACGATCGGATCAGGACTTCCACCGAGGAAGAATATCGCCGGCTGCTCTATGTGGGGATGACACGAGCTGCGGACCGGCTGATCGTCTGCGGTTATCGCGGCAAGATCGACAATCCCGATACCTGGCAGTCGATGATTTCCAAGGCGCTTGCTGCCGACGAGCACCATTGCAGTGCTGCGGAATTCCATGGGTCCGAGGCCCAATGGGGCGGCTTCAAGTGGCGGCTTCCGGCCGCTCCCGGACAGACGCCGAAGGCGGCGCACAAGGAGGCGGCGGCAGCGGACAGAAGGCCGCTTCCGCCAGCGCTTTCCCGTCCCCTGCCCGCGCAAAAAATCCTGCCGCGGCCGCTCAGCCCTTCCGGCGCCGGCACGATGATCGATGACGACGCGGACGACCTGATCGTCGCTTCGCCGCTGTTTGCCGATCAGAAGGACAGCGCGGGACTGGCGCTGCAGAAGGGCAAGCTGGTTCACCGCATGCTGCAGATGCTGACGGATTTTCCGGAGCCCGAACGTGCCTCCGCCGCCCGCCGTTATGCGGACCGTGCGGCCCGTTTCTGGCCGGCGGCGGAGCGCGAAAAGCTCGTCGCCAGCGTCATGTCGGTGCTTTCACACGCCGAACTCGGGCCGGTGTTTTCGCAGCGGGGCCAATCGGAAGTCTCGATCATGGGCACGCTGGCGCTGGAAGGCCGCGACTATGCAATTTCCGGCCGCATCGACCGGCTGGTGGTGACCGAGGATCGGGTGATCATCCTCGACTACAAGACCAATCGCGTGCCGCCGAAGAACCTTGACACAATACCGCTCTCGCATCGCGCCCAGCTCGCCATCTATCGCGAAATCCTGCGGCCGCTTTACCCGGCAAAAAATTTCGACTGCGTGCTGGTCTATACCGAGTCGGCGCAAGTGGTTACGCTGCCGGCGGAACTGCTGTCACGCTCGCTTGCAGAACTCAAAACAAAGTGAGATAGCGGCCATTGAAAACTTTGAGCGGGAAGCTCACATTTACACCAACAGAGAATCGTGAAGGAGAGCCCTATGGCTACCGTAAAAGTCGATAACAGCAACTTCCAGGCCGAAGTCCTCGACGCCGCCGAGCCGGTGATCGTGGATTTCTGGGCTGAATGGTGCGGCCCTTGCAAAATGATTGGCCCGAGCCTCGAAGAAATTTCGAACGAGCTCGCCGGCAAGGTGAAGGTCGTCAAGCTGAATATCGACGAAAATCCCGAGCTTGCTGCCCAGTTCGGCGTGCGTTCGATCCCGACGCTTGCCATGTTCAAGGGTGGCGAAGTCGCCGACATCAAGGTTGGCGCCGCTCCGAAGACCGCCCTTTCGGCCTGGATTTCCAGCGCCGCCTAACTTCCAGTCGCATGCCCGCGTAAAAAAAGCCCGGCTGATCCCTGCAGCCGGGCTTTTTCTATGTCGGTCTCGACCCTTCCGGTCAGGTCGGCGGGGTGCCGTTGTCGGCGAGTACATTGCCGGCGAAATAAAGCGAGCCGCCGATCAAGATGCGCGGCGGCGGCCCCCCCGGCACCTGGCGGCGGGCGATTTCCTGCAGCGCCTCAGCCGCGGAGCCGGCGGGTTCGGCCACCAGGCCCGCATCGAATGCTGCATGGGCGAGAACCACGGGGTCGAGCCCCGATTCGCTGCCGCGGATGCGCACGGTGAAGACGTGTTCGGCGATGTCGGCAAAGGCGCGGAAATAACCGATCGGATCCTTGGTGTTGATCATCCCGGCGATGATGTAGAGCGGCCGGGCCTGTCGTTCCTCGAAGGAGGCCATTGCCTCGGCAATCACCTCGCCCGCGCCGGGATTGTGCCCGCCATCCAGCCAGATTTCAGAGCCTTCGGGCGCATATTGCAGCAGTTTGCCTTCGGTCAGCTTCTGGAGGCGGGCCGGCCATTCGACCGTCGCCATCGCCTTTTCCATCATCGCTTCGGTGACGGAGAAGCCGGCTGCCTTGACGGCGCGGATGGCGGCAGCGGCATTCGCGTATTGGTGACGCCCCGGCAGCCGCGGCAAAGGTAGGTCGGCAAGGCCGAACTCGTCTTGATAGATCAGCCGGCCGAATTCCTCGTGGGCCGAAAATTCCTGGCCATAGACGGCGGTCGGACAGCCGAGCCGTTCGGCAGTCGAAACCAGCACGTCGCGGGCCGCCTCAAATTCCTGCTGTCCAATGACGACCGGGCGGCCGCGCTTCATGATCCCCGCCTTTTCGGCCGCAATCAGTTCGACCCGATCGCCGAGATAGGCCTGATGGTCGAGCGAGATCGGCATGATGACCGAGACCGCCGGATCTGAAATGACGTTGGTGGCATCGAAACGGCCGCCGAGGCCGACTTCGAGGAGCGCCGCATCGCCGGGCTGTTCCGAGAACAGCAGGAAGGTGGCGGCGGTCAGGATTTCGAAGACGGTGATCATCTGGCCATTATTGGCCGCCGCGATGCGCCGCAGGGCATCCGCCAGCATCTCGTCGCCGACGATCTGGCTGCGGCCGCCTTTGACGCCGATTCGGTAGCGTTCGTGCCAGTTGACGAGATGCGGAGACGTGTGGACATGCGTGGCGTAACCGCCTGCCTCGAGCAGGGCGCGGCAGAAGGCGGTCACGGAGCCCTTGCCGTTGGTGCCGGCCACATGGATGACGCGCGGCAGTTTCCTGTGCGGATTGCCGAGGAGTTCGAGCAGGCGGGTGATCCTGTCGAGCGAAAGATCGAAACCCTTCGGATGAAGGGTCATCAGCCTATCGATTTCCCGTTCCGCCTCGCTCACAACGGGCTCGTTCATGGTGGTCATCCCGCCGCTCCGGCTCTCGATGCTCTCTTTCGGTCAGGCGCTGAGCGCGATGGGGGCCGGAAGCGCTTCCTGGACAGGCTGCTTTGTCAGCATCTTCAGGATCTTGGCCAGCGTCGACGGAATGTCGTGGCGCTTCACCACCATGTCGACCATGCCGTGCTCCAGCAGATATTCCGAGGTCTGGAAACCTTCGGGCAGCTTTTCGCGCAGCGTCTGCTCGATCACCCGCTTGCCGGCAAAGCCGATTTCGGCGCCCGGTTCGGCGATATGGACGTCGCCCAGCATGGCGTAGGAGGCTGTGACGCCGCCGGTCGTCGGGTTGGTGAGCACGACGATATAGGGCAGTCCCGCTTCCTTCAGCATGTCGACCGCAACCGTGGTGCGCGGCAGCTGCATCAGCGACAGGATGCCTTCCTGCATGCGTGCGCCGCCGGAGGCCGGGAAGATCACCAGCGGGCATTTTTCGGTGAGAGCCCGTTCGCAGGCGCGGACGATCGCCTCGCCGGCCGCCATGCCGAGCGAACCGCCGATGAAGTTGAATTCATGCACGATAGCAACGAGCTTCAAGCCCTGGACCTCGCCGAGACCGGCAAGAATCGTGTCTTCCTGCTCGGTCTTGATGCGGCTGTCCTTCAGGCGGTCGGCATACCGCTTCGAATCGCGGAATTTCAGCGGATCCTGGGCGACCTTCGGCTGCGGGAACGCTTCGAAGACACCGCCGTCGAAAAGATCGACAAGGCGAGCCTTGGCGGGCATCTTCATGTGGAAGCCGGAAGCGGGGATGACCCACTTGTTTTCTTCCAGGTCCTTATGAAAGACCATTTCCCCGGTTTCCGGGCATTTGATCCAGAGATTTTCCGGAACGTCCCGGTTGGGACGACCGAGCATGGAGTTGATGCGCGGCCGGACGTAATTGGTGATCCAGTTCACTTGGCGTACTCCCGATTAACTCAAGCCTAATGTGGGAAACTATTCGGCGGCAACAAGGCGGGCAGCGCGCACGCCGGTTGCAAGGCCCCGAACCAGGGTTGCGACCGCAGCAACGGTATCCGGACCGGCCTTGCCGTCCTTGGTGAGGCTGCCGGCGATCTGGCTGACGATTGCCGAACCGACGACGACGCCGTCCGCTGCAGCACCGATTGCCTTGGCGTGATCCGCGGTCTTGACGCCGAAACCGACGCAGACCGGCAGAGCCGTGTGGCCCTTGATGCGCTTGACGGCTCCGCCGATCAGCGACGGATCCGGAAGGGCCGAGCCGGTAATGCCGTTCATCGAGACGTAATAGACGAAACCCGACGTGTTCTTGAGGACGGCAGGCAGGCGCTTGTCGTCGGTGGTCGGGGTGGCGAGGCGGATGAAGTTGACACCCTTGGCCAGTGCCGGGATGCAGAGCTCGTCATCCATTTCCGGCGGAAGGTCGACGACGATCAGGCCGTCGATGCCGGAGGCGATCACGTCGTCGAGGAATTTTTCGACACCATAAACATAGATCGGGTTGTAGTAACCCATCATGACGATCGGCGTTTCAGCATCGCCTTCGCGGAACCTGCGTGCGAGCTCGAGCGTCTTTGCGAGCGTCTGGCCGTCCTTCAGGGCGCGCTGACCGGCCATCTGGACCGCCGGGCCATCGGCCATCGGATCGGAAAACGGCATGCCGAGCTCGATCAGATCGGCCCCGGCATCGGGCAGTGCCTTCATGATGCCGAGCGAGGTCTCGAAATCCGGATCGCCGCCCATGATGTAGGTGATCAGCGCGGGGCGACCCTCGGCCTTCAGGGCCGCGAAACGTTTGTCCATACGAGCGGTCATATCAAAGCTCCATGCCGAGAATCTTGCCGACGGTGAAGATGTCCTTGTCTCCACGGCCCGACAGATTCATCAGGATGATTTCGTCCTTGCCCATCTTCGGGGCGCGCTTGATCACTTCGGCGAGCGCATGGCTCGGCTCCAGCGCCGGGATGATGCCTTCGAGGCGGGTCAGCATCTGGAAAGCGTCGAGCGCTTCGTCGTCCATGATCGGCACGTATTCGGCACGGCCGATGGAATGCAGCCAGCTGTGCTCCGGACCGATGCCCGGATAGTCGAGGCCGGCCGAGATCGAATGGCCTTCGAGGATCTGGCCGTCGCCGTCCTGCAGCAGATAGGTACGGTTGCCATGCAGAACACCAGGCGATCCGGCGGTGATCGAGGCGCAGTGCTCGACGCCCTGGAGACCACGGCCACCGGCTTCGACGCCGACGATCCGGACGCTGTCGTCATCGAGGAAAGGATGGAAGATGCCGATCGCGTTCGACCCTCCGCCAACGGCGGCAATGACCACGTCAGGCAGCCTGCCTTCGGCTTCCAGCAGCTGAGCGCGAGCTTCGGTGCCGATGACCGACTGGAAGTCGCGGACCATTTCCGGATAGGGATGCGGCCCGGCGGCGGTGCCGATCAGGTAATAGGTGTCGTCGACATTGGTGACCCAGTCGCGCAGCGCCTCGTTCATGGCGTCCTTCAGCGTGCCGTGACCGGCGGTGACCGGACGGACTTCAGCACCGAGGAGCTTCATGCGGAAGACATTCGGCGCCTGGCGCTGAACGTCGGTGGCGCCCATGTAGACGACGCAGGGGAAGCCGAAACGGGCGGCAACGGTCGCGGAGGCAACGCCATGCTGGCCGGCACCGGTTTCGGCGATGATACGGGTCTTGCCCATGCGCTTGGCGAGCAGGATCTGGCCGATGCAGTTGTTGATCTTGTGCGAACCGGTATGGTTCAGCTCTTCGCGCTTGAAATAGATCTTGGCGCCGCCGAGATGTTCGGTCAGGCGCTCGGCGAAATAGAGCGGGCTCGGGCGGCCGATATAATGGGCGCCGAGATCAGCCAGTTCCTTCTGGAAGGCCGGATCGTTCTTCGCCTTTTCCCATTCCCCCTGGAGATCCAGGATCAGCGGCATCAGCGTTTCGGCGACGAAGCGCCCGCCGAAAATACCGAAACGGCCATCCTCATCGGGGCCGGAACGGAACGAATTGGGTTTTGGCGTCTCGTTCACTGTCTACTCCCTCACGCGCTTTTCCGACCCGCATCTGCAACGGCATCGAAAAACGCATCGATCATTCCAAGGTCCTTGATACCCGGCGCACTTTCGACGCCGGACGATAGATCGATACCGGTCGCCCGCGTCGATTTGAGGGCGATGGCGGCATTATCCTTGTTCAATCCTCCCGAAAGCATGTAATCCACGCCCTCGTCAAGGGAAGCCATCAGGCTCCAGTCAAAGGAAATGCCGTTACCGCCCGGCAATTCAGATCCGGCGGGAGCTTTGGCATCGAAGAGAAAACGGTCAGCGACGCCGATATACGCATCGACCCGGTCAAGATCGCCGGCTTCCTTCACGGAAAATGCCTTCATGACCGGCAGGCCGAAGAGCGCCTTGACCTGCAGAACCCGTTCGGGGCTCTCGTTGCCATGCAGCTGCAGGATATCCGGCCGCACCATGGATACGATGTCGTCCAGTTCCTCGTCATCGGCATCGACCGTCACCGCGACGAGCTTCACCCGTCCGCGGACTCGATCGGCAAGGTCTCCGGCCAGATCCGGCTCGACATAACGCGGGCTCTTGGCAAAAAAGATGAAGCCGATATGCGAGGCGCCCCGCGCCACGGCGCGATCGACAGCCTCGGGGGTCTTCAACCCGCAGATCTTGATATCAGGTTTCATGAGGTGCGGAGTGGCATGAAATTCCGCCGGAGTCGAGGCAAATCATAGCCGAGAGTGCCGCGTTTGGGGCATGGGTCCTCGGGTCAAGCCCGAGGATGACGACGGAGAAGGCGGCGGATGGCTAAAGAGCGGACGGCTGGTGATCGCCAACGGGCGAGAACATCCAAGCTCGTCATCCTCGGGCTTGACCCGAGGATCCACAGGCGGCCTCCTACTCGAAATCGATCGCGTGCAGCTGCGAGCCGTGCTGTTTAAGCCATTTGCGCGCTTCTTCCATGCGCGGGCACAGCTCCCTGCACAGGGCCCAGAATTTCGGACCGTGGTTCATCTCCTTCAGGTGCGCCACTTCATGGGCGGCGAGATAGTCGATGATCAGAGGCGGAGCCATGACGATGCGCCAGGAAAAGCTGAGATTTCCATCCCACGAGCAGGACCCCCAGCGGCTGCGGGTATCCTTCATGGAGACCGACTTGATCGGCTTGCGGATAGCGGCTGCGTGGCGGGCGACCAGCACTTCCAAATCCTTGCGCGCTTCCTTCTTGAAAAAGGCGGAGAGCCGGCGGCCCATATGATCCTCAAGGCCGCTGACCCTTAGCACCGGTTCGCCGTCGATCAGCACCGCCTCGGTAAGGCCGCGGAGCGTGCCGGTATGTTCGATCCGGTGAGGCACGCCGCGAAAGGCGATGCGGCCGCCCGGACGAATCGCATTGTCCGCGGAGAATTTCGCCAGCTTGGTCAGCAGCCAGCCCTGATGGCGGTCGAGAAAATCGTCAATCTCGCGCTTCAGCAGGCCCGCCGGCACGGTGAGATTGAGCGCGCGGCCGCCGGGTTCGATCCTGAGCGTGATGCGGGTGGCACGGCGGTTTTCCCTGATCGTCAGCGGCATCGCCCGATCGCCGACATCAAGGGTCCGCTTCACCGTTTCGAGCGGTTTCGGTTTGGAGCGGACTGACTTTTTCAGAAGCGCGAACATGGACCCTTTCTAGCCGATTCCCTTACATAAAAAAGCCGGCGCCTCGCAGACGCCGGCTTTCCATCACGTTTCACGTGAATCCTTGGGAGGGATCAGAGATCGACAACCGGGTTCTGGCCGGAAGAACGGTTCTGCCGCTCGCGCATGAAGCGATCGAACTCTTCCTGGTCCTTGGCGCGGCGAAGCTCGCGGACATAATTGTCGAATTCTTCGCGCATCTCATCCAGCTTGCGGCGTTCTTCCTCGATCCGGTCGATCTCGGTCTTGCGCCAATCGTCGAAGGCGATGTTGCCGGTGGTGAAATGCGTGTTGTAACGGGATTTCGCCCGACGGCAGCCGGCGAACATACGATCGGCGCGGTCGTTGGCATCGCGCTTGAAGCCGCGGAGCCTGTCCCCGAAGAGAATATAGGCGAGCATGGCAAGGCCGAGAGGCCAGAAAACGACGAAGCCGAGCACCATGAGCGCGATGGTGGCCGGCGTCCAATCCGGACGAATCAATGCTGACTGGTTCATTGGTCACACCCTGATGTTTCAGCGGGTGGCCACATGCCAGCCCGTCTCATCCCGATTTGGTGAGCCCATGATCCGCCTTCAAGAAGACGGATCATTAAATTCAAGAAGATGCTGAAATATAAACCGGAATTCGAAGAACCCCGCCGAGCTTAACCGACCTTGCCGCCCTTTATCACGCGCTTGACCGGAGTCTTCTTCGGTGCGGACCTGGCATGTTTCTGGGTGAAGGCAACGATGCGAGGCGCGATCTCGCGGCGGAAACGCGAGCCGTTGAACACGCCGTAGTGGCCGACATCCGGCTGCATGTAATGCAGGCGCATGTCATCGGGGATATTGGGGCAGATGGTCTGCGCCGCATTGGTCTGGCCGAGACCGGAAATATCGTCGTTCTCGCCCTCGACGGTCAGAAGCGCCACCTGATGGATGAGCTTGGTATCGACCGGTACATTCCGGTGCATCATCTCGCCCTTCGGCAACGAATGCTTGATGAAGACCGTGTCGACCGTCTGGAGGTAAAACTCCTCGGTGAGGTCCATGACGGCCAGATATTCGTCGTAGAACTCGCGGTGCTTCTCGGCGGACTCGCCGTCGTTCTTGACGAGGTGCTGGAAAAACTCCTTGTGGGCGCTGACATGGCGGTCAAGGTTCATCGACATGAAGCCGGACAATTGCAAGAAGCCCGGATAAACGCGGCGCATGAAGCCTGTATGCGGCCACGGCACGTTCATGATGACGTTGTCGCGGAACCATTCGATCGGATGTTTTTCCGCGAGCTTGTTGACGGCGGTCGGGTTGATGCGGGTGTCGATCGGGCCGCCCATCAGGATCATCGAGGCCGGAACCATCGAATCCCGCTGCGATTCCATCACCGCCACGGCAGCAAGCACCGGGACCGAAGGCTGGCAGACGCCGATCACATGGGCGCCAGGGCCGATCGCATGCAGCATCTCGATGATGTAGTCGATATAGTCGTCAAGATCGAAGCGGCCATCGGTGATCGGCACCATGCGGGCGTCGATCCAGTCCGTGATGTAGACATCGGCGCTTGGCAGCAGCGCTTCCACGGTGCCGCGCAACAGGGTCGCATAATGGCCGGACATCGGCGCGACGATCAGGATCTTCTGGTCCGGTGCACGGCCGGCCGGCAAGTCACGGCGGAAATGCAGGAGATTGCAGAACGGTTTGTTCCAGACGATCTCTTCCGTCACCGCGACGGTCTCGCCGTCGACGATCGTGAACGGGAGATCGAAGGCCGGCTTGCCGTATCGGCGCGTCACGCGCTCGAAGACTTCAAGGCCGGCGGACAGCGTCCGGCCCATCGTCGTATGGGAAAACGGATTGAGCGGGTTGGAATAAAAGAAGTGCATGGCATCCGCGGCAGCGCGGACGGGAGCCATCGCGGCGTGGTTCATCTCGTAGAACTGATAGAACATCGAGGTGCTACCTTTCTTGATTTCCGACAGCGCATTCGACAGGGGCATCGAACCGATCGGTTCAGGAGCAGCGTGGGGGTAGGCTAGCGCTTTTCTATTGCGGTGCAACATTATGGGGGATACCGGCTGAATTGGCCAAGAGGAAGGCGGAACCGCAGATCATTCTGCTGTCTTGAGAATGACATGTAAGCCTTAAAGTTCCACCTTCCAAGCCTGGTTAAGGACTCATCCCCGCCGGCGGGCATGAGTCCTCCGATCATTTAGACGTCGGCGACGAAGGTCTGACGCTGGGTGCCGAGGCCATCGATGCCGAGCTCGACGACTTCGCCGGGCTTCAGGAAACGCTGCGGCTTCATGCCGAGGCCGACGCCCGGCGGCGTGCCGGTGGAGATGATGTCGCCCGGATGCAGCGACATGAATTGGCTGAGGTAAGAGACGAGATAACGGACGCCGTAGACCATGGTCTTGGTGGAACCGTTCTGCATCTTCTCGCCGTTGACCGTGAGCCACATGCCGAGGTTCTGCGGATCGGCGATTTCGTCCTTGGTGACGAGCCAGGGGCCGATCGGGCCGAAGGTGTCGCAGGACTTGCCCTTGGTCCACTGGCCGGAGCGTTCGGCCTGGAAGGCGCGTTCGGAGACGTCGTTGGTCAGGCAGTAGCCGGCGACATAATCCATCGCATCAGCTTCGGAGACATATTTCGCGGTCTTGCCGATGACCACCCCGAGCTCGACTTCCCAGTCGGTCTTCTCAGAACCGCGCGGAATGACCACGTCGTCATTCGGGCCGACGATGGCGGAAGTCGCCTTCATGAAGATGATCGGCTCCGGCGGAACGGTCGCGCCGGTTTCGGCCGCGTGGTCGGAATAATTGAGGCCGATGCAGATGAACTTTCCGGTGCCGGCGACGCAGGCGCCAATGCGGGTCGGCTGCAATTCGGGCAGGCTTTCCGGATCGAGAGCAGCGATCCTGGCAAGCCCTTCCGGGGAAATGGCAGGCCCGGCAATATCGGCGACATGGCCGGACAGATCGCGAATCTTGCCCTTGTTGTCAAAAAGTGCCGGCGTTTCATGGCCCGGCTCACCAATGCGCATCAGTTTCAAAACATGATCCTCCATTTAAGCGAGGAGGTTTATGGAACATGCGTCCCGGCTTGTCACGCCCGTTTTCAGCCAGCCAGAAGTCTGTTGCCAAGCAGGTCGGCGGGCCTATTGTTAATGTTAAATCTACTCCCGGCCTGCAATTTCGGAGAATGCCCATGACCAGCAGCAACACCCGCGACTCGGAGTTTCCGATCGACACCTTCTTCCTCGACCGCTGGTCGCCGCGGGCGTTTACCGAGGAAACGATCGATCAGGCGACCATGCTCACGATCCTCGATGCTGCCCATTGGGCGCCCTCCTCCGGCAACAACCAGCCATGGCGTTTCATCTATGCGCTACGCGGAACGCCTTATTTTCCGGTGCTCGTCGACATTCTTTCGCCGGGTAACCAGCGCTGGGCGCAGAACGCGGCAGCGCTGATGATCGTCGTGTCGAAGACCTATCGGGTCGCGAGCAATGGCGAGCGCCGGCTCGCCTACACCCATTCCTACGATACGGGTGCTGCCTGGTTCTCGGTGATCTGCCAGGCGATGAAACTCGGTTATCACGCCCATGGCATGGAGGGTTTCGACAAGGAAAAGGCCGTCGAAGCGCTGGGCATTCCGGAAGGTTACCGGGCCGAGGCAGCGGCTGCGATCGGCCGCATCGCGGACCGGAGTACGCTTCCCGACGACCTTGCCGAGCGGGAGGTTCCAAGCAAGCGCAAGCCGGTTTCGGAGATCGCCTTCGAGGGAAAATTCACCGGAGAGCCCTGAGCGCCGGCGATGCCTCGAAAATTGTTTCACGTGAATCCCTATCCACAGGAAAGATTCACGTGAAACACTTTCGAACTGGACAAACAAAAAACGGCGGCCCGAGGACCGCCGCTTTTTTGTAAAGCTTCAACGTCAGATGTCGAGGTTGGCAACGCTCAGCGCGTTTTCCTGAATGAACTCGCGGCGCGGTTCAACTTCGTCGCCCATCAGGCGCGAGAAGAGACCGTCGGCATCGGTCGCGTCGTTGACCCTGACCTGCAGCAGCGAGCGGACGTTCGGATCGAGCGTCGTTTCCCAGAGCTGCTCGGCATTCATCTCGCCGAGACCCTTGTAACGCTGCATGGAAAGACCCTTGCGGCCTGTCGCGAAGATCGATTCCAGCAGCGCGCGGGGGCCGGACATTTCCTGCTGACCATCCTTGCGGGTGAGGACCGGCGGGGTGCGATAGATTTCCTGCAGGCGCGCAGTCATCTGGTCGATATGGCGGGCATCGGCCGAGCCGATCAGCGCCACGTCCACGGAGGCGACTTCCTTGACGCCGCGCACCATGCGCTCGAAACGCAGGCCGCCCTCGTCCGTCACATGGCCGGACCAGCCGCGTTCGGTCTCTTCGGCGATCATGTCCAGGCGGCGCGCGACTTCGTCGGCAGTCTGCTGGGCCCGTTCGCGATTGTCCGTCAGGTCCGGATGGAGCGCACCGGCGATCGCGGCCTGTTCGATGATCGAGCGGCTGTAACGAGAATGCAGGCCTTCGACCAGGCTGCGCAGGCGCAGCGCGTCCTGGATGACTTCGCGCATATCCTGTCCGGCACGTACTTCGCCGGAACCGAGCGTCAGCGTCGCCTCTTCGAGGCCCATGGTGATCAGGTATTCTTCCAGGGCGACTTCGTTCTTCAGGTACTGGATCGACTTGCCGCGGCTGACCTTATAGAGCGGCGGCTGGGCGATGTAGATATGTCCGCGCTCGATCAGCTCCGGCATCTGGCGGAAGAAGAAGGTCAGAAGCAGGGTGCGGATATGGGCGCCGTCGACGTCAGCGTCCGTCATGATGATGATCTTGTGGTAACGCAGCTTGTCGGCGTTGAACTCGTCCTTACCGATCGATGTGCCGAGCGCGGTGATCAGCGTGCCGATTTCCTGGCTTCCGAGCATCTTGTCGAAACGGGCACGTTCGACGTTGAGAATCTTGCCGCGGAGCGGGAGGATCGCCTGGTTCTCGCGCGAACGGCCCTGCTTGGCGGAACCGCCGGCGGAATCGCCCTCGACGAGGAACAGTTCGGACTTGGCCGGGTCGCGCTCGGAGCAATCGGCAAGCTTGCCGGGCAGCGAGGCGATGTCGAGTACACCCTTGCGGCGGGTCAGCTCGCGGGCCTTGCGGGCAGCTTCGCGGGCAACTGCCGCCTCAACCACCTTGCCGACGAGAATCTTCGCTTCGGTCGGATGCTCTTCAAACCAAGTGCTCAGGGCTTCGTTCATCAGGCTTTCGACCACAGGCCGAACTTCCGACGAAACGAGCTTATCCTTGGTCTGCGATGAAAACTTGGGGTCGGGCACCTTGACGGAAAGCACCGCGGTCAGGCCTTCGCGGCAGTCTTCTCCCTGCAGCGTGACCTTTTCTTTCTTGGTAATGCCGGAACTATCCGCGTAGGACGTCACCTGGCGCGTCAGGGCGCCGCGGAAGCCGGCCATATGAGTGCCGCCATCGCGCTGGGGAATGTTGTTGGTGAAGCAGAGCATGTTTTCGTGGTAGCTGTCGTTCCACCACATGGCCACTTCCACGGTCATGCCGTCCTTTTCGCCCTTGATGGCGACGGGCTTTTCGACCAGCGGCTTCTTGGAGCGATCGAGATAACGGACGAAGGCTTCGAGGCCGCCGCCATACAGCATCTCCTCTTCCTTAACATCCGGCTTGCGCTTGTCCGTTAGCCGGATTCTGACGCCGGAATTCAGGAACGCCAGTTCGCGCAGACGATGCTCGAGCGTGCCGTAGTCATATTCGGTCATCGTGAAGGTGTCGGAGCTGGCGAGGAAGGTGACCTCGGTTCCGGAACGGCCTTCGTATTCGCCGATGACCTTGAGCGGGCCGTCGGCAACGCCGTGGGTAAAGGAGATCTCGTGAAGCTTGCCGTTGCGGCGGATGCGCAGCTTCAGCCAGACGGACAGCGCGTTGACGACCGAGACGCCGACGCCATGCAAACCGCCCGAGACCTTGTAGGAGTTCTGGTCGAACTTGCCGCCAGCATGGAGCTGGGTCATGATCACTTCGGCAGCCGATACGCCTTCGCCGGTGTGAATGTCGGTCGGGATGCCGCGTCCATTGTCCGTAACGGTGATCGAACCGTCGGCATTAAGGGTCACGGTCACAAGGTCGGCATGGCCAGCCAGCGCCTCGTCGATCGCGTTGTCCACGACTTCGTAGACCATGTGATGCAGGCCGGAGCCGTCGTCCGTATCGCCGATATACATGCCGGGCCGCTTGCGCACTGCATCGAGGCCCTTCAGAACCTTGATCGAGTCGGCACCATATTCGGCACTCGCGCCATTGTCGCTGACGGGTGTATCGGTCATCAAGTATCTTCCAATTCGTTTGAGATGCCGGTTAAGCGAATCACCGGCCATTCCACCCTCAGAATATAGGGAAATCGGGGCGGTTTCTAAAGGTTGAGCCTCGCCAATACGGCATGAAAGCCGTGGATGCGTAGCGAATTCAGCCTCGCATCTCGGCTTTTTTGAGGAGCGTGTCCATTTCCTCTATCACGTCGGGCGGTAAAGAGCGAATCCGCTGCGCCAGCCGGTTGGCAAAGCCGGTGTATGATGGCGGCAGACCCGCGGTATCAAGCACGACTTTCGGATGCGACGCTTCGGCAAGGCGGAAAAGTTCTTCCGCCTCGTCCCAGATGACGTTGAAATAACCGGCGATCCGCTGCAGCAGCTCGAAAGTGGGCCTGCCGCGCTTTCCATGCTCCAGGGCCGAAAGATAGGCGGGGGTGACGCCGATCGCCTCGGCAAGCTCACGCTGAGTAATGCCCTTGCGGCGGCGCAGCTCTCTCAGTGCATGGCCGAAGGGGGTCATTCCCGATCTCCGCGATTGTCCCCTCTGCCGCGCGAAAGCCGCACATACATGGCGCCCTCCCCGCCATGATGACGCGCCGCCCATTCGTAGGACGAGATCAGGAAACGGAACTCCGCTTTCGAAAACCACAGAGGCACGGCGCGGCGAAGTGCGCCTTCGCTGCCCATCGAGCTGCCCTTGCCGGTGATCACCAGCACATGGCGAAGACCGCGCTCATGGGCCCGCAGCAGAAAATCGAGAAGCAGGTCGTGAGCCTCCCCCTGGAATAGTCCGTGCAGATCGAGACGGGCATCGATCGGTAGCCGACCCTTGGCGAGCTTTTTCTTGACGGGCTTTTCGAGCGGCTGATGAGAACCTACGGGACGCTTGGCCGGGACGGGCGCCGGAAGTTCGACTGTATAACTCTGCTGCCGCGGCGCGGGTTTTGGCTTTTTCGCTTCGACGGCCGCTTCCTCCGCGGCGATCTTTGCGGCCTCCGCTTCCTCGAACTGCAGGATCTCCTTCATGCGGCCGGGCAAGGCGCGGGCCGACTTCGCGACCCTTCCCCACAATATCCGCTCTTCCGGATCGAGTTTGCGACCGCCCTTCATCCGCCGTACCTGACGGACGCTGCCTTGGGGATGAGGATGTAGAAGTCCGCATCGTTGCGCACGGTTCCAGCAAGCTCGCCTGCCTCTAAGCCGGAGCCGGTAAAAATGTCGCCGCGCGCCGGGCCGACGATCGCAGATCCGGTGTCGAGCGCCAGCATCAGCCGCGCGAAGGGTTTGCCACCATCCATATGGGTCAGCGTCTCGGACCGGATGAAAAAGGGGAAACCGAATGTATGAATCTGGCGATCGACCGCCAGCGAGCGTCCCGGGATCAGAGGCACCTTGGCGGCCGCCACCGGCCCGAGCGACGGATCGGAGACATCCGCTTCCCGGAAGAAGATGTAGGAACGATTGTGCCAAAGAACCTCGTCAACCTTACCCGGATTCTCAGCCAGCCAGGTTCGGATGCTCTGCATGGAAATCTTCGCCGGGTCGATCTCGCCGCGGTCGATCAGCAGCTTGCCAATCGGCGAGAACGGATGACCCGCCTTGGCGGCATAGGTGATCCGCCGGATGTTTCCATCGGGATATCTCAACCTCGCCGCGCCCTGGACATGAATGAAGAAGACATCGACCTTGGACTTCGCATAGGCGATCTCCAGGCCGCGGCCTTCGAGAAAACCTCGGTCGATCTCGCCGCGGTCCGGATAGGGCGCGATGCCACCGGGCATCTGCCTCCCGAACATGTAGCCGGAGTCCAATCCTGTCGGGCGGTTACCGTCGTCGAGATCGACGAGATCGTCCGGGCGAGAATAGAAGGGGTGGATCCAGACGTCGTCCCGCGTTTCCGAGACCTCTATCTCAGGCTCGTAGAAAGCAGTGACGAAACCGCGCCGACCGTCTTTGCGGGTAATCAGGAAGGGCGTGCAATGGGCCTCGAAAAAGGCCCGGGCAGAAATGGGATCGCCCGGGATGTCCCGGGCGGCTTCGATGAAGGTGGCGAGTTCCTCGGCCGTCAGGCCAAGGGAACCGGTGCGGTATGGCTTGACCTTGCGGATATGCTCCAGCGACGCCCGCATGCCGGCAAAAAGCGTGGTCGGATCGTCATCGCCCCACCCCGCAAGATCGGGGAAGGATACCGGCCGAAGGGTATAATCCGCAGAGCTCAAGGTCATTGTTCGGATTCGGTGGCGACCAATCTCCAGTTCGGATCGCGGGAGTGGATGTCACGGGCAAAGGTCCAGATGTCGGTGACTTCGGCCACGGTCTCCTGATCGCCGTCGATCAGCGCGCCGGCCTTGTCATAGGTGGCGGAAATCAGCTGGCTGACGATGCGGACGGTGATCTGCTCTTCGGCATCCTTGACGGCTGCATGGGTGATATCCGCCTTGTCGATACCGACGAATGTCGACTTCACCACCTCGCCGCGGGATTCCCGGTCGGTGATCGCCGTGTCGAAACCGTCAAAAACCTCTTTCGAGAGGAGGCCCTTCAGCGTCTTCCGGTCGCCGTCGGCAAAAGCCATGACGATCATCTCGTAGGCCATGCGGGCACCGTTCAGGAACTCGCGGGGGCGGAAGGAAGGATCTGACTTCACCAGTTCGCGCAGCGCGGTGTTGAGCGGCGTGTCGGGCTTGGCGACAGCGTCGACATCCGCATAACGCTGCTCGTCATCCGTGGCGTCGCGACGCGGCAGGGTCACGACCTTGCTGTCATCGCCACCCGGGTTTTTCGCGACGTCGCGGGGGCTGTAAGGATCGAACGGCGGCTTCTCGCTTCCCGTCCGGCGTCCGAGCACACTGCGCAGTTGCAGGAAGATCAGAACCGCTGCGACAAGGAAAAAGAGTGTTATAAAGTCGTTGGAGCCCATCTTAACCCGCATTTGGCGTTTAAATATTCGGTGCAGTCTCTCATATAGTCTGCATACGCCTATCATTCAAATGATGAAGACGTTAGCGCTTTGCGCGCAACCGGATATCACGACACAGGGAATATCATGCGCTTCTTTCTCGTGCCGCTTCTTCTGATCGGCTGGCCGCTCGCCGAAATCGCCGGCTTCGTGCTGGTCGGCAAAGCACTCGGCCTCTGGGCGACACTCGGTCTGGTCATCGGTACCGCAGTGCTCGGAGCCATTCTGCTGCGCAGCCAGGGGACCCAGATCCTGAGGAAGATTTCGACCGAGAGCCGGGACGGCCGCGCACCCGGCCGCGCCCTGATCGACGGCGCGATGATCGTGGTCGCCGGAATCCTCCTGCTGCTGCCTGGCTTCCTCACCGACATCATCGGGCTGGCGCTGTTCATTCCCTTCGTGCGCAGCCTGATCTGGTCTGTGGTCGGCCGCCGCATCGTCGTCGTCCGTTCGCCGCGCAGCGAAAGCTATCGCTATGAAAGCCCGAAACCTTCGCCGGAGGCCAAGAAAACCGGGCCGGTGGTCGATCTCGACGAGCAGGATTACCATCGCGATCCAGACCCCTCTTCGCCCTGGGCCGGCTCCAAAAGCAAGGAACCTTGAGAGGTCCTGCGGGTTGGCCAGGGTTGTAAGCCCCCAGACGAAATGTTAGAGGGCCTCAACGCTCCAAAGCCTCGAGGAAATCCCAATGGCAGACGATAACAACCAGGCCGCAACGCCGTCCCTCAACATCCTGGCGCAGTACACCAAGGATCTCTCCTTCGAGAACCCGGGCGCTCCGCGTTCGCTGCAGGCGCGCGACAAGGCGCCGGCGATCAACATCAATGTCAACGTCAACGCCAATCCGCTTTCGGACGCCGATTTCGACGTTATCCTGACGCTGAACGCCGAAGCCAAGGAAGGCGACAAGATCGTCTTCGCGGCCGAACTGGTGTATGGCGGCGTCTTCCGCATCACCGGTTTCCCGCAGGAACACATGCTGCCGCTGCTCTTCATCGAGTGCCCGCGTCTCCTGTTCCCCTTCGCCCGCCAGATCATTGCGGACGTGACGCGCAACGGCGGCTTCCCGCCGCTGATGATCGACCCGATCGATTTCGCGCAGATGTTCACGCAGCGCATGGCCGAGGAACAGGCCCGTTCCAAGGTCCAGGCACTCGACAGCTGAGATAGAGTTTTTCGATTCGATGATAAGAGCCCGGGCTTCGACCCGGGCTTTTTTATTCGGTCGGCTTGTAGTTCAGCCAGACCGCCTTGTCCTTCAGGGACGCGACCATGGCCGCATGCGCTTCGATCTCGGCTTCCGTCAGCCGGCGGCCAAGAGGCCGCGGACGGCCGGCCACCGCCACCACGACTTCATCGACCTCGATCACCGTCGCAGACCGCTCGTTGCCCATCAGGCCGAGCGCTGTCTGACGGCCGCCGGTCATCTCGATATAGACCTCGGCGAGCAGTTCGGAGTCGAGCAGCGCGCCGTGCTTGGTCCGGTGGGCATTGTCGATGCCGTAACGACGGCAGAGCGCATCGAGCGAATTCGGACCCATCGGATGTTTGCGGCGGGCCATGGCCAGGGTGTCGATGACCTGGTCGGACATCACAGGCGGCAGGCCGAGACGGCCGAATTCCGCATTCATGAAGCCCATGTCGAAGGTGGCGTTATGGGCGATCCACTTGGCACCGTCGAAAAATTCGATGATCTGCTGGACGACATCGCCGAAGCTCGGCTTGTCCTTCAGGAACTCGTCGGTAATGCCGTGAACCGCAAGTGCGTCCGGATGAACCTTGCGGTCGCCCGGATTGATGTAGAGATGAAGCGTCCTGCCGGTCGGGAAATTGTTGATCAGTTCGATGCCGCCGATTTCGATCACCCGATCGACCTTCGATTCGAGGCCCGTTGTTTCCGTATCGAAGATGATCTCACGCATGTGGCTTTTTCTCGCTCGTCTTCCCGGCCTTCAGAGATGCGATGATCTCGCGAACCCGTTCTCTCGCCGCGTCCAGTCCAAGGCCCGTATCGACAAGGAAATCGGCTCTTTTGCGTTTTTCCGCATCGGGCATCTGGCGCGAGAGAATCATCGCCAATTTTTCCTCCGTCATGCCTGGACGCGCAAGCACCCTGTCGCGCTGTATCTGTGGATCGCAGGTGACAACGACAATAACATCGACGCGATTCTCGCCCTTCACTTCGAAGAGAAGCGGGATATCGAGGAGCACGAGGTCGGTGCCGGCCTCTCTGTGGCGCGACAGGAAATCGACTTCACGCTTGCGGACCAGCGGATGGACGATCGCTTCGAGGACCGGGAATTTTTCAGGCGACGCCGAAAGCTGGTGGGACAGTTCCTGACGGTTGATGGCACCATCCTTGACCGTGCCGGGAAATGCCTCACCCACGGGTGCCACCGCATCGGTACGGTAGAGATCATGGACGACGGCATCGGCGTCATTCACCGCGACGCCTTCTTCCGCGAACATTTTCGCGGTTGTGGATTTTCCCATTCCGATGGAACCGGTGAGGCCGATGACAATCATCCGTGGCTTTCCATATTGGCGATGACGAGGTCCCGAAGAATTTTATCGACAACCGGGCGACGGCCGAACCATTTTTCGAAGCCGGGCACAGCCTGGTGCAACAGCATGCCGAGCCCATCGACGGTCGCGAAACCCTGTTCTTCGGCCTGGGCAAGCAGCGGCGTTTTCAACGGAACGTAGACGATATCGGTGACGACCGCGCCGGACGCCAACGGCGAAAAATCGATCTTCAGCGCTTCGCTGCCGTCCATGCCGAGCGATGTCGTGTTCACAAAAAGGCCTACGCCGGACATGACCTCGTGCAGCGCCTCGACAGGATGAGCATGAACTTTCGGGCCGAACCGATCGGCGAGTTCCTCGGCGCGTGAAACCGTCCGATTGACCACATGGATCTCGCCGATGCCGCGATCCCGTATCGCCTGGATGACAGCGCGGCTTGCGCCGCCGGCACCCAAAATCACGGCGCGGCCGATCTTGTCCCAGCCCGAATGGCGGTCATCGAGATTGGCAGTGAACCCGTGGCCGTCGGTATTGGTGGCGTGCAACAGGCCGTCTTCCATCCAGAGCGTGTTCGACGCGCCGAGCTCTTCCGCCAGATCATCCGGCCGGTCAGCCAACTTGAAGGCAAGCTCCTTATGAGGAATGGTGACATTGCCGCCGCGAAAACCGGAGCTTCCGTCTTTCAACGACTGGATGAAGGCGGGGAAGTCCGCTTCGGTCACGGCCTCGGGCCTGTAGGTCCCGGCAATTTCGAACTTCTTCAGCCAATACCCGTGGATCAACGGGGAACGGGAATGCTTCACCGGCCAGCCGGTTACGAAAGCATTAACCAAAAATGTTTCACGTGAATCAGCCATCGATCGCTCCCAGTTCGCGGAGCTTTTCGAGAAGCGGCAGCATGGGCAAGCCGAGAATGGTGAAATAGTCGCCTTCGATCCTTGAAAACAACTGGATACCCTCCCCTTCCAACTGATAGGCCCCGACACTGCCGTAGACCTTTTCCCTGACCCGCGACAGGTAGCGATCAACGAAGGTTTCGTTCAGTTTCCGGACGGTCAGGTCCGCATGGGCGACATGTTCCCAGACGATCTCGTTGTCACGCACAAAAGCGATCGCGCTATTGAGACGATGGGTTCTGTCCGACAGGGAAAGCAGATTCTCTTTCGCTTCGGCAAGGGTCTTCGGCTTGTGATAGACGCGGCTTCCGAGCGACATGGTCTGGTCCGAGCCGATCACCAGCACGCCCGGAAAATGGCGGCTCACATCCACCGCCTTTGCCTTGGCAAGCGTCAGCGCCACCTGGTCGGGGCTTGCGCCTTCCAGTCCGGCTTCAATCTTTCGCTCGTCGATCTCGGCCGCACGGCTCTCAAACGTCAGGCCGGCATTTTCCAGCAGCATTCGGCGGAAGGGGCTGGAGGAGGCGAGTACGAGCGGCACTGTCACGGAAATCTCCCAAAGCTGCGAGCGGATTCGCTTAACGCAGCTTCGGGCGTAGCGCAACGATTGCGGCTGCCGTCTCCTCTATCGACCGGCGGGTCACGTCAATGACAGGCCAATTCTGGCGTGCGCAGAGCGCGCGGGCATATTTCAGCTCCTCGTTGATCGTCGCGCGGTCCGTATAATCGCGCCGGTCGAACCCTTGAGTGACGCCAAGCTCGCGGTGTTCACGCACCTGGCTGATCCGGTCGGTCGTGGCGACGAGGCCGACGATCAGCGGGTGGGTTGCGCGATAGAGACTGTCCGGCAGATCGACGCCCGGCACAATGGGGATGTTGGCGGTCTTGATGCCGCGATTGGCGAGATAGATGCTGGTCGGGGTTTTCGAGGTGCGGCTGATGCCGATCAGCACGACATCCGCCTCATCGTAGTCCTCCGGCATCTGGCCGTCGTCATGATCCATGGTGAAATTGAGCGCTTCGATGCGCTTGAAATAATCCGCGTTGAGCGCGTGCTGGGCGCCGACACGGCGACGGGACGGCGCACCGAGATAGGCCTGGAAGGTCGCCATGACCGGTTCTAGGACGTTGACGCAGGGCAAGCCCATTTCCCGGCATCGCTGATCGATGAGCTCGGCCAGTTCCTGATCCACAATCGTATAAAGGACGATGCCCGGTTCATGGTCGAGCGCCTCGAGCACCGCCAGCAGCTGTTTGCGGTTGCGGATCAGCGGATAGACATGCTCCACCGCCAGCGACGACTGGAACTGAGCCGAGGCGGCGCGGCCCGCGGAAATGAGGGTTTCGCCCGTGGAGTCAGATATGAGGTGCAGATGGAAGAAGTTTTTTCTGTTCTCCACGCTAAACTTAACCCTTTGTTGATAACTCGGGAGAGACCATCAGGTTCTGCCGGACCCGGACCCGGCCTCGGGAAAACTACCTAGTTTTCCACATTCGCAGATCTTGCGGAGGCGGATCAGGTGGTCTTGTGTGTTGCGGGGACAAGCTCCTCGCGCCTCTTTTCTCTCCCCAGCTTATCCACAGATAGCGCCTAATCGGTCAGAGCGCCATGCCTCTGAATTGACTGGCGAAATTCATGCTGTCCCAGCGAACTTGCCCGAGATGCGATTTTTTATCCCTGACGTGAGCACAAAGCGGCGGATCGTCGCGTCGACTGTGATTTGACTTTAATCCTTGCTACCCACCGACTCTAAGAAATAGAAAACCTTTTAAGATTCATTTCTTTGTTTTTAGGGAGAACCCATTGACCGGCTCATACCGGAAGATCGTCGAGGTGCTGGAAGGCAAGACCGTCACTCCACCGCCTGTCTGGCTGATGAGGCAGGCAGGACGTTACCTGCCCGAATACCGGGAGACGCGGGCGACAGCGGGAAGTTTTCTCGATCTCTGTTATACGCCGGACTTGGCTGTCGAGGTGACGTTGCAGCCGATCCGGCGTTACGGCTTCGATGCGGCAATCCTGTTTTCCGATATCCTGGTCATTCCGGATGCTCTTCATCGAAACGTGCGGTTCGTGCAGGGCGAGGGTCCCCAGATGGATCCGATCGATGTTGCCGGCATTCAGGCTCTGAGGAGAGAAGGCGTTCTTGCCCATCTTGCTCCCGTCATGGAAACGGTTCGCCGGCTGAGACGGGAACTCCCTGACGAAACTGCGCTGCTCGGTTTCTGTGGCGCCCCCTGGACGGTTGCCACCTATATGATCGCCGGCCATGGGACGCCTGATCAGGCCCCTGCCCGGTTGTTTGCCTATCGGCATCCCGAGGCTTTCGAAAAGCTCCTCTCAGCTCTTGCGGAGATTTCCGCGGAATATCTGGTCGCCCAGATCGATGCCGGGGCGGATGCCGTGCAGATCTTCGATTCCTGGGCGGGCGTGCTTGGCGAAAAGGAATTCGAAGCCTATGCGGTGAAACCCGTCGCGCGGATGATCGAGATCGTTCGCCGCCAGCGGCCGCAGGCGAAGATCATCGCATTTGCCAAGGGCGCCGGCCTGAACCTGAAATCCTATCGCCAGAAGACCGGGGCGGATGCGATCGGCCTCGACTGGTCGGTGCCGCTTTCGTTTGCTGTCGAGCTGCAGAAGGATGGCCCGGTCCAGGGCAACCTCGATCCGATGCGGGTCGTCGCCGGCGGCAAGTCGCTCGAAGACGGCATCGACGCCATTCTCGAGAAGCTTGGGCAAGGGCCGCTGATCTTCAACCTTGGCCATGGCATTACGCCCGAGGCCAATCCCGACCATGTGACAACGCTGATCGAGCGTGTGCGCGGAGCGAAGGTGTGAGCGGGGAGGAGCTGCAGACAGGCAAGGCAGCCGGGCGGCGGTCGGCATTTCGGGCCCTGGTCGCGCTTGCCGTCTTCGTCGCCATCCTGGTTGCGGTCTACCTGGCTCAGCCGGATGATTTTCTTCTCTACGTCAAGGCTTTCCATGTCATCGCCGTGATGTCCTGGATGGCCGGATTGCTGTACATGCCGCGGCTGTTCATCTATCACAGCGACGCGGAACCGGGTTCGGCGCAGTCCGAAACCTTCAAGATGATGGAGCAGCGGCTCCTGAAGATCATCATGAACCCGGCGATGATGATCACCTGGGTTCTCGGTCTTTTTCTCGCCTGGGACGTATACGAATTTCGCGGCGGATGGCTGCATGCGAAGATCGGGCTTGTCGTGGTGCTCACAATGGTGCATGTGCTGTTCAGCCGCGCGGTGCGTAACTTCGCGGTCGATGGTCCGCGAAGAACGCCGCGTTACTGGCGCTTGATGAATGAACTCCCGACCGTTCTGATGATCGGGATCGTCATTCTGGTGATCGTGAAACCGTTCTGATGCCGGCTTGATCTTTCTTTGGCAAGATTTCGGTCTTACCCCTTGCGGCGTTCCACGTGAATCGCTATTTTCGTCGCCATCTCATCTCGTGGCATGCGTGTAATTTCCCGTCGTCCCCGGATCATCTTCCGCGGTAGCGAATTTCACCGACACGCCTAATTCCCCCGAAATTCTCAATATGGTCCCCTCTTCATGGCTGAAATGAAGCTTCAAGAACTCAAAAGCAAATCCCCTACCGATTTGCTGACCTTCGCCGAATCACTCGAGGTCGAGAACGCCAGCACGATGCGCAAGCAGGAGCTGATGTTCGCGATTCTCAAGGTTCTGGCGAGCCAGGACGTCGAAATCATCGGCGAAGGCGTGGTCGAGGTCTTGCAGGACGGGTTTGGTTTCCTGCGTTCCGCGAACGCAAACTACCTGCCTGGTCCCGATGATATCTATATCTCTCCCTCCCAAATCCGCCGCTTCTCGCTGAAGACCGGCGACACGGTCGAGGGTCCGATCCGTGGTCCCAAGGAAGGCGAGCGTTATTTTGCCCTTCTCAAGGTCAATACGATCAATTTCGACGATCCGGAAAAGATCCGTCACAAGGTTCACTTCGACAACCTGACGCCGCTTTACCCGAACGAGCGGTTCAAGATGGAGCTGGAAGTTCCGACCTCTAAGGATCTCTCGGCCCGAGTGATCGACCTGGTGGCGCCGCTCGGCAAGGGCCAGCGTGGCCTGATCGTCGCGCCGCCGCGGACCGGTAAGACCGTTCTCCTGCAGAACATCGCCCACTCGATCACTGCCAACCATCCGGAATGTTATCTGATCGTCCTGCTGATCGACGAACGGCCGGAAGAAGTCACGGACATGCAGCGTTCGGTCAAGGGCGAGGTTGTCTCCTCGACCTTCGACGAACCGGCCGTGCGCCACGTGCAGGTTGCCGAAATGGTGATCGAGAAGGCAAAGCGCCTGGTCGAACACGGCCGTGACGTCGTCATCCTACTCGATTCCATCACCCGCCTCGGCCGCGCCTACAACACCGTCGTGCCCTCCTCCGGCAAGGTGCTGACGGGCGGCGTGGACGCCAACGCCCTGCAACGCCCGAAGCGTTTCTTCGGTGCCGCCCGTAACATCGAGGAAGGCGGCTCGCTGACGATCATTGCGACCGCGCTGATCGACACCGGCAGCCGCATGGACGAAGTCATCTTCGAAGAGTTCAAGGGCACCGGCAACTCGGAAATCGTGCTCGACCGCAAGGTCGCCGACAAGCGCATCTTCCCGTCGATGGACATCCTCAAGTCCGGTACGCGTAAGGAAGACCTGCTCGTGCCGCGTCAGGATCTCCAGAAGATCTTCGTGCTTCGCCGTATCCTCGCCCCGATGGGCACCACGGATGCGATCGAGTTCCTGATCGACAAGCTGAAGCAGACGAAGACCAACGGCGATTTCTTCGACTCGATGAACACCTGATCCTTAGCCGGATTCACGAATACGACGAGCGCTCGGTTTTAACCGGGCGCTTTTCAGTTTGGAGCCGTCTCTGATAGATTGATTCCATGATCCAGGCAGTCAACGATACGATCTATGCCCATTCCAGCGGTACCCTGCCCGCCGGCGTCGCGGTCATCCGGATAAGCGGGACGCTGGCACTCGGCGCTGCCCAGGTCTTGGCTGGCGAGCTGCCGGCCGCCAGGAGGGCTGCGCTCAGGACGATTCGGAGCCGCAACGGTTCGACAATCGATCAAGCTCTGGTCCTGGCCTTTCCGGGCCCGAATTCCTTTACCGGCGAGGACTGTATTGAAATACACCTGCATGGCAGCCGCGCCGTCGTTTCCGCCGTTTATAGAGAACTGGAAGCGATAGGGCTTCGTCTGGCCGAAGCGGGCGAGTTTTCCCGCCGCGCGTTCGAAAACGGAAAGCTGGATCTGGTGGAGGTCGAGGGCCTCGCGGATCTGATCGCCGCCGAGACCGAGATGCAGCGGCGGCTGGCGGTCGAACAGGGTTTTGGCGGGCAGTCGGCGCTCTATATGGAATGGGCCGAGAGATTGACCCGTGCGCGGGCCTTGATCGAAGCGGAGCTCGACTTCGCGGATGAGGACGACGTTCCCGGATCGGTTTCGGACAGGGTCTGGACCGAGGTGGCGGATCTTTATCTCGAGATCCAGAATCATATCGCCTCCGCGAAAGCCGGAGAGATCATTCGCGACGGATACAAGGTGGTGATCGCAGGCCCTCCCAATGCCGGCAAGTCCAGCCTTCTCAACGCGCTGGCGAAACGGGATGTTGCGATCGTCACGGAGATTGCCGGCACCACGAGGGATATTCTGCATGTCGACGTGGACATGGATGGTTATCTCGTGCGCTTCTTCGATACCGCGGGGCTTCGCGAGAGCGAGGATCGCGTTGAGCAGGAAGGCGTGCGGAGGGCACACATAGCGATCGAACAAGCCGATCTCGTCCTCCAACTCGAGGAAATAGATTCGGACTCGAAACAAATTCTCGACCGGGTGACCGCGGAAGTCCTGCGCGTGGGAACGAAGGCAGATATACGCCGCCCTTCGGCCGCCTACGATCTGAATATTTCCAGCGAAACGGGGGATGGGCTGGATGAGCTTCGTTCCCTGATCCTGGAAAAACTCCGCGAGACCTGGTCCGGATCGCTGGTTCCCAACCGGCAGCGACACCTTCAGTATCTGAAAGAGGCTTCCATTTTTATCGAAGAAGCGTTAAACGGCCGTGAGCTCGATCTTCGGGCCGAGAGCCTCCGGGCCGCAGCAGCGTCGCTCGGCCGCATCACCGGCCGGGTCGATGTGGAGCAACTCCTTGACGTGATTTTTTCGCAGTTCTGCATCGGCAAGTGATTCACGTGAAACAGGGCGAGCCGCGCTGTTTCATAAGGTAGGCAAATGGAAACGACATTCGACGTTATCGTCATCGGCGGGGGGCATGCTGGCTGCGAGGCAGCGAGTGCGGCCGCGCGCATGGGCGCCAGCACCGCGCTGATAACCCATAACCGGCAGACCATCGGCGTGATGTCCTGCAACCCTGCGATCGGCGGTCTCGGCAAGGGCCATCTCGTGCGGGAGGTCGATGCCTTCGACGGTTTGATGGGCCGCGTCGCGGATGCCTCCGGTATCCAGTTCCGGCTTCTCAACCGCAAGAAGGGGCCTGCGGTCCGTGGACCGCGGACGCAGGCCGATCGCAAGCTCTACCGACTGGCGATGCAGCGGGAAATTTTCGACCACCCCAACCTCACTGTAATCGAGGGAGACGCCTTCGATATCGGAATCGAGGACGGGCTAGTCAGCTCGGTTGAATTGAAAGATGGACGTCGATTCGGATGCGGAACAATTGTTCTAACGACCGGAACTTTTCTTCGCGGCCTGATTCATATCGGTGACCAGAAGATTCCTGCGGGCCGCGTCGGTGAAGCCCCTTCCCTGGGATTGTCTGAAACCCTAGCGCGATTTGGCTTACGGCTGGGTCGGCTGAAGACTGGTACTCCGGCGCGACTGGATGGAAATACGATCGACTGGAGCCGCGTCGGCTTGCAGGAGGCCGACGAACATCCGGTTCCTTTTTCCTTCATGACCGACAAGATCACCACAAGGCAGATTGCCTGCGGTGTCACGCGCACAACAGATGCGACCCACAAGATCATCTCGGACAATATCCATCGCTCCGCGATGTATTCAGGCCAGATCGAAGGGGTAGGTCCGCGGTACTGCCCGTCGATCGAGGACAAGATCGTCCGTTTCGGCGAGCGCGATGGGCATCAGATCTTTCTGGAGCCGGAAGGCCTGGACGATCCGACGGTCTATCCGAATGGTATTTCGACATCCCTCCCCGCCGAGGTCCAGGAAGCGTTCATTCGAACCATTCCGGGTCTGGAGGCAGTGAAGATCATGCAGCCGGGCTATGCGATCGAATATGATCACGTGGATCCCCGCGAGCTGACCGCGAGCCTGGAAGTGAAGAAGATTCGGGGCCTGTTCCTCGCCGGACAGATCAACGGAACAACGGGTTATGAAGAAGCGGCGGCGCAGGGTCTGGTTGCCGGGTTGAATGCGGCGCAAAAGGCATCCGGCAGTGAGCCCTATCATTTCAGCCGCGCCGAATCCTATATCGGCGTCATGATTGACGATCTTACGTCCCGCGGAGTGACTGAACCCTATCGGATGTTTACGTCCCGGGCGGAATACCGGCTGTCTCTCAGGGCGGACAACGCGGATGTTCGGCTGACGGAGAAAGCGAACGAGCTCGGCTGTGTCGGGCCTGCGAGGGCAGCAAAGCTGCGCGCCTATACGCAGGCGCTGGATGCAGGCCGGGATTTGCTCCGGTCCCGCAATCTGACTCCCAATGAGGCTAACGGTCATGGCTTGAAGCTGAACAAGGATGGGCAGCGCCGAACTGCTTATGAGCTGCTGGCTTATCCTGATCAATCCCTGGATGGCCTCACGGCTATATGGCCTGAATTGGCGCACTTGTCCCCCAAGGTTGCGGAAGCCCTGGAAATTGAGGCGTCCTATGCGGTTTACATGAACCGGCAGGCAGCCGATATTCACGCTACCCATCGTGACGAGGCCCGAATTATCCCGCAAGGCTTTGATTTTACAAGTCTTCCTGGTCTTTCCAATGAACTTAAATTGAAGCTGACGACGGCAAACCCGGGGAATCTTGCACAGGCTGGCAAGGTTGATGGGATGACGCCAGCCGCCCTTGCTCTCATCCTGGCGCTACTTCGTAAAGAAGAAGCTGCACCAGATCGCCTCAAGCGAGTCCTGTAAATGCTTCTGAACGGCAAGAGTGTTTCACGTGAAACGCAAGAGAAGCTCGAGCATTTTTCCGCGCTTTTCCAGAAGTGGGCCAAGGCCATCAACCTTGTGGCGCCGTCGACCCTGGACGAGCTGTGGCGGCGCCATATAGCTGACAGCGCTCAAATCTTCCAGCTCTCCCCGCAGCCATGCAAGTGGCTTGACCTCGGCTCCGGAGGTGGTTTCCCCGGGATAATCACCGCGATCTTTCTGGCCGAGGCGCAGGAGGGATGGGTTCACCTGGTGGAGAGCAATCAGAAAAAGGCAGCGTTTCTTCGAGTGGCGCTTAGCGAGACGGGTGCCAGAGGTTCTGTCCATCCGCTGCGAATCGAATCGGCCTCCAAGGCTCTTCCAGATTGCGAGCGCATCTCAGCCAGGGCTCTTGCAGAGCTCGATCCGCTTCTTTCCTACACATCGGCGTGGATGATCGGCAAAGAAACAAGAGCTTTTTTTCATAAAGGCAGGGATTACGCGGCGGAAGTCGAGAAAGCCCGTGGTCGTTGGGTATTCGATCTGATAAAACACCCGAGTGCCGTCGAGCCGGATTCAGTCATCCTCGAAATAAGCAATTTGAGGCACAAAGAACCCTAGATTTTCAGGTGCCGCATGTTTGAAAGAAATCGGGTTATCACGATTGCCAACCAAAAAGGTGGCGTCGGCAAGACGACGACGGCGATCAACTTAGCCACGGCGCTCGCTGCTATCGGCGAGAGTGTGCTGATCGTGGACCTTGATCCGCAGGGCAACGCCAGCACCGGACTAGGCATTGAGCGGCGTGATCGCAAGATCTCCTCCTATGACCTATTGATGGGTTATAATTCCATCGCCGAGACTGCGCTGGCAACGGCCGTTCCAAACCTTCACATCGTCCCTTCGACAATGGATCTACTCGGGTTCGAGATGGAAATCTCCCAGGCTCCCGATCGGGCGTTCAAGCTTCGAAGCGCCTTGAATGGCGATGACGCTCTGGCCTATTCCTACATTCTGCTGGATTGCCCCCCATCGTTCAACCTGTTGACGATGAATGCCATGGCGGCGGCTCATTCCATTCTTGTGCCTCTACAGTGCGAATTTTTCGCTCTGGAGGGTCTGAGTCAGCTACTGGACACCGTCGACCAGGTGCGTCGCAGCGTCAATCCCTCGCTCGACATCCAGGGAATTGTCCTGACCATGTTCGACGCGCGAAACAACCTCGCTCAGCAGGTCGTCAACGATGTTCGGACGCATCTGGGGGAGAAGGTCTACCATACATTGATTCCGCGCAATGTTCGCGTTTCGGAAGCGCCCTCCTACGGGAAGCCGGCAATCCTTTACGACTTGAAATGCGCCGGCAGCCAGGCCTATTTGCAGCTGGCTTCTGAAGTCATCCAGCGGGAACGCAGGCGCAAGGCTGCCTGACGCTTTGCAGACAAGTGAGTAGTGAGAATGAACGACGACCTCTCGAAACGGCGCCTCGGGCGCGGCCTTGCAGCACTCATCGGTGAGATGGACCAGCCGGCACCTGTCAACAGTGCTGCCCGCAGCGTCAACCCGGATCGCATGGTGCCGATCGAGCACGTGTCGCGCAATCCGAAGAACCCGCGCCGGAGCTTTGATGAGGGTGAGCTGCAGGATCTCGCAAGCTCCATTCGCCAGCATGGTATCGTTCAGCCGGTCGTCGTTCGGCCGCGCGGCGCCGATCAATTTGAGATCATCGCCGGCGAACGCCGCTGGCGTGCGGCTCAGCTGGCTGGCCTGGTCGAAATTCCCGTCATCGTTCGCGATGTGGATGATCGGACGGCGCTTGAGATCGCTATCGTCGAAAACGTCCAGCGCTCAGATCTCAACCCCTTGGAAGAAGCGCTGGGTTATGATCAGCTGATTGCCGAGCACGGTTACACCCAGAACGATCTTGGCGAAATCATCGGCAAAAGCCGAAGCCATGTGGCCAATAGCCTCCGTCTGCTGAAACTGCCGGAGCCGGTTCGGGAGATGCTTGCCGGAGGTAGCCTTTCCGCGGGTCACGCCCGTGCGCTTATCACGACATCGGATCCGGTTTCGCTGGCACGTACGATTATCGCTAAAGGCATGTCGGTTCGAGATGCTGAGAAGCTGGCTCAAAACGACATCAAGGCCCAATCGGAGCCCGCAAACGTTTCGAAAGCGGAACAAAAGGACTCTGATACTCTTGCGCTGGAACGCACCCTTTCTGATTCACTGGGCCTGGACGTGAAGATCAACCACAAGAACGGTGGTGGGCAGATCAGGATCGGTTACCGCACGCTTGAGCAGCTCGAGGAGATATGCCGCCTTCTTGAGCGGCGATAACCTAGTCTATTCAACGACTTGACTGAATAGCTGTGGCCATCAGCGTGTGGAACGCAATATTGGGTTCGAGGCTCTGCCTCTGTCGCGACATCAGAATTGCGGCCTGCAATCTTTCCGTTTCACGGGCAAGCGCCGGGGAGCTCCAGGTTCTCAGCGCTTTTTCGATGATCGGCTTCCGCTTGAAGTGAATATGCCTGCCGAGCGTCATCATGACCTGGGCGGTCTGGAGTTTCTTCTCCTCCATCTCCGCCTTCATCAGATCCAGCAACTGGAACTGTTTCAGGCAGGATTGCAGGACGAGAAAAACCGGTGTCTTCGACGAGACGATCTTCTGGATGGCGCGGTGCAGAGCGGGCAAATCGCCGCTGAGGATTGCGTCGACGGCCTCATCGGCCGAAACTGCGCTCGCGTCGCCGATGATTTCATCGATCTGCGCCTCTTCGACCATACCTGTGCCACGGCAGTAAAGCGCGAGTTTGCGGATCTCGTTCCGGGAGGCCACGCGATCTCCCCCAAGCAGCTCCAGGAGCCTCTGGCGGGCGCCGGGGCTGATCCTGAGGCCTTCGCTTCCCAGTTCCGAATCGATGAGGCTGTTCAAAGCCTTGATATCGTCCGCGTAGCAGGGGATGACAGCGATGGATCGGGAGGGTTCGGCGATCTTGCGCAGCCCGCTCCCTTTCTTGAGGTCGCCGGCCTCGACGATCAGTATGTTGACTGGAGCCGGACCGTCAGCCAAAACCTGCATTGCGTCCAGGAGCGGCTTTTCGTTGGCAGCGCCACGCAGCCAGACGAGCTTCGAGCCGCCGAAAAGGCCCATTGAATTCACTTCATCGAGAAGCCGCCCCGGGTCGCCCTGCAGGTCCGAAACGTCGAGCTTGAGCATCGCAAACGGATCATCCTGGGAAATGCCAGTCTTGCCCGCGATCAGTGCCGCCCGTTCGGAAACGAGGCCACGATCCGGGCCGTAGATCACGAAAATCCTGTAGAGTTCCGCACTCTTCTCGGCAAACCGATCGAATTCGTGGGATTTTACTTCTGCCATACCGTCTGCGGCTGAGGTTCGCGCGAAAGCGCAATCGCGATCTCGGCGCGGATAAACTCGGCAAGTTCTCTCGCGGCGCGGTTTTCGGCGTCGCGAACAGCGCGGAGGCGTGCATAGCCCTGTCCGGAAATGTCGATCAGCGAAACGACCTGACGTTTGCCGGACTTCAGCACCTGCCCGTCACTGACGCGGCTAATCGTGTAGGTACCTTCCACCTGGACGCGGCCGGGGACCGGTACGCCGGTCGGAGAGACGTTGTCGTCGTCGTCTTCGTCGTCAATAATGGTCGAGGCCGTGCTCTTGGTTACCAGCTTCACGTCGTAAGCAGGACGGGTCGACTCGCCGGCACCGCCGGAGGTGAGGAAGACCAGATGGTTGCGGACAACCTGGTCAAGGCGGGTGTGGGGTTGCTCGAAGCCGACCGACGCAAGGCGCTCGCCGGTGCCGGAAGCCTCGGAATAAAGCGGGCGGACCTGGCAGCCGGCAAGCACAGTCAACATTACCAGGCCGGATATGAACCCGAAACGACGAAGAGAGCGGTCAGACGACAATGTTTACGATCCTCTGTGGGACGACGATGACTTTCTTCGGCGCCCGGCCTTCAAGAGCCGCTTTGACCGTATCCAGTGCCAGAACCGCAGCTTCGACCGCACTTTGATCCGCGTCGCGCGCGATTGTCAATTCGCCGCGCTTCTTGCCGTTGATTTGGACAGGCAGTGTGACCTCGTTCTCGACGACGAGGGTTTCGTCATATTGAGGCCAGGCAGCCAGGGAGAGCAGTTCCTTGTTGCCGAGGACCGCCCAGCACTCTTCGGCCAGATGCGGCGTCATGGGGGCTACAAGCTGGATCAGAATCTCCGACGCGTTGCGGACCGCTCCACGATAGGCCGCATCGCCCTCGCCGCCTGCGACTCGGGCGAGCGGCGCTGCAAGTGCGTTCACGAGCTCATAGATGCGCGCGACGGCCTTGTTGAAGGAGAGCTTGTCGTAATCGCCCTGAACCGCCTTCAGCGTCTTGTGGGCGAGCTGCGAGATCGCCAGTGCTTCTCCATCCTTAGCCGGCACCGGATCGACGCCAGCCAAGTTTTCGGAGGCTTCCGAAATCAGGCGCCACAGGCGCTGGGTGAAGCGGTGAGCGCCTTCGACGCCGGCTTCCGACCAGATGACGTCGCGGTCGGGCGGAGAGTCCGAAAGGACGAAGAAGCGGGCGGTATCGGCACCGTAGGAGGCAATGATATCGTCCGGATCGACAACGTTCTTCTTCGACTTCGACATCTTCTCGATCGAGCCGATGGTGACTTCTTCGCCACCCTTGAGCATGGTGGCGCGGCGTTTGCCGTCCACTTCCTCGATGCGAATGTCGGCCGGGGCCACCCAATCACCGTTCGGGCCGGTGCCACGACGATAGGTTTCGTGCACGACCATGCCTTGCGTGAAGAGGCCCTTGAAAGGCTCCTTGACCTCGACATGGCCGGTCTCGCGCATGGCGCGGGTGAAGAAACGGGAATAGAGAAGGTGCAGGATCGCGTGCTCGATGCCGCCGATATACTGGTCGACCGGCAGCCACCGATTGGCGACGGCCGGATCGGTCGGATCCTTCTCCCACGGCGCGGTAAAGCGGGTGAAATACCAGCTCGAATCGACGAACGTATCCATCGTGTCCGTCTCGCGGCGGGCTTGCTTGCCGCATTGCGGGCAGGCGACATGGCGCCAGGTCGGGTGGCGGTCGAGCGGGTTGCCCGGCAGGTCGAAAGTCACGTCGTCGGGCAGCTTGACCGGCAGGTCCGCTTTAGGCACCGGCACGACGCCGCAATCGTCGCAGTGGATGACCGGGATCGGGCAGCCCCAGTAGCGCTGGCGCGAGATACCCCAGTCGCGCAGGCGGAAATTCACCTTGCGTTCGCCCTGCGGCATGTTGCCGACGATCGTTTCCGACAGGCGGCTGGCCACGATCTCGAAGGCTTCCTCGGTCGTCTTGCCGTCGAGGAAACGCGAATTGATCATCACGCCGTCATCGACGTAAGCGGTGTCGCCGACCTCGAAGGTCGCGGCGTCGCCGTCCTTCGGCATGACGACCGGTACGACGGGCAGACCGTATTTGCGAGCGAAATCCAGGTCGCGCTGATCGCCGGACGGGCAGCCGAAGATGGCGCCTGTGCCATAGTCCATCAGCACGAAATTCGCGACATAGACCGGCAGCTCCCAGGATGGGTCAAGTGGGTGCCTGACCCGGACGCCGGTGTCGATGCCCTTCTTCTCAGCCGTTTCCAGCGCTGCGAGCGAGGTTCCGTGATGGCGGCATTCCTCGGCGAAAGCTTCGATAGCCGAATTCTGCGCGGCTGCGGCCTTGGCCAGTGGATGGTCGGCGGCGATGGCCAGGAACGAAGCACCGAACAGCGTGTCGGGACGGGTCGTGTAGACCACGATTTCGCTTTCGCCGGCGGGTGCCGTCGAACCCACGATTTCCCAGCGAACCGTCAGACCCTCGGAACGGCCGATCCAGTTCTTCTGCATCAGCCGGACCTTTTCAGGCCACTGATCGAGCGTATCGAGCGAGTCCAGAAGATCCTGGCTGAAATCGGTGATCTTGAAGAACCACTGCACCAGATCGCGCTGCTCCACCAGCGCACCCGAGCGCCAGCCGCGGCCGTCTATGACCTGCTCGTTGGCCAGAACCGTCTGGTCGACCGGGTCCCAATTGACCTTGGACTGCTTGCGGTAGACCAGACCCTTTTCCATCATGTCGAGGAAGAGGTGCTGCTGCTGTTGGTAATATTCGACATCACAGGTGGCGAATTCGCGTGACCAGTCGAGCGACAGGCCCATGGCCTTCAGCTGCGCCTTCATGGATTCGATGTTCTGGTAGGTCCAGGTCTTCGGATGCACCTTGTTGTCGCGGGCGGCGTTTTCAGCCGGCATGCCGAAAGCGTCCCAGCCCATGGGGTGCAGGACATTGAAGCCGCGGGCGCGCTTGTAGCGGGCTACCACGTCGCCCATGGCATAGTTGCGCACATGGCCCATGTGGATGCGGCCCGACGGATAGGGAAACATCTCGAGAACGTAGTATTTTTCGCGCGGATCGCTGTTGTCGGTCTCGAAAACCTTGGCATCGTTCCAGGTCTGCTGCCAACGGGGCTCGGCATCGCGCGGATTATAACGTTCAGTCGCCATTTCAATGATATTCCGGGAAAACAGGATCAAGAGTCGGGCGAGACCTTCACCATGAAACCCTGCAAGCGTCAAGTTTTACAGGGGCGGGAAAGGCCAAGTTCAGGGCGAAACACCCTTGGCAGAGCCTTATATGAGGGCTAAGCGCTGAGCTTGCAAGAAAAGCGGAAGGCATGGGTCATGAGCGTCGAAGAACGGCTGCAGGATGTGAAGGCACGGATCGGGAAGGTAGAGCGCCTGTCGAAGCGACCTGCTGGGTCGGTGACGCTCGTGGCGGTTTCGAAGACGTTCGACGTGCAGGACATTCGACCGGTGATATCAGCCGGACAACGGATATTTGGCGAAAACCGCGTGCAGGAAAGCCAGGGCAAGTGGCCGGAACTGAAGGCCGAGACGCCTGAGATCGAACTGCATCTGATCGGACCGCTGCAATCCAACAAGGCCGCCGATGCCGTGGCGCTGTTCGATGTTATCGAGACGGTGGACCGGGAAAAGATCGCCCGTGCGCTTGCCGACGAGATCAGGAAGCAGGGCAAGGCGCCAAAACTCTATGTGCAGGTCAATACCGGGCTCGAGCCGCAGAAGGCGGGGATCGAGCCGAAGCAGACCGTCGCCTTCGTGGAGCTTTGCCGCAAGGAGCTCGGGCTTTCGATCGAGGGGCTGATGTGCATTCCGCCGGCCGAGGAAAATCCGGGGCCGCATTTTGCGCTGCTTGCCAAGCTCGCCAGGGAATGTGGCGTCGAAAAGCTCTCCATGGGCATGTCCGGCGATTTCGAGACCGCGGTCGAATTCGGGGCGACCAGCGTTCGGGTCGGCTCGGCCATCTTCGGCTCACGCTGAAAACAGGCTTTCGCCAAGGACCTAGCGCTTTCGTCGGGCTTTCCCGCACCTCGCCCGCACCCTAGATTGGCCATTCCGGGCTGTGCTCATGTGACGGGAGGTGCAGATGCAAAGCCGCTATTTCGACATCTATGAAGGCTGGCAAAAGGATCCGGAGGGATTCTGGAGAGGCGCGTCCGCTGCCATCGACTGGTTCAAGGAACCGGACAGGATCTTCGACAAGGACGAAGGGGTCTACGGGCGCTGGTTTACCGGCGGCGAGACCAATACCTGCCATAACTGCCTCGACCGGCATGTGGCGGCCGGACGGGGCGGGCAGCGGGCCTTCATCCACGATAGCGCCATGACGGGAAAACAGAAGAGCTTCACCTATGCCGAGGTGCTCGACGAGGTGAAGGCGATCGCAGCGGTTATGGGTGATCTCGGCATAGGAAAGGGCGACCGTGTCGTCATCTACATGCCGATGGTGCCGGAAGCGATCTTCTCGATGCTGGCCTGTGCCCGGCTGGGAGCGGTGCATTCGGTGGTGTTCGGCGGTTTTGCGGCGCAGGAACTGGCGGCGCGGCTGAACGATTCGGAAGCCAAACTGGTGATCAGCGCGAGCTGCGGCCTCGAACCCGGTCGCACCGTCGCCTACAAGCCGCTGCTCGACCAGGCGATCGAGCTCGCCCGCGTGAAACCCGAGCATTGCCTCATCCTGCAGCGCGAGCAGTTCCGGGCGGAACTGCGGCCGGAGCGTCGAGAGCTGGATTTCGCCGAGACCGTCGAAAGGGCGCGGGGCAGGGATGTGCCGTGCGTCCCGGTCAAGGCCACCGATCCGCTCTACATCCTCTATACGTCCGGGACGACCGGCCAGCCGAAGGGCGTCGTGCGCGACAATGGCGGGCACATGGTGGCGCTGCATTGGAGCATGGAGAACATTTTTGGCGTCAAGCCGGGGGAGGTGTTCTGGACCGCATCCGATATAGGCTGGGTCGTCGGCCATTCCTATATCGTCTACGGGCCGCTCCTGACCGGCAATACAAGCGTGATCTTCGAGGGCAAGCCGGTCGGCACGCCGGATGCCGGCACGTTCTGGCGGGTCGTCAGCGATCACGACGTGAAAGTGCTGTTCACGGCACCGACGGCCTTCCGGGCGATCCGCCGCGACGATCCGGAGGGCGAACTGGTTGAGAAATACGATCTGACCGGCATGCGCGCTCTGTTCCTTGCCGGCGAGCGGGCCGATTCGGAAACGCTGAAATGGGCCGAGCAGAAGCTGAAGATCCCGGTGATCGATCACTGGTGGCAGACGGAGACGGGCTGGCCTGTCGCCGCCAACACGGTCGGGCTCGGTCTGATGCCGGTCAAGCACGGTTCGCCGACGCGGCCGATGCCCGGTTATGCGCTCGATGTGCTGGACGATGCCGGCCATCCGGTGCCGCGCGGCACGCTCGGCAATATCGTTATAAAATTGCCGCTGCCGCCCGGCTGCCTCGTCAGCTTCTGGAATGCCGACCAGCGGTTCAGCGAGACCTGCCTCGACGAGTTCCCGGGGTATTACAAGACGGCCGATGCCGGGGTGATGGACGAAGAGGGTTATATCTTCGTGATGGCGCGCACCGACGACATCATCAACTGCGCCGGCCATCGGCTTTCGACAGGGGCGATGGAGGAGGCCTGCGCCAAACATCCGGACGTCGCCGAATGCGCGGTGATCGGCGTGCACGATGCGACGAAGGGGCAAATCCCTTGCGGGTTCATGGTGCTGAAGAACCATGTTTCACGGGAAACCGCTGATATCGCCAAAGAAGTTGCCGAACTCGTGCGCAACGAGATCGGACCCGTCGCGGCGTTCAAGACGGTCATGGTGGTTCACAAGCTGCCGAAGACCCGATCGGGCAAGATATTGCGCGGCACGATGCAGAAGATTGCCGACGACATGCCGTGGAAAATGCCGGCGACGATCGAGGACGCAGCGGTGCTGGACGAAATCACCGCGATCCTGAAGGCGAACGGTTATGCCCGCGAGAGCAGCGGCCTGAAACAGAGCGCCTGAACGAAAAAAGCCCCGGATCGTCTCCGGGGCTTTTTCATGCAATCGAACTGGTTCGATCAGAAGCGCTCGTCTTCCTCGTCGTCGTCGCGACGGGTGGACTTGAGCGACGAGAGCTTGGCGAAAACGGCGTCCGCGTCGATCTCCTTTTCCTTCTCTTCCTCGCGCTCGTTGCGATAGCTGAAGCCGAGGTTTTCGGTTTCAGCCGCCGGCTGCAGGGAAGCGCCGAGTTCGGCAGCGGTCGGCAGCGGACGGCCCTTGGAAGCGCGTTCGACTTCGAGGTCGAGATCGATCTGGCTGCAGAGGCCGAGCGTCACCGGATCCATCGGCGTCAGGTTGGTCGAGTTCCAGTGGGTGCGCTCGCGGATCTGCTCGATCGTCGACTTGGTGGTGCCGACGAGGCGGGAAATCTGTGCGTCCTTCAGTTCCGGATGGTTGCGAACCAGCCAGAGAATGGCGTTCGGGCGATCCTGGCGCTTGGAGACCGGCGTGTAGCGTGGGCCGCGGCGTTTCGATTCCGGCACGCGAACCTTCGGCTCCGAAAGCTTCAGCTTGTGATTGACGTCTTTTTCGCCGCGTTCGATTTCATCGCGCGAAAGCTGGCCGGTGGCGATCGGGTCCAGGCCCTTGATGCCCTGCGCCGCTTCGCCATCCGCAATTGCCTTCACCTCGAGCGGGTGGAGCTTGCAGAAATTGGCGATCTGTTCGAAGGAAAGCGCGGTATTGTCGACCAGCCATACAGCGGTCGCCTTCGGCATGAGCAATTGTTGAGCCATGGGTATAGGTCCTCTGTCCGTCCGCGCCGGTGTCGCGGGCCGTGGGTATCAACCACAATTTCCGGGAATTTACCGCCCTATAATCGAATTGGGACAGAATTGCAAATCTTTGAAGCGAGATCGTCGCACCGAGATGAACCGTTTGTCTAATTGCCGCCCTTGCCTCACCTGTTATGAATGCGGCACATATCGCTGACGGCTCGATGCGTCGTCATGCGTGCCAATTCAGGGAGGTGTTCATGTCGGAAAAAGTCTACCCGGTCCTCAAGTCTGCCAAAGCGAAGGCGCTCATCGACAAGGATAAATACGAGAAGTGGTACGAGGAGAGCGTTGAGGACCCGGACAAGTTCTGGGGCAAACATGGAAGGCGCATCGACTGGTTCAAGCCCTATACCAAGGTCAAGAACACCTCCTTCAAGGGCAAGGTCTCGATCAAGTGGTTCGAGGATGGCCTGACCAACGTTTCCTACAATTGCATCGACCGCCACCTGAAAACCCATGGAGAGCGCACGGCGCTGATCTGGGAAGGCGACAACCCCTATATCGACAAGAAGATCACCTATAACCAGCTTTACGATCAGGTCTGCCGGCTGGCCAACGTCCTGAAGAAGCATGGCGTCAAGAAGGGCGACCGCGTCACCATCTACATGCCGATGATCCCGGAAGCGGCCTATGCGATGCTCGCCTGCGCCCGCATCGGCGCGGTGCATTCGGTCGTGTTCGGCGGGTTTTCACCGGAAGCGCTGGCCGGCCGCATCATCGACTGCCAGTCCACCTTCGTGATCACCTGCGACGAGGGCGTGCGCGGCGGCAAGCCGGTGCCACTCAAGGACAATACCGATACGGCGATCCATATCGCCGCCCGCCAGCACGTGATCGTCAACAAGGTCGTGGTGGTGCGCCGCACCGGCGGCAAGACTGGCTGGGCGCCCGGCCGCGACCTCTGGTACCACCAGGAAATCGCCACCGTGAAGGAGCATTGCGAGCCGGCGAAGATGAAGGCGGAAGATCCGCTGTTCATCCTCTACACATCAGGTTCGACCGGCAAGCCGAAAGGCGTGCTGCACACGACCGGCGGTTACCTCGTCTTTGCGGCGATGACCCACGAATATACGTTCGACTACCATGACGGCGACATCTACTGGTGCACGGCGGACGTGGGTTGGGTGACCGGCCATTCCTACATCGTCTACGGGCCGCTGGCGAACTGCGCCACCTCGCTGATGTTCGAAGGCGTGCCGAACTTCCCGGACCAGGGCCGTTTCTGGGAAATCATCGACAAGCACAAGGTCAACATTTTCTACACGGCACCGACGGCGATCCGCTCGCTGATGGGCGCCGGCGACGAGTTCGTGAAACGCTCCTCGCGGACAAGCCTGCGTTTGCTCGGCACCGTCGGCGAGCCGATCAATCCGGAAGCCTGGGAGTGGTATTACAACGTGGTCGGCGACAAGCGCTGCCCGGTGGTCGATACCTGGTGGCAGACGGAAACCGGCGGCCACATGATCACGCCGCTGCCGGGGGCCACCGACCTGAAGCCGGGTTCGGCGACCGTACCGTTCTTCGGCGTGAAACCGGAATTGGTCGACAACGAGGGCAAGGTGCTGGAAGGTGCGGCCGACGGCAACCTCTGCATCGCAGACAGCTGGCCGGGCATGATGCGCACGGTCTATGGCGACCACGAGCGCTTCATCCAGACCTATTTCTCGACCTACAAGGGCAAATATTTCACCGGTGACGGCTGCCGGCGCGACGAGGACGGTTATTACTGGATCACCGGTCGCGTCGACGACGTGCTGAACGTCTCCGGCCACCGGCTCGGCACGGCGGAAGTGGAATCGGCGCTCGTCTCACACAATCTCGTGTCCGAGGCCGCCGTCGTCGGTTATCCGCACAACATCAAGGGCCAGGGCATCTATTGCTACGTGACCCTGATGTCCGGTCACGAAGGCAATGACGCGCTGCGCCAGGAACTGGTGAAGCATGTGCGCCAGGAGATCGGCCCGATCGCGCAGCCCGACAAGATCCAGTTCGCACCCGGTCTGCCGAAAACCCGCTCCGGCAAGATCATGCGCCGCATCCTGCGCAAGATCGCAGAGGATGATTTCGGCGCGCTCGGGGATATCTCGACGCTTGCCGATCCCGGCGTGGTGGACGACCTGATCGCCAACCGCCAGAACAAGGCGGGCTGATCGAACCCAAAGGCCGCTCGGAAACCGGGCGGCCTTTTCAGTTGACCTCGCAGGTCTCTCGTGGCTTGCGTCCGCCGTCATAGGTCTGCACCAAGCCAGCCAGCAGCAGGTCGTGCCCGACGCTGCGGCCATCGGAGAGCACCACGTCTGCGACAATGCGGCCGAAATATTTGTCGCCGGAAATATGGGTGAGCTGAATCTTGCGTGATTGGGCGGTCAGCGCTTCGAGCGCCCGTTGGGCGTCGATGCCCGCCTCACGAAGCCGCTCGCATTTCGATTTTAGTTCCGGCGCATCGATGCCTCGGATGCGCACATAAACTTCCATCTTCTGCTGCGGCCAGGGCTGCGCTTCGACCAGCAGCGTATCGCCGTCGATGACCCGCAGGATTTCCGCCGCCACGGGGCCGGAAATCTCGTCACGCGCTTCCGCCTCGGTGGCGAACACCGCGACGATGCCAGTAAGAATCAGAAGCGACTTGATCATGGAAAGGAATAAATTCCGATCCATTAACGAAGTCAATAGGAATATTTGCTTAGAAATCGATCGCCCGGCCGTTGATCTCCCAGTCCCCGAAGCGGGCGGGGTCGGCACCGCCGCGGCCGCCGAATTCTTGCGGTGTTTCGGCCTTGGCGGCCGCCTGGCGACGTTCTTCGGCTTCCTTGAGCGCGCGCTCTGCGGCTGGGGAAAGTGGCTTCTTGGGCGCACCTTCTTCCGGTATGATTTCTGAATTGTCGTTGTCTGCGCTTTGCATCGTGGCCTTCGCCGGGTGGATTATTGAAAATTCTGGTCGAATTGACCACATCATAAGGCGTTCGTGCCCAGTGGAAAACCCTTTAACCGCCCTGGGACGATATCGGCAACGGGAGAGATGACGATGAATGTAATGCGCACCGCCATGCTTCTGGCCTTCATGACGGCCCTGTTCATGGGGATCGGCTTCCTGATCGGCGGCACGGGCGGCATGATGATCGCTCTGGTGATCGCTGCCGGCATGAACCTGTTTTCCTACTGGAATTCCGACAAGATGGTGCTGTCGGCCTATCATGCGCAGGAGGTCGATGCCCGCAGCGCGCCGGAATTCTACAACATGATCCGCGATCTTTCGGCCAATGCCGGTCTGCCGATGCCGAAGGTCTATGTCTATGACAATCCGCAGCCGAACGCCTTTGCGACCGGCCGCAATCCGCAGAATGCCGCTGTCGCGGCTTCCACCGGGCTGATGCAGCGCCTGACGCACGAGGAAGTGGCGGGCGTGATGGCGCATGAACTCGCGCATATCCAGAACCGCGACACGCTGACGATGACGATCACCGCGACGCTTGCGGGCGCGATTTCGATGCTCGGCAATTTCGCCTTCTTCTTCGGCGGCAATCGCGAGAACAACAACCCGCTTGGTTTTGTCGGCGTGCTGGTGGCGATGATCGTCGCGCCGTTCGCGGCGATGCTGGTGCAGATGGCGATCAGCCGGACACGCGAATATTCGGCCGACCGGCGCGGTGCCGAGATCTGCGGCAATCCTTTGTGGCTCGCCTCCGCACTCGGCAAGATCGCCGGTGCGGCGCATCAGATCCCGAACTACGAGGCCGAGCGCAACCCGGCGACGGCGCATATGTTCATCATCAACCCGCTGTCGGGCGAGCGCATGGACAACCTGTTCTCTACCCACCCGGATACCGGCAACCGGATCGCCGCGCTGCAGCAGATGGCCGGCCAGTTCCCCGGTGGTTCTCGGGCCAGTGCCTCGACGGCCGGGTTCCAGGCTGATAGACCGCAGCGCACCGCGCGCTCCGTTCCGAATACCGGTTGGGGTCGCGGCTCGGATGAACCGCGCAAAGGTCCCTGGTCTTGAACGAAGCCAAGAAGAACAAGAAGCCTTACAAGCCAGCAGGCAAACCTGCGGAACAGCGCAGGAAACCGGCTCACTCGGAGAAGGAAAGCGGTCCCTTCAAGGCAGGTCTCGAGGTTCGGGTCACGGCCGCAAAGCTTCTGGCGGCTGTTGTCGACCGTAAGATCTCGCTCGACGGCATGCTCGACCTCGTCCATGGCAATCCGGCCTATAGGGCGCTCAGCGATGCCGATAGGGCGCTGACGCGCGCCATCCTCAATACCGCACTCCGTCATCTGCCGCGCATCGAGGCGGCGATCGCTTCGCTGATCGACACGCCGTTGCCGGAAGGCGCTCGGGCGCTTCACCACGTGCTGGTGATTGCTGCCGCGCAGATCCTGCATCTCGACGTGCCGCCGCATGCGGCCGTCGATCTCGCGGTCGAACAGGCCAATCGCGACCCGCGCAACCGCCGTTTCGCCAAGCTCGTAAATGCGGTCCTGCGCCGGCTGGACCGGGAAAAGGACGATATCCTTGCCGCGACCGCCACCATTTCCCCGGTGCCGGCCTGGTTCCGCAAGCGCCTGGTCGCCCTCTATGGCGAGGCGGAGGCGGATCGTATCGCCGAAGCTCAGCTTGTTCCGGCTGCCATCGACCTGACGGTGAAAACCGATCCCGCTGCCTGGGCCGAAAAGCTCGGCGGCACGGTTCTGCCGACCGGCAGCATCCGCCTCGCGGCCTTCGATGGCGCGGTTTCCGCGCTCGAAGGGTTCGACGAAGGCGCCTGGTGGGTGCAGGATGTCGCCGCCAGCATTCCCGCAAAGCTGTTTGGCGATCTGAAGGGCAAGAAGGTCGCCGACCTCTGCGCCGCCCCCGGCGGCAAGACGGCGCAGCTGATCGCGGCTGGTGCCGAGGTGATCGCCGTCGAGCAATCCGGCAACCGGCTGGCGCGGCTGAAAGAAAACCTCGGTCGGCTCGGTTACGAGGCGGAACTGGTCGGCGGCGACCTTTTCGATTTCAAGCCGGCGGAGCCGCTGGACGGCGTGCTGCTCGATGCGCCCTGTTCCTCGACCGGCACGACGCGCCGGCATCCGGATGTGTTCTGGACCAAGGGACCGGAGGATGTAACGAAGCTCGCGGCTCTGCAGGAAAAGATGCTGCGGCACGCCGTCACGCTGGTGAAACCGGGCGGCATTATCGTTTTCTCCAATTGCTCTCTCGATTCGCTGGAGGGGGAGGAACTGGTCGTGCGCGTGCTCAAGGACCATCCCGAATTGAGACGCATGGCCGTCAACCCTGAGAACTGGCCGGGGCTGGAAGGGGCGATCTCGCCGCTCGGCGAATTCCGCACCACGCCGGCCATGCTGCCCGCCAGCGAAAATTTTGTTGGCGGCATGGATGGCTTCTTCGCGAGCGTCCTTCAGGTGCGGTAAGGTTTTCTTCACCATACGGGCTGATACTTTCGAACAATCTAATAGTTGATTCCCGCCGGCGGGGCGGAGGCTGATTCCTGCGGAGTATTCCAGATTGAAGATGCGGCTCGCGGATCGCCGAAGGCTGATGTCCTTCGGCTTGCGGGAAATCTGGCGGCGCCTTTGCCGGCGTTCCGCCGGATTCCGCTTGGCCGCGACTTCGTTTTCCATGCAGGTGCCGGATCGGCTGATCGTCGCGCCAACTGATCTGAGGGCGCTCGATCCGTTCGTGGCGGAGGAAATCCTGGAAGGCCGGTTCCCGCTCGCGGGGCGGATTCTCGAAACCTACGGTCAATCGCCGTTCTCCGTCGAGCTGCCGTCGCGGGCGGCAGCAGAGCGGCTGCATTCTTTCGCCTGGCTCCGCCATATCCGCACCAACAAGACGGAAGCCGCCTGTGCCAGCGCCCGTCAGGTGGTCGCGGACTGGATTGCGCTTTATGGCCGACGGCCGCAGGGCATTGCGTGGGAAGCGCATGTCGCAGCGGAGCGGGTGATCGCCTGGCTTTCACATTCCACCGTCGTGATGCAGGGCGCAGAAGCCGGCTTCTACCGCCGTTTCATGAAAAGCCTCGCCTATCAGGTCCGGTATCTCAGGAAGGTAGCCGGCTGCACGCCCGAGGGCGATACGCGGCTGAGGCTCAGGATCGCGCTTGCCATGGCCTCGATCTCGATGCCGACGCGGGCCGCCTATATCCGGCGCGAGGGCAGGCGGCTGGATCGGGAGCTGGAACGCCAGATCCTTGCCGATGGCGGGCATGTGTCGCGCAATCCACGTGCGGTACTCGACCTGCTGATCGATCTCCTGCCGCTCCGCCAGACCTATATCAATCTCGGCCACGACCTGCCGCAAAAACTCATTCCGACGATCGATCGCATGTATCCGGCGCTCCGCTTCTTTCGCCACCAGGACGGCGATCTCGCGCTGTTCAACGGTGCGAGCTCGACGCCCGCGAGCGAGTTGATGTCGGTGCTGCGTTATGACGAGACGGCCGGCAAGCCGTTCAAGGCGCTGCCGCACATGAACTATCATCGCCTCTCGGCGGACGGCACGACGCTGATCGTCGATACCGGCCGCCCGCTCTCTCCAGGGCTTTCCCGCGGGGCGCATGCGGGCTGCCTGTCCTTCGAGATGTCGGCCGGCCGGCACCGCTTCATCGTCAATTGCGGCTCGCCGAAATATGCAGGCCGGAACTACCGGCACATGGCGCGCTCGACGCCGGCCCATTCGACCGTGACGCTCAACGAGACGTCGTCCAGTCGCATCATCCGGTCCCGCTTCGCAGGCTCAATGCTGCTCGGCGGCGTGTCGGAGGTGGAGGTCGAGCGCTGGGACGACTTGCATGGCAATGACTGGCTGCGGGCGAGCCACGACGGCTACGTCCACCAGTTCGGTTATTTCCACGAACGCGAGATCGGCCTCAATGTGAAGGGCAACAAGATCAAGGGCCACGATAGGCTCTTCCTGCCGGAGGGCGAGGCGGCCGAAAGCGGGCCGTTCCTGGCGGTGGCGCGCTTCCACATCCATCCCGTTATCAACCTTTCGCGGCGCGATGAGGAAAGTGTCACGATGCGGGCGCCTGATGGAGAGACCTGGATCTTTGCGGCACCGGGGCTGCAGGTGATGATCGACGAGGACATCTTCTTTGCCGACGTTTCCGGCGTGCGGCCGAGCCAGCAGCTCGTCATCGAGTTTTCTCCGCCGGAGACTTCGGAAATACGCTGGATGCTGAGACGCGGCGAATAGGCCGTTTCTTCTTCCGCCAAGCTGTGCTAACGGGCGGCCATCTTACCTTCGCGCCGGGTCCCGCGGCGCCTTTCCAGGAGAGACCGATGGCCGTCGTTTCCAAGAAAATCCCCGCTCCCGACCGCATCAGGATCCGCACCGCGCTGCTCTCGGTCTCCGACAAGACCGGCATCATCGAGCTTGCCAAGGCCCTCACCGAGCGGGGCGTGAAGCTGCTGTCGACGGGCGGTACGCACAACGCGATCGCCGCCGCGGGCCTTGCCGTGACCGACGTATCGGAAGTGACCGGTTTTCCGGAAATCATGGACGGGCGGGTGAAGACGCTGCACCCGACCGTGCATGGCGGCCTGCTGGCGATCCGCGACGATGCGGAACATGTCGCGGCGATGAAGGAACACGATATCGAGGGCATCGATCTTGCCGTCATCAACCTCTACCCGTTCGAGGAAGTGCGCGCCGCCGGCGGCGACTATCCGACGACGGTCGAAAATATCGATATCGGCGGACCGGCGATGATCCGCGCATCCGCCAAGAACCATGCCTATGTGACCACCGTCACCGATCCTTCTGACTACCCGGCGCTGATCGAGGCGCTGCGCTCGAATGACGGGCAGACCGTCTATGCCTTCCGCCAGAAGCTCGCCGCCAAGGCCTATGCCCGCACGGCCGCCTATGACACGGCGATCTCGAACTGGTTTGCGGAAGCGCTGGACATCGAGATCCCGCGCTACCGGACGATCGGCGGCGTGCTGAAGGAAGAGATGCGCTATGGCGAGAACCCGCACCAGAGCGCCGGCTTCTACGTGACTGGCGAAAATCGTCCGGGCGTGGCGACCGCAAAACTGCTTCAGGGCAAGCAGCTTTCCTACAACAATATCAACGACACCGACGGCGCCTTCGAGCTGATCGCCGAATTCTCGCCGGAAAAGGCGCCGGCCTGCGCGATCATCAAGCATGCGAACCCCTGCGGCGTCGCAACCGGCCCGAGCCTCAAGGAAGCTTATCTGCGGGCACTCGCCTGCGATTCCACCTCGGCCTTCGGCGGCATCATTGCAGTCAACCAGCTTTTGGACGCGGAGACGGCCGAAGAGATCGTCAAGCTGTTTACGGAAGTGATCATTGCGCCTGCGGTTTCCGACGAGGCCCAGGCGATCATCGCGGCCAAGAAGAACCTGCGCCTGCTGGTGACCGGCGGCCTGCCGGACCCGCGTTCGCGCGGCCTGACGGCGAAGACCGTTTCGGGGGGCCTGCTGGTCCAGACCCGCGACAACGGCATGGTCGAGGATATCGACCTGCGCGTCGTCACCAAGCGCGCTCCGACGCCGACCGAACTCGAAGACATGAAGTTTGCCTTCAAGGTCGCCAAGCACGTGAAGTCGAATGCGGTCGTCTACGCCAAGAACGGCCAGACGGCGGGCATCGGCGCCGGTCAGATGAGCCGCATCGATTCCGCCCGCATTGCCGGCATCAAGGCGGAAGAGGCGGCCAGGGCCATGGGCTGGGCCGAGCCGATGACCAAGGGTTCCGCCGTTGCCTCGGAAGCGTTCTTCCCGTTCGCGGACGGCCTGCTTTCGGCGATTGCCGCCGGGGCCACGGCGGTCATCCAGCCGGGCGGTTCGATGCGCGACGACGAAGTGATCGCCGCCGCCGACGAGCATGGTGTGGCGATGGTATTCACGGGAATGCGGCATTTCCGGCATTGATGTTGCTGGATGGTATGCTCTGAGCGTGCGGCGTGGGTCCTCGGGTCAAGCCCGAGGATGACGACGGAAAGGGTGTTTCAGGCTGCCCAAAGAGAGATTTGAGCAAGCTGCGGCGCTCCGCTTTTCTCTGTTTGACCCGCGCACTCCGTCATCCTCGGGCTCGACCCGAGGATCCATGTCCCGACCAAATAGCTATCCGTCTCTACTTCCTGTTTGCCGGATACGGTGTGGCAAACAGCAGCAGCAACCCCGCCACGAGGAAGATCAGCAGCGTCGCCATGCCGAGCCGGGCGGAGCCGCTGGCATAGGTCATGAGCGAGAAGAGCAGCGTGGCGAGGAAGCTCGTCGCCCGGCCGGACAGCGCGTAGATGCCGAAATAGCGGCCGGTCTCCGAAAGGCTGACGCTGCGGGCGAGATAGGATCTGGACGAGGCCTGGACGGGGCCGAAGGCGATGCCGATCAGCAATCCGAACAGGATGTAGGCTTTTTCCGCCGCGGTGCCGAACAGGCCGCCGCTATCCTCTGCCGAAAGAGGCAGAAGGCCGAAGAAGACGAAGCCAGGGCCGGTGGAGATGATGCCGAGAGTGGCCACCAGCAACAGGACGAGGCTGATGATCACGACGATCTTCGAGCCGAGCAGGCGGTCGAGCCAACCGGCGACGATGCAGCCGAAAATCGCCACGACGTTCAGGATGATGCCGTAGATGCCGATCTCGATCGTCGCCCAGCCGAACATCCCGGCCGCAAACGTGCCGCCGAGGATCAGCAGGCCGTTGACGCCGTCCTGGTAGAGCATGCGGGCGACCAGGAATTTCGCGATGCCGGTGCGCTGCCTCAGGTCCCGCAGCGTGCCGCCAAGTTCCCTTATGCCGGAGCGGACCGCCGCGGCGAGCGGCAGGCCTTTCACGGCGTCCGGCGTGAAGAAGAACATCGGCAGGATGAACAGGAAATACCAGAGGGCGGAGATCGGACCGGTGATCCGCGCGTCCTCGCCGAGATGCGGATCGAGGCCGAAAAGCGGGGGGATGCCTATCAGGGTTTTCCCGCTCTCGGGATTGGCTGCGAGCAACGCCACGACGGCAATCAGCACGATCATGCCGCCGAGATAACCGAGCCCCCAGGCGACGTTGGAGATCCGCCCGACATCGTCCTTGGAGACCAGCCGCGGCATCATCGAATCATTGAAGACGGTCGAGAACTCCGCGGCGATCGACGCGAAGATCATGAAGATCATCGGCCAGATGATCGGCGAACCGGGCACTGCGAACCAAAGGGCCGAGACACAGGCGATCTTGATCATCGCAAAAAAGGCGATCCACGGTTTTCGGGGGCCGGCCTGGTCGGCGATCGAGCCGAGGATGGGGGAGAATACGGCGATGACCAGCGACGAGACCGTCGCCATGTTGCTCCAGGCCGCCTGCGCCGAGACCGGATCCTCGGTCAGCCTGGAGACGAAATAGGGGCCGAAGATGAAGGTGGTGACGACGGTGAAGAACGGCTGGGCCGCCCAATCGAAGAACATCCAGCCCCAGATGCCGCGCCGGCTCGTTTTTGCCGGCGCTTCGTCCCCATCAGTAACGGCCATTTTTCCCCCGGATCAGCCAGTTCGGTTCGTTGTCCTACATCGCCCGACCATGCGCAAGATCGTTCAGGAGGCCGGCCGCGACGGTGATCTTCGGAAGCGTCAACTCGCCGCTTTCGCTCAAGGTCACCAGTTCGGCACCGATGCGGTTCACCCGCACCCGGTCGCCGCCGACCCAGGCTTCCAAAGGCTTCTTCTCCTTCGGATGGGCAGTCATCGCGGCGATGACGATGTCGCGGCGCGCCGAGGCGAGCTGCTGCAGGCTACGGGAGAGCGCCAGGCTCTCGTAGTGTTCCGAAGTGCTGATACGTTCGCCTGCGCCGATCAGCCGGTTGATGCGGAAGGTTTCGGTAACAGTGAAATAGCTCTCGGTGGCGCGCGCCATGGTTTCACCGGTGCGGTCGGCGATCAGCATGATCTCCGGCACCAGGACCAGCGTCGACAGCAACAGGATTTCACGGGCAAGCGATGCCGGTATGCCCTGCGCTTCGAGTTCCGAGGCGCGGGCCGCGGTTTCCACGAAATCTCCGCCGGCGAGCGACGAGCGCAGCCCCTTGATCGCGGCCTTGAGGCGGCTCATCGCGCCGTCCACGTCGCCGGTGCCGACCTGCGTCTGCAGGATGAGGCGGGTTGCTTCCGCGAAGGTCTCGGTGGTGCGGGCGTAGAGATCGTTCTGCAGCTGGCCGGGGATTTTTCCATCCAGCGCATCGATCTCGGCCCAAAGCTTGGGAAGTTCGAAGCCGTCGCGGGCGAGGAAGGCGGCCTTGACGACATTTGCCGCCGTAGCGCCGGTCATATCGCTCATCTGCTGCACAAAACCCGGGCCGCCGCGGTTGATCGCCTCGTTGGCGAGCGTGGTCGCGACGATTTCGCGATGCAGGCGGTGGGACTGGATATCTCCCGCGTAAGCCTTCTGCATCCTGGCCGGGAAATAGGCCTTCAGGACAGCCGAGAAATAGGGGTCGTCCGGCAGGCTGCTGTCGAGCAGGGCATCGAAGAGAACGATCTTCGAATAGGAGAGCAACACGCCGATTTCTGGCCGGGTCAGCGGCCTGCCGGAGGAATAACGCTCCGCAAGCTCCGCATCATCGGGCAGAGTTTCGACCTTGCGATTGAGCTGGCCTTGCGCCTCCAACACGGACATCAGCCGTGAAAGCTCTTCGCGGTTGCCGGTACCCTTGCGTTCGGTCAGCGAGATCGACAGCGGCTGCAGATAGTTGTTGCGCAGCACGAGATGGCCGACTTCTTCGGTCATCGAGGCGAGAAGCTGGTTCCGCTTGTCGCGGGCAAGCCGCCCATCCTGCATGGCCGAATTGAGGGCGATCTTGATATTGACCTCGACGTCGGAGCAGTTGACGCCGGCGGAATTGTCGATCGCGTCGGAATTGCAGCGCCCGCCGTTCAGCGAGTAGGCGATGCGGCCCTTCTGGGTCATGCCGAGATTGGCGCCTTCGCCGATGACGCTGGCGCGCACTTCCGCCGCGGTGATGCGGATCGGATCATTGGCGCGGTCGCCGACTTCCGTATCGGTTTCGGAGGTTGCTTTGATATAGGTGCCGATGCCGCCGAACCAGAGGAGGTCGACCGGGCTCTTCAGGATCGCGGTCATGATCTCGAAGGGCGTCGCCGTCGTCTTGTCGATACCGATTGCGGCAGCGGCCTGCCTGGTGAGCTTTACAGACTTCTCCGAGCGGGAAATGACCATCGCCCCTTCGGAAAGGGTCGATTTGTCGTAATCCTGCCAGCTCGAACGGGGCAGGGCGAACATGCGTTCGCGCTCGGCGAAGGACTTTTCGAGATCCGGATCCGGATCGATGACGATATCGCGATGGTCGAAGGCGGCGATGAGGCGGATCTTGCGCGACAGCAGCATGCCGTTGCCGAAGACGTCGCCGGACATGTCGCCGACCCCAGCGACCGTGAACGGCGTCGTCTGGATGTCGATATCTTTCTCGCGGAAATGCCGTTTCACGGCTTCCCAGGCGCCGCGCGCGGTGATGCCCATCTTCTTGTGGTCGTAACCGACCGAACCGCCGGAGGCGAAGGCATCGTCCAGCCAGAAGCCGGCTTCCTGCGCCAGGCCGTTGGCGGTATCGGAGAAGGTCGCCGTGCCCTTGTCGGCGGCAACCACGAAATAGGGGTCGTCGCCATCGAGGCGGATCGTATCGGGCGGCCCGACGATGTCGGCGCCGACGATATTGTCGGTGATCGACAGGAGGGTGCGGATGAAGGTCTTGTAGGCCTCCTTGCCGGCATTGAAGAATGCGTCGCGCGCGCCTGCCGGCGGCAGCATTTTCGGGAAGAAGCCGCCCTTGGCGCCAACCGGCACGATCACGGCGTTCTTGACCTGCTGCGCCTTCACGAGGCCGAGGATTTCCGTCCGATAGTCCTCGCCGCGGTCCGACCAGCGCAGGCCGCCGCGCGCAACCTTGCCGAAGCGCAGATGCACGCCTTCGACCTCGGTGCCGTAGACGAAGATTTCCCGGAAGGGACGGGGCTCCGGCAGGCCGTCGAGCAGCTTCGGATCGAGCTTGAAGGCGAACATCCGGTGCGGGGCGCCATTGGCATCGCGCTGGAAGTAGTTGGTCCGGAGCGTGGCATCGACCGCATTGACGAAACGTCGAAGGGTGCGGTCCTCATCGAGATTGGGCACGTTGCCGAGCGCTTCCTCGATTTCGGCGTGATGGTCGGTGAGTTTCTTGACGCGGGCCTTCTCAGTGATCTTCGGGTCGAAGCCGTCGCGGAAGAGGCGGAAGATGGCGGCGGATATGGCCGGGTATTTCACCAGGGTGTCGGCGATATAGGCCTGCGAGTAAACGATGCCGGTCTGGCGCAGATAACGGGAATATGCGCGCAGCACCGTGACTTCGCGGGCGGACAGGCCGGCCAGCAGAACCAGCCGGTTGAAGGTGTCATTGTCGATCAGGCCTTCGAAGGCGGAGAGAAAGGCCTCTTCCAGAGCCAGGCCTTCGCGGGACAAGTCGACCTCGCGCCCGTCGCCGAGCTGCAGTTCCATGTCGTGGAGGACGATCAGCTTGCGGTCGTTTTCCGGACCGACCTCGATCTCGAACGTCTGCTCGCTGACGGCGTGGAAGCCGAGGTTTTCGAGAAGCGGCACGCGGCGGGAGAGCGACAGGTGCCGGTCCTTGTGGAAGATCTTCAGGGACACGGTGTTGGCGGCGTCGCCGGGGCGGCGATAGAAGGCGATGCGGATCGTTTCGCCGGCGGCGCAGGCGGCGATGTCCGGCAGGTCGGCGAAGGTTTCCTCGGGCGAGAAGGCTTCCTGGAAGGCCTGGGTAACGGAGAGCCGCGGCCCCTTCTCCGCAAGCGCTGCGAAGCGGTCCTCCCAGGGGGTGGCGATGAGCCGGATCGCTTCCTCGAGCTTGCCCTGCGCGATCCGCGGCGTCTTGCCACCGCGTCGGCCGATGATCATGTGGACGCGGGCGACGCCGCCCTCCGGGAAAGCCGGATAATAGGCGGAGACGTGGCCGTCATAGACCTTGGTCAGGTAGTCGCCGACCTTCTCGCGGACCAGGGAATTGTAGTCCTCGCGAGGCACATAGACGATCACCGAGACGAAACGGTCGAAATGGTCGATGCGCGGCAGGACCCGGACGCGCGGACGCTCGCTCAGTTCCATGATCTGCTCGCAGAAGCGGGCCAGCAGATCGACATCGATCTGGAAGAGGTCGTCACGCGGATAGGATTCGAGCGTGTTTTCCAGCATGCGGCCGGAATGGCTGTCGGGATCGAAGCCGAACTGCTCCTCCACCCGGCCGGTCTTGGCGCGCAGGAGAGGGATGTCGCGCACGGAGTGGGTATAGGCGGTTGCCGTGAAAAGGCCGACGACGCGCAGCTCGCCGACCACTTCGCCCTTTTCGTCGAAGCGCTTGACGCCGACATAATCCATATAGGCGCGGCGGTGCACTACGGATTTCACATTGGCCTTGGTGACGATCAGGAAATCGGGGCCGTCGAGGAACTCGAGGATTTCCGGCGTGGTCGTCACCGCGTCCTTGCCCTGGCGCAGCACCAGCACATCCGGATCGGAGAGGATGCCGAGACCGCGGCCCTTGCCGCGTTCGACCTTGGCGTTGGCGCCCTTGCCGGAATAGACGTATTCGCGCATGCCGAGGAAGGTGAAGTTGTCGTCGCGCAGCCAGTCCAGGAAGGCGAGCGCCTCGTCGCGATCGGCCTTGCGGCGGCTTGTCGAATTGCTGAGCTGCTTGGCGGCCCCGTCGAGGACTTCCAGCATGGAGCCCCAGTCGGTGATCGACAGATGAACCTGGTCGAGGATGTAACGAATGCGCTCGGTGAGCGAAGCGGCCTGTTCTTCGTTGAGCGGCGAAAGATGGATTTGGATGAGGCTCACATGATGAGCCGGGTTGCTGGGCTGTTCGTTGGAACGGAGCGCTGGTTCCTTGCCCGGCTCAACGACCAGGATCGGATGAACTGCCATGGTGAGGTCGCGGTGGGTGGCGGTCACCTCGCCCATGACCGAGTCGAACAAAAAGGGCATGTTGCGGTCGACGACGGTCAGCACCGAGACCGGAATTCCGTCCGGCTCTACACCGGCGATTGGTTCCACCGTGATGTCGGCCCGGATCCGCGTCCAGGCCATCAGCCGCTCGGCTGCATGATTGGCGGAAAGCGCCAGCATTTCCGGCGTATAGCTTTCGATGTCGTCAGTGCTGGCCCGCGCGAACAGGATGAGCGGGTCGAGATGCGGCCCCTTGCTCGCAGCGACGATCTTGCGCGCGCTTTCGATCTGTTTTTCCCGTTTCGGATTCTGCCTGACGGCCATGTCCCTCTCCCCTTTTTCCGTCCCCGGACGGAATAAATTAGATGTGTGTCATCGTGCAGCAACGTGGCTGATCCATGTCCGTCGGCACTACACGTTTCATTGTTCCGTGAAGGCTTGTTGACATGCGGCGACGAAGAAACGATCAACAGGGCCATCGTAGCCGGAAAGCAATCTCATGCAGGATACCAGCAGTGCCGTCCTCGTCATCTCCAGCCATGTCGTGCGCGGCTCGGTCGGCAATCGCGCCGCCGTCTTCGCGCTCGAGACGCTGGGATTTCCCGTCTGGGCAATGCCGACCGTCGTCCTCCCCTGGCATCCCGGTCATGGGCCTTCTACACGGCTGACCTTTCCCGAATCAGATTTCGACAAGGCTATAGACGATCTTATTCGCGCGCCATGGCTCGGAGAAGTGAAGGCGGTGCTGACCGGTTATTTCGGTAATGCCGCCCAGCCGCGTTCGGTGGCGCGGCTGATAAGGGCGCTGAAGGAGAAAAACCCGGGCCTTCTCTATGTCTGCGATCCTGTTATGGGCGATCTCGGCGGGCTCTATATTCCGCAGCCGACGGCGGAAGCGATCCGCGACGAACTCATTCCGCTTGCGACGATCGCCACCCCGAACCGCTACGAACTCGCCTGGCTTTCCGGGGCACCGCTCGAGACCAACAACGATATCATGGATGCCGCAATCGCACTCGGGCCGCCGCGCATCCTGGTGACCTCGGCCGTGCCGATGATGGCGGGTGGTACCGGCAATCTCTACCTGACGGGCAAACATGCGCTGCTTGCCGAACACCGGCTGATCGACAATCCGCCGAACGGGCTCGGCGACCTCCTGGGAGCGCTGTTCCTCGGGCGAATCCTGGCCGGAATGGAGGAGGAAAAGGCGCTGCAGCTGGCAACCGCGAGTGTTTTCGAAGTCCTTGCGCGCACGGCCAAACGCGGTGGCGACGAACTGACGCTGGAGACGGACGCGTCGAGCCTTTCCACTCCCATGGCGATGGTTCAGATGCGCCGGCTCGTGCATCCCTTGCAGCGGATCAAGCGGTAATAGGCCTCGGGAGTTCGCAGATGCACAATGGCCGTTGATCTTCGCTCGACGGCGCTATAATCGTTGCTCCATGACGGATTTTCCTGACAGACTTCTGGCGGGCTACCGCAATTTCATGAGCGGTCGCTATAGTGACGAACGCGAGCGTTACCGGGTGCTGGCGGATAGCGGGCAGAAGCCCCACACGCTGCTGATTGCCTGTTGTGACTCCCGGTCTGCGCCGGAGACCATTTTCGATTGCGGGCCGGGCGAACTTTTTGTCGTGCGCAACGTTGCCAACATGGTGCCGCCCTACGAGCCCGACAGCCAGTTTCACGCCACCTCGGCAGCGCTCGAATATGCCGTTCAGGTGCTGGAGATCGACAATATCGTGGTGATGGGCCATGGCCGTTGCGGCGGCATCCGGGCAGCTCTCGACCCTGCCATCGAGCCGTTGTCGCCGGGCGACTTCATCGGCAAGTGGATGGGACTGGTGAGGCCCGCCGCCGAGCAGATCCAGAACAACGAGTTCATGACGCAGGCCGAACGCCAGACGGCGCTGGAGCGGGTCTCGATCCGCAATTCGATCGCCAATCTGCAGACGTTCCCCTTTGTTCGCAAACTCGACGAAGAAGGGAAACTCGGCATTCACGGTGCCTGGTTCGACATTTCGACCGGGGAGCTCTGGATCATGGACAGCAAGGGCGATTTCGTCCGCCCGGACCTCACCGAACCGCCGGAGCAGGCCGAACAGGCGTCGGCCTGAATTTTTTCAGGTGAAGCGAAGCTTGATGGCCGGCGGGCTTATTGGCCGTCGATCTGCGCGCCCATATAGGCGATCGCCTTCTGGTAGACGCTCGCGGCGTTCCAGCCCTGGATAGCGCCGAAGTTCGGCTCGCCCGGCTGGTAACCGGCACCTGGCCTCCAGCCGTGGCCCTTCAGGAAGTTGGCGGTCGAGGCGAGCGCGTCGGCACGCGAACGGACCATGTCGATATGGCCGTCGCCGTCGCCATCGGCGCCGTAGCGGACGACGTTCAGCGGCAGGAACTGGGTCTGGCCGATCTCTCCATGGGCAGCACCGCGGGCGGTGACGCTCAGATCGCCTCGGCCGACGAGCTGAAGGGCCGCATAAAGCTGCTCGGTGAAATAGGCGGAGCGGCGGCAATCGTAAGCGAGCGTCGCGACGGCGGAAAGCGTGTGCTGATCACCCATGAAGCTGCCGAAACCGGTTTCCATGCCCCAGATGGCGATGATCGGGCCGGCCGGCACGCCGTAGCGGCGTTCGATCTGCGCAAACAGCGAAGCGTTGCCGGATTTCATGCCCTTGCCGCGGGAGATGATGGCGGCCCCGCCGCGTTTCTTCATGAAGTCTTCGAAGGAGAGCTTGAAGCTTTTCTGGCCGCGATCGGCGCTGATGGTCGCGCGGTTGTAGGAGACGCTCGAAAAAGCCTTTTCGACGACGGAAGGGTTGACGCCGCTCGAAGGTGCAACCCGCTTGAATTCTTCGACCCAGCGGGCGAAGCCGGATGAATCGTTGCCGCATTGGAGCGCGGCAACAGCCGGACTAGCGGTCATGAAACCGGTTGCGATCAATCCTGCCAGCAAAATCTTCTTCATGCGGTCAAACCCGTCCCGAGAGCCGGATCGCTTAAGTCAAAAGCGTCCGGATAATGTGTTTTGTTTCGGCCTTATGGCGGCGGTTGCGGACAATCGCAACTCACCCGTTCATGAATAGTTTGTGATGTAGGTGATTCGAAAGAAAAACCCCGCCATTTCTGACGGGGTTTCTATCGGAACATGCTTAATAAATTTATTATTTATCAGGCAGCAGCCTTGCGCGGCTTGATCAGGCCGCGATTGACGAGCAATTCGGCGATCTGGATGGCGTTGAGCGCGGCACCCTTGCGCAGGTTGTCGGAAACGACCCAGATATTGAGGCCGTTTTCCACCGTCGCATCCTCACGGATACGGGAAATGTAGGTGGCATCCTCGCCGGCGCATTCGTAAGGCGTCATGTAGCCGCCGTTTTCATGCTTGTCGATGACGAGGCACCCCGGAGCTTCGCGGAGGATATCCCGGGCCTGATCCGCGCTGATCTCGTTTTCGAACTCGATATTGACCGATTCCGAATGGCCGATGAAGACCGGAACGCGCACGGCGGTGCAGGTCACCTTGATCTTCGGGTCGAGCATCTTCTTGGTTTCGGCGAGAACCTTCCACTCTTCCTTCGTATAGCCGTCTTCCATGAAGCTATCGATATGCGGGATGACGTTGAAGGCGATCCGCTTGGTGAACTTCTTGGATTCGACCGGATCGGCGACGAAGACGGCGCGGGTCTGGGTGAAGAGCTCGTCCATGCCTTCCTTGCCGGCGCCGGAGACCGACTGGTAGGTCGAGACGACGACGCGCTTGATCTTGGCGAAGTCGTGCAGCGGCTTCAGGGCGACTACGAGCTGAGCGGTCGAGCAATTCGGATTGGCGATGATGTTGCGCTTGGTAAAGCCGGAGATCGCATCGGGGTTCACTTCCGGAACGATCAGCGGAACGTCCTGATCGTAACGCCAGGCGGACGAGTTGTCGATGACGACGCAGCCCTGGGCGCCGATCTTCGGCGACCACTTCTTGGAAACCTCGCCTCCTGCCGACATCAGGCAGATATCGGTGTCGGAAAAATCGTAGTTTTCCAGGTTGGAAACCTTCAGCGTCCGGTCGCCGAACGAAACTTCGGTTCCCTGGCTACGGGCGGATGCCAGCGCCACGACTTCGTCGACCGGGAAGCCGCGCTCGGAAAGGATCGTCAGCATTTCCCTGCCGACATTGCCGGTTGCACCGGCGACTGCGATCTTGAAACCCATTTTGTGCTCTCTTTCTGTCTCTCCTCGATCTGGTGAGGGGGAAGCCGCGATCAACTCGCGGAATTCCTTGTCCCCGGCCATCCGGGGAGAGAGCGGCGGCCAGAGACGTCAGACGGTTTTCGTCGTCGTTTTGGCCTTGGTTTTGGAGAAAGCGGCAAAACACGCCCGCTGCGCAGCCTGGATGGCCGGCAGTGCGGAAGCAGCGATATGGAATTCGCAGGCGCGCATGTGGGTGTCTTCCCGTTCGCGAAGCTGTTTAAAAGATTTTCGCAACGAGTCAAGCGATGGCTGACGCAGGTGATGCACCGCATTGCCATTATGCCGCGCCGCAGCATCCGCTGTGCACGGCAGGCGCGATATTAGACGAAAGTCATAATCCCAAAGCATCGCTCTCCTTAGCCCTTGAATTCTGGCAATCTGCGACAATGCGTCGCCATATCCTAGGCCAGGAGGAAACGGGCTTGGAGCCGGCACGCGATTTTCATCTTGAGGGAGGACGACAATGGCAGATGTCGCAATTACGGCCGGCGCAAAGGCCGGACCGATGACGCGGGAAGAGAAGAAGGTTATCTTCGCTTCTTCGCTCGGCACCGTATTCGAATGGTACGATTTCTATCTCTATGGTTCACTGGCCACCTTTATCGGGGCAGCCTTCTTCAGCCAGTATCCGGAAACGACCCGGAACATCTTTGCCCTCTTGGCCTTTGCGGCGGGCTTCCTTGTCCGTCCTTTCGGCGCGCTTGTGTTCGGCCGTCTTGGCGACCTCGTCGGCCGCAAATACACCTTCCTCGTCACCATTCTGATCATGGGTTTTTCAACCTTCCTGGTCGGCATCCTGCCCGGCGCAGCGTCCATCGGCATTGCCGCTCCGATCCTGCTGGTCGCACTGCGCATGCTTCAGGGCCTGGCGCTCGGCGGCGAATACGGCGGTGCCGCGACCTACGTGGCGGAACATGCGCCGCATGGCCGGCGCGGCTTCTTCACCTCGTGGATTCAGACCACGGCCACACTCGGCCTCTTCCTGTCGCTGGTCGTCATTCTCGGCGTTCAGATGGCCATGGGTCGTGAAGCATTCGCTGCCTGGGGATGGCGCGTTCCGTTCCTTCTCTCGGTCATCCTGCTCGGCGTTTCGGTCTGGATTCGTCTGAAGATGAACGAGTCGCCCGCCTTCAAGAAAATGAAGGAAGAAGGCAAGGGATCCAAGGCTCCGCTCACTGAGGCGTTCGGCACATGGCGGAACGCGAAGATCGCGCTTCTCGCTCTGTTCGGTGCAGTGGTCGGCCAGGCCGTCGTCTGGTATTCCGGCCAGTTCTACGCACTGTTCTTCCTGCAGAACATTCTCAAGGTCGATGCGCAGTCCGCGAACCTGATGGTTGCTGCTTCGCTCCTTCTCGGCACCGGCTTCTTCGTCTTCTTCGGCTGGCTTTCCGACAAGATCGGCCGCAAGCCGATCATCATGGCCGGGCTGCTCCTGGCGATGGTGACCTACTTCCCGCTGTTCAAGGCCATGACCTGGGCAGGTAACCCTGCTCTGGCTCAAGCTCAGGAAACCGTGCGTGCGACGGTTGCGGCAGCTCCTGGCGACTGCAAATTCCAGTTCAACCCGACTGGTACGGCAAAGTTCACCACGTCCTGCGACATCGCAACTTCGTTCCTGACCCGCAATTCGGTCCCTTACGAGGTTGTTGCAGGTCCAGCCGGTACGCCGGCCACGGTGAAGATCGGCAATTCGACGATCGCCAGCTATGATGCCATCGCATCCGGCGCTGACGCCAAGGCCAAGGATGCTTCCTTCCAGAAGCAGGTGAATGTTGCACTGCAGGCGAGCGGATATCCCTTGGCTCGTGCGGCCTCCAAGGTGCCGGAAGCAAAGCTGGATGGCTTCATCACAGCCAATCCGGAATTGAAGCTCGATGCCGCCGCCATTCGCGCCGGCGCCAAGGCTTCGGTCACGGGTCCTGACCTGGTTACGCAGAAGCTGCTGACCGCACAGGAAGCCACTGGCGTGACCGAGATGGCAGTCTATACCATCCCGAACTCCGGCGCCTTCTCGATGGTGGCAAATCCGCAGGCGGTCAACTGGGTGACGATCATCGCCATCCTGACGGTTCTGGTGATCTACGTGACCATGGTCTACGGCCCGATCGCGGCACTGCTGGTCGAACTCTTCCCGACCCGCATCCGCTACACCGGCATGTCGCTGCCTTACCATATCGGCAATGGCTGGTTCGGCGGTCTTCTGCCGGCAACGGCCTTCGCGATGAGTGCCGCCAAGGGCGATATCTACTATGGTCTCTGGTATCCGATCGTATTTGCCGGCATCACGCTGGTGATCGGCTTGCTGTTCCTGCCGGAAACCAAGGACCGGGACATCCACGCCGAATAAGGGTTTCGTTCCCGGGGTTCTTCCCCCGGCAACCCGCCAAAATGAAAAGCCCGGCGCAGTTCTCTGCGCCGGGCTTTTTCATGTCAGGTCATTGGTGTTTTCGCCTGCCTCCCGCTTCGGCGGAATGCCGCGGAGCGGAAATGGCACTGTCGCCCGATTGGGGCGCAGGAGGAGAGGAATGGGCCGGCGCGGAACCGGCCAGCCGTCAGGCTCCTGCCGGAAGAGCAGCCCGTAGCGGGAAAACACGATCGCCATGATGACCGAGAACCAGGCGCCGAAGGAGAGGCCGGCAATCACGTCGCTCGGATAATGGGCTCCGACGATGACGCGCGAAAAACCGAGCCAGAAGCTCATGATCAGAAAGAACAGGCGGTAGCGCGGAGCGAGCAGCGCCAACGCCATCAGGAATGCACCGACGGTGGTTGCGTGACCGGAAGGAAAGCTTTCGAACCGGGAGCCGGAAAAGGGATTGAGACCGTAAAAGCCCCATTGCTCGTAAAGTCCTGGCCGGGCGCGTCCGATGATGCGCTTCACCAGGTTGACGAGAAGGCCGGAGCCGGCAACGGCGACAAAGATATAAGCCGCGATATGGCTGACCAGCATCGCCTGGAAGCGGGCTTTCAGGCCGGGCGCGAGCCGGATAACGGCGAGCGCTTCGAAGAAAAGGAGCGCTGCCGCAAAGAGGATCCAGCCGGACGTGCCGAAATCGGTAATCGCCTTGCCGATCGGCAGCAGCACGTTGGGCGTATGGGCGGCATAGGAGCCAACCGGGGCATCGAGCAGGAAAAAGGCGATCAGGATCAGGTTGATCGTGACCAGCGCATAAGGCAGCCATCGCGGCGAAGGCGGTCCGGATGGATAGCGATACCGCCGATGTTTCAGTTTTTCGATTGTCCGTTTCATCGGCCTCTTCCGTGGCGCGGGACCGATCCCGCGCCGCTTCTTCCCATAGATTCCGCAATATGGGTAGCGGGATGCCGAGCGCAATGTCGAGGTGCCTTTCCGCCGCGACGGAAAGGCACCTCGATCGGTGTATCAGGCGGAGAGGCTTGCGAATTCCTTGAGAATCGCATCGCCCATCTCAGCGGTGCCGACCTTGCGGGCGCCTTCGGCCATGATGTCGCCGGTGCGGATGCCCTGATCGAGCACGTTGGCAATCGCCTTTTCGAGATTGTCGGCTTCCGTGACCATATTGAACGAGTAACGCAGGCACATCGCGAACGAGGCGATCATGGCGATCGGGTTGGCAACACCGGTGCCGGCGATGTCTGGCGCCGAACCGTGCACCGGCTCGTAAAGCGCCTTGCGCTTGCCGGTCTTGGCGTCGGGTGCGCCGAGCGATGCGGAAGGCAGCATGCCGAGCGAGCCGGTCAGCATGGCCGCGACATCGGAGAGCATGTCGCCGAACAGGTTGTCGGTGACGATGACGTCGAACTGTTTCGGAGCGCGGACCAGCTGCATGCCGCCGGCATCGGCCAGCATGTGGTCGAGCTTGACGTCGGAATATTTCGCCTTGTGCGTCTCGGTGACCACCTGGTTCCAGAGCACGCCCGACTTCATGACGTTGCGCTTTTCCATGGAGCAGACGGCGTTCTTACGGGTACGGGCAAGCTCGAAGGCGACGCCGGCGATACGCTCGATCTCATAGGTATCGTAGACCTGGGTATCGATGCCGCGCTTCTGGCCGTTGCCGAGGTCGACGATTTCCTTCGGCTCGCCGAAATAGACGCCGCCGGTCAATTCGCGGACGATCAGGATGTCGAGGCCTTCGACCAGTTCCGGCTTCAGGGAGGAAGCGGCGCTAAGCGCCGGATAGCAGATGGCCGGACGCAGGTTGGCAAACAGCTCCATGTCCTTGCGCAGCCGCAGGAGGCCGGCCTCCGGGCGCACCTCATAGGGAACCTGGTCCCATTTCGGGCCGCCGACGGCGCCGAAAAGCACGGCATCTGCATTCATGGCCTTGCTCATGTCCTCTTCGGAAATGGCAGCGCCATGGGCATCATAAGCGCAGCCGCCGACCAGTCCTTCGTCGAGGACGAAATCGGCCTTCATGGCGCTGTTCATATAGGCGATAATCTTGCGGACTTCGCCCATGGCTTCGGGGCCGATGCCGTCGCCGGGAAGGAGGAAGAGGTTCTTTGCCATATCGTTTGGTGTCCTTGCGGGTTTCGCAGGCTCGCGTCCTCCCGCGCGGGTTCTCCGCGCCTGGCATAACCTCGTCCGAGCCTGCCAAAGGACGAGGCTGGAAAGGTTTTAGGGACTGCCGGCGCCGATGCGGGCGGTCACCTCGATCTCGATCTTCATTTCGGGCGTGGTGAGGCCGCACACGACCATGGTGGCCGCAGGCCGGATCTCGGAGAAGGTCTCGCCGAGAACCTGCACGATGGCATCGTAATCGGCCATGTCGGTGAGGTAGTAGCGCACCCGGACGATATCCTGGAGGCCGCTGCCGGCCTCTTTCAGCGCTTTTTCGATCGTGCCGAGCGTGTTGCGCGTCTGGGCGGCAGCGTCTTCGGGCATTTCCATCCTGGCATAGTCATAGCCGGTGGTACCGGAGACATAGACCATGTCGCGGTCCACCACGGCGCGCGAATAGCCGATCCGTGCTTCGAAGGGCGATCCGGAGGAAATCCGCTTGACCATCAGGATGCTCCGGAAATCAGAGCCAGGGGCGAGCGGCTCGGTTGTTGTTTTCGAAAGTGCTGATCGCCGCATCGCTCTTCAGCGTCGAGGCAATGTCGTCGAGGCCTTCGAGCATGATGTGGCGGCGGCCGGGATCGATGTCGAAATGGATGGAGCCGCCATCCGGACCGGTGATTTCCTGGGCTTCCAGGTCGATCGAGAGGATGGCGTTCGAGCCGCGCTCGGCATCGTCCATCAGCTTTTCAAGATCTTCCGGGGAAACGACGATCGGCAGGATGCCGTTCTTGAAACAGTTATTGTAGAAAATGTCGGCGAAGCTCGTCGAGATGACGCAGCGGATGCCGAAATCGAGAAGCGCCCACGGCGCGTGTTCGCGCGAGGAGCCGCAGCCGAAATTGTCACCGGCGACCAGGATCTTGGCGTTGCGATAGGCCGGCTTGTTCAGCACGAAATCGGGATTTTCAGAACCGTCGTCCTTGTAGCGGGCTTCCGAGAAGAGACCCTTGCCAAGACCGGTACGCTTGATGGTCTTGAGGTAATCCTTCGGAATGATCATGTCCGTGTCGATATTGATGACCGGAAGCGGCGCCGCAACGCCGGTGAGCTTGGTGAACTTTTCCATGATCTGCCTCCAGGTGGACTTATCTGCGGAAGCTGCCATAAAGCAAATCGACGCAGATTTGAAGGCCTGTTTGGCGTGAACCGGTACGCCAACACGCCGGAAACCGGCGTATTCGTCTCAGTCAGCGCTTAAAACGATCAAAGGTCGATGATCGTGCCGCGGCCGTCGTTCCAGACACGCATCTCGCGCTTGCTTGTCTTGGCCCGCACCGGAACCGGCTTCAGCCGCGCCGAAAGCGCACGCCCGATGGACAGAACTGCGAGAATGCCGGCAAAGGCGACGGTCAGCGAAGCCGTCAGAAGTGCTGCCATGGCGAGCACGGCGATGGCCGATATGATGACGAAGAAGATGCGAATATTTTGCATGGTATATACCTTTCTCACCAAGGAATGTGGAGCCTTGCGCCCTTTCTTGCAAGGGGCTTTGGGCATGCAGTATTGCCGCAGACCAAAAAGATTGGCACAAAGCGCCGATGATCGCCTTGACCGATATCAAATCCGCCTCCTTTCATACTCGCCGGTCGATTCTGAGCGTGCCGGCCGGAAACACGAGGGCATTGGAAAAGGTGCATGGCCTCGATTGCGACGCGGCGATCTTCGACCTCGAAGATTCCGTCGCGCCGGAAAAGAAGGGCGAGGCCCGCGAGAACCTGCGCCGGCTCTTTAAGGAAAACCCGCTCAAGGGCAGGGAAGCGATCATCCGCATCAACCCGCTCGAAACCGAGTTCGGCAAGGCGGACATGGATCTCGTGACCGAAGTCTCTCCGGACATCGTGCTGATCCCGAAGGTCGAGCATATGTCGCAGGTCCAGGCGGTGGCGGATATCCTGTCCGAAGCCGGTGCTCCGGACGATCTCGCCATCTGGGCGATGATCGAAACGCCGAAGGGCGTCCTGAATGCGCCGGCGATTGCCCCTGTCGACGAGCGGCTCCAGTGTTTCGTGGTCGGCCTCAACGACCTGCGCAAGGAAACAGGCGTGCTGCCGCAGCTGGGCCGGGCCTATCTGGTGCCCTGGCTGATGCAGATCGTGCTCGCCGGCCGCGCCCATGGCATCGACGTGATCGACAGCGTCTTTAACGACTTCAGCGATGCGGAAGCCTTCGAAGCGGAATGTGCCCAGGGCCGTGCCATGGGCTTTTCCGGCAAGATGCTGATCCATCCGGCCCAGATCGAACCCGCCAACCGGCATTTCGGGCCGGATCCACGGGCCGTGGAAGAGGCGGAAGCGGTGATCGCCGCCTTTGCGGAACCGGGAGCGCAACATCTCAACATCATCAACCTGAATGGCAAGATGGTCGAAAGGCTGCATCTGGCGGAGGCCGAAAGACTTGCCGCCACGGCCCGGATCATCGCTGCAAGAAAGAGAACGCCATGAAACTGTATCGCTTCCTCAGCGGCCCCGACGATTCTTCCTTCTGCCACAAGGTAACGGCGGCGCTGAACAAGGGCTGGGAACTTTCCGGCTCGCCGACCTATGCCTTCAACGCCACGACCGGCGAGATGCAGTGCGGCCAGGCGGTGACGAAAACCGTTCACGGCAAGGAATATGACCCCGAAATGAAGCTCGGCGAGCAATAGGCTCCCGTCAGGGGATCAACGCTGTGCAGCTTCGTCGGCGCTGGCCTCGATGCGCTCCATGTCATCGTCGCTGAGGCCGAAATGGTGGCCGATCTCGTGGATCAGCACATGGGTGATGATATCGCCCAGCGTTTCTTCGTTTTCCGCCCAGTAATCCAGGATCGGCCGGCGATAAAGCCGGATGCGGTTCGGCAATTCGCCCGTTTCCATGTTGAACCGCTCGGAAATGCCGCGGCCTTCGAAAAGGCCGAGCAGGTCGAAAGGCGTCTCGAGTGCCATATCCTCGAAAACGTCGTCGTCCGGAAAATCCTCGATCTCGATCGTCAGGTTGACGGTGAGAGCCCGGAATTCCTCCGGTAAATGACCATAGGCTTCGATCGCCAACGACTCGAATGTGCTGATCGTCGGCGCGTGGCGATCCTGCCAATCGTCGGTCTGGTCGATGCGGGCCATAGGCTCTCCTTCTGATCAGGCCCATATAGTACCTCCCGCGATATTTTTCGAGTGAAGAATCATCGCCCTAGGATCCAAGGAAAAGATTCCCAGGATTTGGCTGTTGACTCTTTCGGGCAGCTCTGGAATCCATAAGAACATAAAGAGAACATGTACAGATGGAGCTGACGCCATGGCCGAGCACGCCACGGCGCAGGAGACGCTTTTTGCCCTGCGCGAACAGATCGCCAGATTGGAGGGAAAATCTCTGCCGGCGCTTGCCGCGGCGGAACAGGCGGACTCGGCTGCCGATCCGGAGGGCAGGAAATCCAAGAACAACCCACCCCGTCTGCCATTCGGCGTACCGCCGATGGATACCGCCTTGGAAGGTGGCCTGCCGCTCGATGGCATCACGGAAATCCGTTCCCATTTGATGGGGGATGCCGGGGCAGCAAGCGGCCTTGCTCTCTCGCTGGCGTCTCACCTCAAGGCGAGACAGCCGAGCGAGGCGCCGCTTCTCTGGATCTGTGATGTCGTCTCCATGCAGGAGGCCGGAATTCCTTATTCCATCGGTCTCAAACAGTTCGGATTGAGCCGCCGGGATATTCTTTACGCCTCGCCACGCAAGTTGGACGATGCCCTGTGGCTTGCCGAGACCGCATTGGCGAGCGGGGCTCTTGTCGCCGTCATTCTCGAAATCCGGGGAAATCCCAAGCATTTTGGGCTCACCGAAAGTCGCAGGCTGGGTCTGAGGGCAAAGGCGGCGGCGCGGCCACTCTTTTTGTTGCGGCATGCGGGAGAGGAGGAGGCGAGCAGCGCCTCGTTCCGCTTTCTTGTCGAACCGGCGCCGGCGGCTCACCGGCATCTTCCGGATGGATCCGTGCTTGGCGGCAGCATCGGTCATCCCGTTTTCAGGCTGACCCTGGAGAAGAGCCGTAACCCGGCTCCTCTGTCCCTACTTCTGGAGTGGAACCCCCATGACCGTCAATTTTCCCTTGGCCAAGACACAGGAGAGGCTTTTTCTTTCCGCAACCCGCCAGCGCATCCTGGCGCTCGTCTTCCCGCATCTGCCGACCGACAGGATCGCGCGCCGGCTCTGGGGACTGTCGTGGCGTTCGAAAGGGCGTCCTGAGCATCATCCGCCGATCCTCTGCGCCGGCCGGCGCGAAAACGCCATGCGGCTCACAGCGCTAGATGAGGTTTCCGAACGTCTTGGGCTGAAGCGCGGGCAGGGGCTGGCGGAAGCGCGCGCCATGTTTCCGAAGATCGACGTGGTGGACGAAGATGACGCTGCGGACCAGGGCCTTCTCGAGGCGATCGCCGATTGGTGCGATCGTTATACCCCGCTGGTGGCGCTGGACGGCCGCGAAGGCCTGTTTCTCGACATTACCGGCTGTGCCCACCTCTTCGGCGGCGAGGAAGCCCTGCTGAAGGATATTCTTGGCCGGCTTCTGCAGATGGGCTTCGATGTCAAAGGAGCGATCTCCTCGTCGCCGGGCCTCTCATGGGCGGCCTGCCGCTTCGGCCGCGGCGGCGTGATCACCGATCAGGTGACGGAGGAGGTGCTGGCGCCTCTGCCGGTCAACGCTCTGCGCATCGATGAGGCCACCGTCGCATCGCTTTACAAGCTCGGACTGAAAAGGATTGGCGACCTTCTGCCCATGCCGCGTGCGCCGTTGGCTCGCCGTTTCGGCATGCACCTGTTGCTTCGACTGGATCAGGCGCTCGGGCACAATGAGGAAGCCATCTCGCCTCGCCGTCCGGTGGCTGCCCTTTCCGCCGAGCGGAGGCTTCCCGAGCCGATCCAGGCGGAAGAGCATATTCTCCAGCTCACCGGCCAGATTGCCATTTCGTTGAAATCGGAACTGGAGGCTCGCGGTGTCGGGGGGCGAGTTTTCGAACTGGTGCTTTTCCGTGTCGATGGCCGGGTGTTTCGCATCGCGGCCGGCGCCTCGCAGCCGTTGCAGGATCCGAAACGGATCTCCTCGTTGTTTTCCGAGCGCCTGAACGCGGTGCATGACGATCTCGACGCCGGCTTCGGTTTCGAACTCCTGCGTCTCAACGTGCTGCAGCACGACGTCTTCAGGATCTCGCAGGGTGATTTCACCGGCAATGGCGACAGCGAAATCTCGCTCGCCGACTTTATCGACCGGGTCTCAGCCCGGCTCGGGGCCGACTGTCTGCAGATCGCCGATCCCAAACAAAGCCATATGCCGGAGCGCGCGGAAATATTTGTGCCGGCGATCGCGGCACGGATTGTCCGGGAAGAAACCCGGGAGCTTTCCGCCTTCGGGCCGAGAAGTGATCGGCCCTTGCGGCTTTTCCGGCATCCGGAGCTCGTGGAAGCCTTTGCGGCAACGGTGCCGGATGGGCCTCCCCGGCGTTTCCGCTGGCGCCGCATCGTCCATGAAGTCATCCGCGCCGAAGGGCCGGAGCGGATTTCGCCGGAATGGTGGCATGACGAGGAGGATGTAGAGGAACGCGATTATTTCAGGCTTGAAAGTGAAGCCGGCCGCCGCTTCTGGATTTTTCGCGCAGGTCATTACGTGGCCGGCAAGGCTGCGCCGACCTGGCGGGTGCACGGGATTTTCGCATGACGAGCGTCCCGGCTTTTTTCGAGATCGGTGCCAAGACGAACTTCTCCTTCCTGGAGGGCGCGGCCAAACCGGAGGAGATGATCATCGCGGCCAGCGTATCCGGCTTGTCCGGTCTCGGTATCGCCGACAGGAATTCCGTTGCGGGCGTGGTGAGGGCGCATAGCCAAGTCAGAAACATGAAGGAAACCTATGAACTTCAGCAGAAACAGGGCAGAAAGAAAGACGAGGAAGCGGCCATCCTCCCTTGCGCGTTTTATCCGGGTGCGCGGCTCGTTTTTTCCGACAAGACGCCGGATGTTCTCGCCTATCCGCAGAACCGGAAGGGTTGGGCCAATCTCTGCCGCCTGCTGAGCCGGGGGAAACTCCGGGCAGACAAGGGGGCCTGCATTCTGGAAGAATGGGATCTTCTGGAATGGTGCGACGAGATGATGCTGGCAGTCGTGCCGGATTTTTCCCGCGTGGAAGAGATGTCCTATCGGCATCACCTGGAAGGTTGTCTCGGTAGATACCGGGAGCGGTTCAGAAAGAACATCTATCTGGTTCTGTCGCCGACCTATGATGGACGAGATGCCTTTGTCTTCAGCTCGCTTGCCCAGATTGCGGCGGGCAGCCGGGTGCCTTTAGTTGCATCCAATCTTCCCCTTTTCCATCTCCCTTATCGGCGTTCGCTGTCGGATGTGGTGACGGCGATCCGCGAACATGTGACGGTCCAGGAAGCTGGATTTCGGCTCGCGCCGAATGGAGAGAGGTACATCAAGCAGGCGGCTGAAATGGCGCGGCTCTTCCGCGGCTATCCGGACGCGATCGCCAATACGGAAAAGTTCTTCAGCAGGCTGAAATTTTCGCTCGATGAACTCAGCCATAACTATCCCGACGAGAGCGTCCCGGGCGAAACTGTGTCCGCAACCTTGGAACGGTTAACCTGGGAAGGCGCAAAGCGCCGATATCCCAACGGCATCGAGGAAAAGGTCTCCAACCAGATCAGGTACGAACTCGATCTGATCAAGGAGATGGAATACGAGCCCTATTTCCTGACGGTGCGCCACATCGTCTGGCATGCCAGATATGTTCTCAAAATCCTCTGCCAAGGGCGTGGATCCGCCGCCAATTCCACCGTCTGTTTCTGCCTCGGCATCACCGAGGTCGATCCCACATTCACGACGCTTCTCTTCGAACGGTTCATTTCGACGGAGCGGAACGAGCCGCCGGATATCGACGTGGATTTCGAGCATGCGCGACGCGAGGACATTATCCAGTATATCTACCAGCATTACGGCTATCGCCATGCCGGCTTGACAGCGGCGGTCACCAGCTACCGGACCCGTATGGCCGGGCGGGAAGTGGCCAAGGCTTTCGGCCTTTCCGAAGATGTGCAATCCGCCCTTTCGAGCACGGTCTGGGGCTGGTCGGAAGAGGGGCTTTCGGAGCGCGAGGCAAAGGTCGCGGGGCTCGATGTGACGGATAAAACGACACTCAAGGTGATAGCCCATGCGAAGGAACTCATGGGCTTTCCACGCCATCTTACCCAGCATGTCGGCGGGTTCCTGATAACCCGCGACCGGCTGGATGAAGTCGTGCCGATCATGAAAACGGCGATGCCCGGCCGTTACATGGTCGAATGGGACAAGGACGACCTCGATACGCTGAAGCTTTTGAAGATCGACGTGCTGGCGCTCGGCATGCTGACCTGCCTCAAGAAGGCATTCGAGCTGATGACGCAGCATTACAATCGAGAGGAGACGCTGGCTGGTCTTCTTTTGAAAGATGAAGATCCAAACGTCTACGGCATGATTTGCCGGGCCGATACGATTGGTGTGTTCCAGATCGAAAGCCGGGCGCAGATGAGCATGCTGCCGCGGCTGAGGCCAGAAAAATTCTACGATCTTGTCGTCGAGGTAGCAATCGTTCGACCGGGACCGATCCAGGGGAACATGGTCCATCCATATCTGAAGCGGCGGGAAGCTTTACGGAACAATCAGCCTATCGAATACCCTGGCCCTGAATTGGAAAAGGTTCTTGAACGGACACTGGGGGTCCCGCTTTTCCAGGAGCAGGCAATGCAGATCGCAATCACTGGAGCTGGTTTTTCGGCGGCGAAAGCGGACAAATTGCGCCGGTCCATGGCGACGTTCAAGCGTTCCGGAAGAGTGGATGAATTCAGGCGTGATTTCATTGCGGGCATGGAGAAGAACAAGTACCCCAGAGAATTCGCGGAAAGCTGCTTCAGTCAGATTGAGGGTTTTGCCGAATACGGGTTTCCGGAAAGCCATGCGGCTTCATTCGCTTTGCTTGTCTACGCCTCTTCCTGGATCAAGGCCTATTACCCGGACGTCTTCTGCACGGCGATGTTGAATTCCCAGCCAATGGGCTTTTATGCGCCAGCGCAGCTCGTTCGCGATGCGCGGGAACATGGCGTCAAAATTCTTCCCGTCGATATCAATCGCTCGGATTGGGATTGCACTTTGGAAGCGGCTGCCTTCGACAGGAATGCGATCGATAAGCGCCACGGATCCATGCGGGACGTCATCAAGACCGAGCGGGCCGTGCGGCTTGGGTTTCGCCAGGTCAAGGGCCTTGCCGAGAAAGACATGGCCGAAAAGCTCATCGCCAACCGAGGAGAAGGTTATACTTCGATCCATGATCTCTGGCAGCGGTCCGGCCTCGACAAGTCGGATATCGAGCGGCTAGCCGATGCCGATGCCTTCAACTCCGTGAAACTCAATCGTCGCGAGGCGCTCTGGGCGGTCAGGGGGCTCGATGCCAGGAAGGCTGCCGAGAAACTGCCTCTGTTCGAGGTGGCCGATCGCACGGATCTGCGGCCCGAGGCGAGAGTGGCGCTTCCGGAAATGCCGCCCGGGGAACAGGTGGTCGAGGATTACCGCTATCTCTCGCTTTCGCTGAAGGCGCATCCGGTCTCTTTCCTGCGGGAGGAATTCAAGGCGATGGGGATTACCCGGAGCGTCGATCTCTTGACGGTCCCGAACGGGCAGAGGGTGACGATCGGCGGGATCGTTCTCGTCCGGCAGCGGCCGGGTTCGGCCAAGGGTGTTATCTTCATGACGCTGGAAGACGAGACCGGTGTTGCCAATGCGATCGTCTGGTCGAAGATTTTCGAACGTTACCGGCCGGTCGTGATGGGCGCGCGGCTGGTGAAGATCCGGGGGAGGCTGCAAAGCCAGAGTGGTGTCATTCATACCGTGGTCGAGCATATCGAGGATATTACCCCGATGCTGGGTCTGCTGCAGAGGGAGGCGAAGCGGCTCGGCGTATCGGCCCGCTCGGACGAGACGCTGCAATCGAGCGGCGACCACCGGCAGAAGAGGCGCTCGAATGGAATGGAGGAGGCACGCAGGGGAAGTGCAAAGGAGGCGGTGCCTCGCGATTCCTACGAAGCCGGACCAGGGAGCGTCATGCCGAAAGGCCGCAATTTCCACTAATTACCGATGCAATGATGCAAAGGAAGAAGCCGTGGGCATGGCAGCCTCCCTTAAGAAGTGACTCATATATGTCGATTCTTTCTTGACATCTCCTGTCCGCTTTCGCAAAAAGAAGATGATACAGGTCATGTTTGGCAGGTCGACCGAGAATGCTGGTTTGCAGTTGCAATTACATCACCGACAGGGAAATCAAGGACGTCATCACGCAGCTCCTTGACGACGACTGTTGGCAGCTCATCGTACCGTCAAAGGTCTATCACGCCATGGCGAAACGCGGCCGCTGCTGCGGCTGCTTCCCGGGCGTTGTCGACCTGATCATCCGCACAACCGAGGAATATCACGCCGCGCACCACTCGACGGAAGACGAGGTGGTCGTATATATGTCCCGCTTGAGACAATTCCATGAGGAAAACAGGAGAGCGGACATTGAAAGGCGACTCAAAGGTCATCGAGCGGCTTAACGAGGCACTTTTTCTCGAGCTAGGCGCAGTCAACCAGTATTGGCTGCATTATCGCCTGCTGGACGATTGGGGCTTTAAGAAGCTCGCGAAAAAGGAGCGGGCGGAATCGATCGAAGAAATGCATCATGCCGATCGTCTCATCGATCGCATCATCTTTCTCGAAGGCCACCCCAACCTGCAGACGCTTGCCCCGCTGCGCATCGGCCAGAACGTCAAGGAAGTCCTGGAGGCCGATCTTGCCGGGGAATATGATGCCCGCACGGCCTACAAGGCTTCCCGCGATATCTGTCACGCGGCTGGCGACTACGTCTCGATGAAGCTCTTCGAAGAGCTTCTGATGGACGAGGAAGGCCATATCGACTTCCTCGAAACCCAACTCGATCTGCTGGCAAAGATCGGCGAGGAGCGTTACGGCCTCCTCAACGCGGAATCCGCGGATTCTGCCGAGTAATCGACTGTACCTGAACATAGAAACCCGGCGAAGCATCCACTTCGCCGGGTTTTTCATTGCGGCCACGAAGCCGGTTCACATGGAAGCCGACCGAAACGGAGGCCCGCTCCGCGGGTCAGAGCCGTTCGGTGGCCACCTTGGCCAGATGGGTGAACTCCGCGACGACCCGATCGTAGACGGCGCGCTTGAAGGGCACGATCAGGCCGGGAAGGTCCGCCATCGGCTTCCACTCCCAGGCATCGAACTCCGCCGCATGTCCGCCAGGCGGCGGGTTGATGGCAATCTCGCTTTCGTCGCCGTCGAAGCGGAAGGCGAACCAGCGCTGGGTCTGGCCCCGATATTTTCCCTTCAGCCCGATGCCGATCAGATGTGCGGGCAGATCGTAATTGATCCAATCCTGCGCCTCGGCAAGCAAGGTTACGGAGCGCATCCCCGTTTCCTCGTAAAGCTCGCGATAGGCGGCGGGAAGCGGGTCCTCTCCCTTGTCGATGCCGCCCTGCGGCATCTGCCAGAGCTGCGGCGAGCCGTCAAATTCGCTGTTGCCCTGGCTAATGCGCCGGCCGGCCCAGACGAGGCCTGCGCGGTTCAGAACCATGATACCGACGCAGGGGCGATAGGGAAGCTCCTCGGCGACGACCGAACGTTTGTCTTTCTTGCTCATGGATAACTCCGATCGACTACGGTCCGACGCTTTCGCTCGCAAGCGACGAGACGCCGACAATCTCGATACCGCGCTGCGAGGCTTCCTCGCTCCATTGCCTTATCGCATCGATGCTCTCGTCGAAAGCCGAGGCGATGCCGATCGCCGTGCCCTTGCGGCTGGCAATGCGCTCCAGTTCGTCGAGTTTCTTGAGGATGGCGTCCTTCTGCAACTGCCCGTCAAGCGTCAGATCGCCAAAGGCATGGGGCAGTTCGATCGCCTTGGCAACGATCGCCGTCTTCGACTGCGCGGATGTCCCGTCATCGAGGAAAAGCAGTCCTCGCTTGGAAATATCGCGCAGGACCGGCTCCAGCGCGCCGGCATCGGAGAGATAGCGGCCGCCGAGATAGTTCATGACGCCGGTATAGTTGGTAATCTCGCCCATGGCCCGGTGAAGGCGGCCGAGATTATCCTTGGCCGACATCTTGGTGAGCAGGGTCCCGGGGCCGGGATCGTTCGCCGGATAATCGAACGGTTCAAACGGCACCTGGATCAGGATTTCGTGGCCGGCGCGGCGGGCTTCCTGCATCCAGCGCTGTAGGCTGTTGCCGCTGACGGCAAAGGCGAGCGTCACTGTCGGCGGCAGGTTGCGGATCGCTCGCTGTGTGCCCGTCTGGCTGAGGCCAAGACCGCCGACGACGATCGCGATGCGGGTTCCGCGCGCGCCCGACCAGGGGCGCGCATATTGATCCATCGGGCGCTGTCCGCCAGGTCCGACAACGGGCAGCCGGCCATGGGGCGAATCCTCCAAAAGCGCGTCGTTGGGCTGGGCAGCCACGCGGGGATCCTGGCCGATCCGCTGGGTGCCGATCATCACCGCTCCGCTGCCGTCGCGCGAGCGGGGGGTATACTTGGTCACCACCGACCCGTCATCGGTGAGCGTCCGCTCGATATTGGCGCCGGAACCGGGATCGGAACGAGGCATACCGGCGGATGGCTGCGGCGCCGCGTTCGGGTCGGGTTTGGCGGAAGGCTGGGTCGTTTCCGGCTTGGAAGCGGGCGGAACGTTGGAAGCGGTTTGCTTCAGGGCATCGTCGCCGCGCATGGCGTAGAGCGAAAGCCCCAGGACACCGGCAACCGCCAGCATCGCGAAAACGATTGCGAGAGAAAACCTTCGGTTCCGTCGCCGAGCGGCCGGCCGGTTCTGTCCGAGCGGTGCATGGAGATCGGTGCCCAAGGTCTGTTCCGCGTTTCTTCTGCAGATACGAAGAACCGGCCAGCGAGACGTTTTCGACGCGTCACGCTGGCCGGCCCCGATGATGTCTTTACTTCTTGATCGTGGCTGCCGCCGCCTTATCCGGGCTTGGCGGGAAGGACGGATCCTTCTTGGCGCCGCGGAAGAGGTCGAGTGCATAGTTGAGCTGGATGTCGTCCTTTGCTTCCGGCGGCACGTAGGCGGCGGAACCGGAACCTTCGTCGGTCTCGGCAGAACCCTGAATGTGGCCGCGCAGGCTGGATTCGCCTTCAGCCCTGACCTTGCCCTGCAGCTCCGGTGGCAGCGGCTGATCGACCTTGATATCCGGCTGGATGCCGGTGCCCTGGATCGATTTGCCCGACGGCGTGTAATAGAGCGCGGTGGTCAGACGCAGCGCGCCGGCATCGCCGAGCGGGATGATCGTCTGAACCGAACCCTTGCCGAAGGAACGCGTGCCGAGAACCGTGGCACGGCGCAAATCCTGGAGCGCACCGGCGACGATTTCCGAAGCAGAAGCCGAGCCGCCGTTGACAAGCACGATGACCGGCTTGCCGTCGGTCAGGTCGCCGGGGCCGGCGTTGAAGCGGCGGGTCTCGTCGGCATTGCGGCCGCGGGTCGAAACCACTTCGCCACGTTCAAGGAATGCGTCGGAAACGTTGATCGCCTGATCGAGCAGACCGCCCGGGTTGAGGCGCAGATCGAGGACGTAGCCCTTCAGCTTGTCGGCCGGGACATCCGCCTTGATCTTCTTGATCGCCTTTTCGAGGTCGTCATAGGTCTTCTCGGTGAACGAGATGACGCGGACATAACCGACATCGCCGCCTTCGACACGGGACTTCACGGCGCGAACCGCGATGATGTCGCGTACCACGGTGATGTCGAGCGGCTTGTCGGCGCCCTGACGGATGATCGTCAGCTTGATGGGGGTGTTGATGCCGCCGCGCATCTTTTCGACGGCTTCTTCGAGCTTCAGGCCGCGCACCGGCGCGCCATCGATCTCGGAGATGAAGTCGCCTGCCAGAATGCCGGCCTTGGAAGCGGGTGTATCGTCGATCGGCGCGATGACCTTGACGAGTTCGTTCTCCATCGTCACCTCGATGCCGAGGCCGCCGAACTCGCCACGCGTCTGCGTGCGCATGTCTTCGGCATCCTTGGCATTCATGAAGCTCGAATGGGGGTCGAGCGAGGTCAGCATGCCATTGATGGCGTTCTCGACCAGCTTTTCCTCATCCGGCGGCGTCACATACTGGGCGCGGACCCGTTCGAACACGTCGCCGAAGATCGACAATTCCCGGTAGGTCGAAGGGCCGGCGGCCTGCGCCGGCACACCGGCCGAATAAATCACGCTCATCGCGGTCGCACCCAAGAGTGCACCGACGATGACAAGAGAAGCCCTACGAATCATTTCGTGCCCTTCCAGTTTCTTTCGAGGCCCACCACGGCTTGGAATCGACCGGTGTGCCATCTTTTCGGAATTCAATGTAAAGCGTTGGACGATCTGTTTCCAGCGCCAATGCGGTTGCGCTTGCCACTCTTTTCTCACCCATCACGGCAATGGGTTCACCTGCGAAAACGAACTTGCCCTGCCGTGCATTCACAACGTCCATGCCGGTCAGAACCAGATGGTATCCATCTCCGGCATTGAGGATGATCATCTGTCCGTAACTCCGGAAGGCTCCGGCGAAAACCACCAGGCCGTCAGCCGGCGCCGTCACCACCGCACCCGCGTTCGAAGCAACAGTCATGCCTCTCGCCGTGTGCCCTGTCCCGTCGGCGTCGCCGAACCACCGCAATACATCTCCGGCGACCGGAAGCTCCAGCTTCTGCTTGAGGCTTGAAAACGCGTATGCGGGCGCAATGCGGTTTTTGTCAGGCACGCCGCTTTGGGCAAGCTGCTTTGCCCTTTCGCGCTCGGCGTCCGACATCATGCGCTGGCGTTCTTCCTCGGCGCGTGCCTGGTCGATTGCCTCGCGCACCGAGGCGATTTCGCCTTCGAACGACTGGATGAGGTTCTCGAGCGTGGTGGCGCGGCCAGTGAGTTCCTCGGAGCGGCGGCGCTCGGCGTCGAGATCGGCCGTGTTGCGCTTGTTCAACTTTTCGTTTTCTGCAAGCAGCAGGGCCATGCGCCGGTCCTCTTCGAGGCTCGCGGCAATGGTGGTGGAAACGGTGGTCTTCTCGGTCATCGCCAAGGCCTGGAGAGAAGCCAGGGACTGAAGGTCGGCAACGAGCTTGTCCGCCTCGTGGCGCATGCCGGGAACGACGGCGCCGAGGAGGATTGCGCTGCGAACGGAGGCGAGCGCATCATCCGGCGTCACCAGAAGTGCCGGAGGAGGATTGCGGCCCATGCGCTGCAGGGCTGCGAGCACTTCGGCCAGCACCGCGCGTCGGCCGCGCAGGGAGGTGCGGATACTGTCCTCCTTGAGCTTCAGTTCGGTGATCTTCTTTCCGCTGTCGAGGATCTTGGTTTCCAGGCTCTTGCGGCGTGCTGCAGAATCAATCAGCGCCTGGCGGACATCGGCGGTGTTCTTCCTGATATCGGCGATGGTCTTTTCGATGGCGGCAGCCCTGTCGCCCGAAATCTTCATGCTCTTGGTCAGAACTTCCAGTTCGCCGCGGGTTTCGTTGCGTCGGCGCTGCAAGTCGGCAGTCGGATCGACTGGGGCGGGGGCTGCTTGGGGGGAAGCCGGCCCGTTCTGGGCGCGTGCGATATCGGATACATGAAGGGGCGGGACCAGCGCGAAACCGAGACCCGCCGCCAGAAGCAGCGCGCGCCGGTACGATATGATCCTGGTTGTCCGCATTCCCGCTCCGCTATTCGCCGGATCGAGAAAGCCTAAGCTGATTTGCCCGGCGGGGCCACAAACAACATCGTGTTTGAAGGTAAACGATCGTTTAAGCCCTGTGATAGGGATGGCCCGAAAGAATGGTGACGGCGCGATAGAGCTGCTCAGCGATCAGAATGCGGACCAGTTGATGAGGCCATGTCATCGAGCCGAGGTTGAGCACCATGTCGGCCCGTTCGCGCAAGTCCGGGTCGAGCCCGTCGGCGCCGCCGATCGCCAGCATCAGGTCGCGTTTGCCGCTGTCGCGATATCGGCCGATCGTGCCCGCAAAAGCCTCGCTGTCGAGCGCCTTGCCCCGTTCGTCGAAGAGAATGAGAACTGCGCCTTCGGGAAGCACCTTCTCAAGCACGCCGGCTTCCTCGCGCTTGCGGGTATCGGCATTCGCCGCCCGGCTTTCCTGGATCTCGATCTGTTTCGACAATTCCAGACCCACCGCCGGGCCAGCCTTGGCGAAGCGGTCGAGATATCGGGACGCAAGCTCCTTCTCCGGTCCGGTCTTTAGCCGTCCCACGGCGAAAAGGCTTATTCGCATGTCCTGATCCGTTGATTTTGGGGCCGAAAATTCCACCTTGCGGCGAGTTCGCACCCAGCCGCGTGATTTCGACCTCAGTCCGACCGGTTCAGGACATGCCCGAACCCGTCAGTGCAGCAGCGTGCCTTCCTGGATATCCGGCGTCGCCCACATCTTTTCGATGTTGTAGAACGCGCGGATTTCAGGCCGGAACACGTGGACGATGATGTCGCCGGTGTCAATGAGCACCCAGTCACCCGTCTCCTGTCCTTCGACGCGGGCGGTTCCCAGCCCCTCGTCCTTCAGGTCGGAAATCAGGTGATCGCTGATGGCCATGACATGCCGGTTCGATCGTCCGGAGACAACGACCATGTAGTCCCCGAGCGCTGATTTTCCAGCAATGTTGATGGTGACAATCTCTTCAGCTTTGGAGTCCTCAAGACTTGCGAGGACCAGTTCGAGAGCGCGGGCGGCAGCATCGGCGCCACGTTCCAGGCTCTGCGGGAGAACGGAGGCCGTCCTGCCCTTGGCGTGTACTGTTGTCAGGGTTTGTCCTTTCATCCGGGTAACAGCAACAGGCACTTGAAGCGAATCCGATTCACGCTCGGCCGCTGTATTAAAGGTGGCATCGAATTCTTAATCTTTCAAGAGAGCGTCCGAAAAGGTGATAGAAAGATGTAGACCCCTTTCGTCGCAGCAGCTCGGACGATGCTAGTCCGATTTCTGGTCGTTTGCGGCGCGGATCGCCGTGGAACTCAGGGCCGAACGCGGGCCGTGGATGAAGGTCCAGGCCGGCGCGCGCCGCTTCCAGAGCGTGCCCGCGTCATCCTCGTCCACCCGGGCGTAATCGAAGGTGCGGGCCATTTTCGACGACAGGAAAGACAGCGTCGCCCCCGGTCGGTCGATGACGGCGATCGGGAAGGTCGAGGCGATCGACTGCCATTTCTGCCAGAGATGGAAGGTTTTCAGGCTGTCGGCGCCCATCACCCAGACAAAATGCACGAGCGGGTTCCTGGCCTTCACGAAGGAGAGCGTATCGGCGGTATAGGACCCGCCGAGCGTCTTCTCAAAGGCGGTAATCTTGATGCGCGGGTCGTCGATCAGCTTTTCACTCATCGTCAGCCGATCGTCCAGCGAAGCAAGTTCGGAGCGGCTTTTCAGCGGGTTGCCCGGGGTCACCATCCACCAGAGCTGGTCGAGGCCGAGCCGGCGAAGCGCGATCTCGGCGACCAGGAGGTGACCCTCATGCGGCGGATTGAACGAACCGCCGAACAGGCCGACGGCCATGCCCCGTTCGGCATGTGGCATGACCAGATATCGGCGGTCGATCGTCTCTTCAGACACGCGCGGTCAGGGCCGGATCTGGCCGGTGCCGTGCACCCGGTATTTGAACGAGGTCAGCTGCTCGACGCCGACGGGGCCGCGCGCATGCATCTTGCCGGTCGAAATGCCGATCTCGCCGCCCATGCCGAATTCTCCGCCATCGGCGAACTGGGTGGAGGCATTGTGCAGCAGGATCGCTGAGTCGAGCTCGTTGAAGAAACGGGAGACGACCTCAGGATCCTCGGCGATCACCGCCTCCGTATGGTTCGAGGAATAGGTGTTGATGTGGCGGATGGCGCCGGAAATGCCGTCGACGATCGCAACCGAGATGACCGCGTCGAGATATTCGGTGCGCCAGTCCTCTTCCGTCGCAGGCTTGAAACCCGGAAACACCTTGAGGACGGCCGCCGAGGCGCGGATTTCGCAGCCGGCTTCCGTCAGTGCTTCGAGGACAGGCATCAGATGCGTGCCGATCCCGGCACTGTCGACCAGCAGGGTCTCGGCTGCTCCGCAAACGCCGGTGCGGCGCATCTTGGCGTTGACGATGATCTTCTTGGCCATTTCCAGGTCCGCGGAGGCGTCCAAGTAGATATGGCAGAGGCCTTCGAGATGGGCGAAGACCGGCACACGCGCCTCGTTCTGGACGCGGGCGACGAGGCTTTTGCCGCCGCGCGGCACGATCACGTCGATCGCGCCATCGAGGCCCGACAGCATGGCGCCAACGGCGGCGCGGTCGGTGGTCGGCACGATCTGGATCGCGTGTTCGGGAAGGCCCGCCGCCTTCAGGCCGGCGACGAGGCAATCGTGGATCGCCTCCGAGGACCGGGCAGAATCGGAACCGCCACGCAGGATCACGGCATTGCCGGCCTTGAGGCAGAGCGCGCCGGCATCGGCGGTGACGTTCGGCCGGCTTTCGTAGATCACGCCGATGACGCCAAGCGGCGTGCGGACGCGTTCGATATGGAGCCCGTTCGGACGGTCCCAGGCGGCGATGACTTCGCCGACCGGATCCTTGAACTCGGCAATCTCGTGAAGCGCCTGCGCCATGCCGGCGATCGACTTTTCGGTGAGCGTCAGCCGGTCGATGAACGACGGCAGAAGGTCCTTGCCCTCGACCTGTTTCAGGTCCGCGGCATTGGCGGCGAGGATCTTGTCCCTGGCGGCAAGGATCGCGTCCGCCATCGCCTGGAGCGCCTTGTTCTTCGCTTCGGTCGAAGCCGTTGCGAGCTCGCGGGCCGCAGCCTTCGCATTGCGACCGATCTCGCCCATCACAGCGGCGACGTCGCCTGCCTTTGCAACCATATCAAGCATGGGCGGCATCCTCCTTGCGATCTTCTTTTTTGGCTTTACGTTTCGCCGGTCCGGTCATCACCAGGTCGTCACGATGGACCATGGCGGCGCGGCCGGCATAACCGAGGATCGCTTCGATCTCGCCGGACTTGCGCCCGGTGATCTGGCGTGCCTCTTCGGCGTCGTAGCTCACAAGTCCTCGGGCGATCTCGCGACCGTCGATGCCGATGATCGCGACCGTGTCGCCGCGATGGAAATGGCCGTTGATGCGGCGCACGCCGGCGGGCAGTAGGCTCTTGCCGGTACCGAGCGCGGTTTCAGCGCCTTCGTCGACGAAAAGTTCGCCGGCCGGCTGAAGCTGGCCCGCGATCCAGGTTTTCCGTGCAGTCACGGGGGTCCCGGAGGGCGCGAACCAGGAGGAGCGGGCGCCCTCTTCAATGGCGCGCAGCGGATGCTCCGTCTTGCCGGATGCGATGATCATGGCGCAGCCGGCGCCGGTGGCGATCTTGCCGGCGTCGATCTTGGTGCGCATGCCGCCGCGCGACAGTTCGGACGCAGCGCCGCCGGCCATGGCTTCGATCTCCGGCGTGATCGCGGGCACGAGTTCCAGGAACTTCGCGTCGGGGTCGAGATGCGGCGGAGCAGTGTAAAGGCCGTCGATATCGGACAGGAGCACGAGCAGGTCGGCGCTGGTCATGGTGGCGACGCGGGCGGCGAGGCGATCGTTGTCGCCGTAGCGGATTTCGGTCGTGGCGACCGTATCGTTCTCGTTGATGATCGGCACGGCGCCGATCTTCAGAAGCTGGTTGATGGTGGCACGGGCGTTGAGGTAACGGCGGCGCTCCTCTGTGTCGCCCAGCGTCAGCAGGATCTGGCCGGCCACGATGCCGTCGCGCGACAGGCTTTCCGACCAGGCGCGGGCAAGCGCGATCTGGCCGACCGCCGCCGCTGCCTGGCTCTCTTCGAGCTTCAGCGCGCCCGAGGGCAGGTCGAGCACGGTGCGGCCCATGGCGATGGCGCCCGAAGAGACGACCAGGACATCGATGCCTCTCGCCTTCAACGCGGCGATATCGGCGCAGATGGCATCAAGCCATTGCGTTTTCAGGCCCGCCTTGCGGTCGACGAGCAGCGCCGAGCCGATCTTGATGACGATACGACGATGGCCGGCGAGAGGCTTGCGGACTGCCGTCATTCGTCCTCGTCCTCATCGAAATCCTGGATGGGGGTCGAGCGATCGGGCAGCGCGGTTTCGTTGACGCCGCTCGCCTCGACGATCACGTCGCGCAGCGCGCGCAGCACCTCGGTCATGCCCTTGCCGGTGACGGCGGAGATCAGGAACGGCGTCTGGCCGCAGGCCTTTTCCAGTTCCTTCGCCTTCTTCTTCAGCTCCTTGTCATCGAGCACGTCGATCTGCGACAGCGCCACGATGACCGGCTTGTCGATCAGGCCACCGCCATAGGCCTCGAGTTCGTGTTTGACAGTCTTGTAGGCCTTGCCGACTTTTTCCTCGACGGAGGAGACCAGATGCAGGAGCACCCGGGTGCGCTCGACATGGCCCAGGAACCGGTCGCCGATGCCGACACCCTCATGGGCGCCTTCGATCAGGCCCGGAATATCCGCGAGCACAAATTCGCGGCCGTCGATGGTGGCGACGCCGAGATTGGGATGCAGCGTCGTGAACGGGTAGTTGGCGATCTTCGGACGGGCGCGGGTGACGCTGGCAAGGAATGTCGACTTGCCGGCATTCGGCATTCCGACGAGGCCGGCATCGGCGATCAGCTTCAGCCGCAGCCAGATAGTTTTTTCCTCACCCTCAAGGCCAGGATTGGCCCAGTTCGGCGCCTGGTTGGTCGCGCTCTTGAAATGGGTGTTGCCGAAGCCGCCATTGCCGCCCTTGGCGAGCCGGAACCTCTGGCCTTCGCGGGTGAGGTCAATAATCAGAGTCTCGTTGTCTTCCTCGAAGATCTGGGTGCCGACGGGCACTTTCAACGTCACTTCGCCGCCATTGGCGCCGGTGCGGTTGCGGCCCATGCCGTGGGTGCCGGTCTGGCCCTTGAAATGCTGCTGGAAGCGGAAATCGATCAGGGTGTTGAGGCCGTTGACGGCCTCCACCCAGACGTCGCCGCCACGCCCGCCGTCACCGCCATCGGGTCCGCCGAACTCGACGAACTTTTCCCGCCGGAACGAGACCGCGCCCGCGCCGCCGTCGCCGGAGCGGATATAGACTTTTGCCTCGTCGAGAAATTTCATCTTGTCGCCGTCAGTCTTGTGTTAGTCGGGATGCCTGTCGCTTCAGGTAGGGCGCTCAGTGCATGTCGATAGGGGTTTCGATATCGTCGGTTGGGGCGGAGGTCAAAGAATATCATGAAGTTCGTCAGCTATAACATTCAATACGGGGTCGGCATGGATGGCGTGTTCGATCCCGAACGCATCGCCGCGAGTATCGAGGGAGCGGATGTGATCGCGCTTCAGGAAGTGACCCGCGGTTTCCCCAGGAATGGCCATGTGGATCTTGTCGCCCGCTTCTCGGATCTGTTTCCGGACCATTTTCATGTCTATGGCGCACCTTGCGACCTGCTGCTCGACATCTCGGTCGAGAACGGCCGCCGCATCGAGCGCCGCTCCCAGTTCGGCAACATGATCCTGTCGCGCTGGCCGATCCTTGCCACCCGCCATCTTCTGCTGCCCCGCAGCCGCACCGTCGAGATGCTCAACCTGCAGCGCGGCGCGCTGGAAGCGGTCATCGTTGCACCCGGCGGGCCGCTTCGGGTCTATTCCGTCCATCTCGATCATGTCTCTGCCGATGAACGGCTCGGCCAGATCCGTTATCTCAAGGAGCGGGTGCTGAACTTCGTCTCCGAGGGCGGTTCGCTCACCGGCGGCGCCGAAGAGGGTTTCCCCGATCTGCCGCTGCCGGAGGATTTCCTGCTGATGGGCGATTTCAACATGGAGCCGGAATCGACGGAATATATCGCCCTGGCCGGCCAGCGGGACCGTTATTACGGCCGCATCCTGCGCGCCAACGAACCCGTCGACGTGCTGGACCGCCTTGGATCGGTGACGCCGGAGACCTATACCTGGGCGAAGCCGCCGGGCGACGGGCCGATAAAGATGCATCTCGATCATTGCTTCGTGAATGCCGGGCTGGTGCCGCGGCTGAAAAACGCCTGGATCGACAATGAGGCGCCTGGTTCCGACCATTTCCCGGTCTGGGTCGAGGTCGAGTGAATGATCCGGCGGAGTTTCCTTCGCCGGACCTTTGTTACCTGAGCGTCACGGTCGGGCCGGCCGCCGGAAATCCTCGGGCAAAAGCATGGTCTCGATATGCGGGACCAGGCGGTTGCGGGACAGGCTGAAGAGCTGGTTCGCATCGACGATTGTGAAGCCGAGCTTCTTCTGGACGTTCAGCGAGGCCAGATTATCCGCGAAGGCGCCGGAAAAGACCTGCGCTTCCGGCATCCGCCGGAAGAAACGTTCCAGCGTCCCGGCCACAGCTTCCGTCATGTAACCCCGATCCCAGTAGAGCCGGTTCAGCCAGTAGCCTAGACGCCATTGACCGCGTCTCAGCTCCAGGCAGACGGCGCCGATATGGGTGTCGTCACCGGTGGTGATCGCCAACGTCCAGTCCGGCAGGATGCCGGATGCATGCGGGACGAGCCAATCCAGCGCGTCCTGGCGGTCATAGGGCTGCGGCACCCTTGCCAGCATGCGGGCGACCTTGAAATCGCCAAGCGATTCGGCAATCGCCGTCGCATCGGTGATCTTGTGCGGGCGAAGAACCAGCCTTTCCGTGGTGATGACCGGGCAGGGGCCGGGCATCGTGACAGTCGAGCCGGTCTTCTGGAGGACGGCGGCGTTCATCGCAGTTCTCCCCAGCTTCTCAAGGACATCCAGGTCTTGCGGTCGAGCCGGAACCACTCGACGGCGACCATGCCGCCAAGCGCCAGGCAATCGATCATGCCGGTGCCCTGGAACTGGAAACCGCATTTCTGGATCACCCGCCGGGAGGCGATGTTGGTTACCCGGCAGCGGGCATCGATATGGTCGATGTTGTTGCGGGTGCGGAAGGCCATGTCGATCAGGGCATGGGCGGCTTCCGTGGCGTAACCTCTGTTCCAATGGGGTTCGCCAAGCCAATAGCCGAGCTCGAGCGTTCTCTCGTCCTGTTGCGGTTCAAGCGCGCAGCAACCGAGAAAGGCGCCGTTGTCTCCTCGCGTGATGGCGTAGACGCATTTGCCAATCTCGCCGGCCTTCGTGCGTCGCACGAAATCGGCTGCGTCTTTAGCCGTATAGGGATGCGGCATACGCGACACCATGGTCGCGATATTCGCATTGTTGGCGAGATGGGCAAGTGCGTCGATGTCTTCTTCGTGGGGCGTGCGCAGAACTAACCTCTGCGACAGTAAGACGGGGCAATCGCTTCTCGACCGGTCGGGTCTTAACCGATCCTCTGGCGGCCGGGATTGGCTCGCCCTTAGTAATTCGCCTTGCATGTTCAGTCCTCCTGTTGGGGCAAAGAAAAAGGGAAGATGGTGGTGTCCCATCTTCCCTTTTTTCTGACTGAACCTTTGGGCGTTCAGCCGGGTCGATGTGACACCGGCTGCTTAAAACGCTTGCCGGCTTTATTCTGCTGCTTCGGCTTTCGGCATTACGGACACGAACACACGACCATTGGCCTTGGTTCGGTAATTCACATTGCCTTCAGTAAGCGCAAAAATCGTGTGGTCCTTGCCGAGGCCGACATTGGCGCCCGGATGCCACTGCGTGCCGCGCTGGCGTACGATAATGTTGCCCGGAATGACGGCTTCGCCGCCGAACTTCTTCACGCCAAGGCGCTTGGAATTCGAATCGCGACCGTTGCGCGACGAACCGCCAGCTTTTTTATGTGCCATTGGAGTTCTCCTTTACCCTTCGAAACCCGTTGTTAAGCCAAGATGTCCGTGATGCGGACGACCGTGTGATGCTGGCGATGGCCGCGAATCCGCTTGGAATTCTGACGGCGACGCTTCTTGAAGGAAAGAACCTTCTTGCCGCGATTATGCTCGACCACTTCGGCCTTGACCGTCGCACCCGCAACAAAGGGAGCGCCGAACTTGGCATCGGCACCAACGCCGACAACCAGGATTTCATTGAATTCTACGACAGAACCAGCTTCGGCTTCCAGCTTTTCGATGGTGAGCACGTCGTTGGCTGCCACGCGGTACTGTTTACCGCCGGTCTTGATGACTGCGAACATTTTTTATCCTTTCATGTTCGTTCCGGCTCTGCCTTACTTACAAGGCGGCCGTCTTTTTATCAGTCGGGCTCTAGCAGGGTTTCGAAAGAGACGATCTTCTGGAACTTGCTGCCGGTGGAATTCGCGTGGCTGTTCCAACAACCTCCACACAAACAAAGAGGCATGGATACTTTTCCACGCCTGATCGCGAGCGGACATACGCGAGCGGCAAAAAACTGTCAAGACGAAAGGATGTAAAGACTTGATATTCGCCCCTTGCCAGCCCCATGTTTGCCCGCTATGAGAACGCCCGCGCTGACCAACGCGTCATCACGTCTTAAGCGGAGAGGTGGCTGAGTGGTCGAAAGCACCGCACTCGAAATGCGGCGTGCCTGCGAGGGCACCGTGGGTTCGAATCCCACCCTCTCCGCCATTATGAACCTTAGCTTATAGTGGTTTGCCGGTTAGATGGCCCTTCGAACCGGATAGGCTGCGCCCTTCTTCAACAAGTATTAGGCACGTTTGAGCCACGTCCGAGTAGGTCGCCATATTCTGCGAATATCACTTGACAATGCTGGCGGCCTTGTCCATTTAATGAGTCGACTCGACGAAGTGGACCTCACGTTTACCGTCTTGAACTGAGCCATAGCTGAGCTTTGGCTTGTTCTGAGAGGGACGGTAAGCGAAATGTCATTCATAGATGCTTCATCCTACAGGCCTGGGGATTAAGTAGACTAGGCACCAGACGTAAGTCTGAAAAATCGTCATCAACTCTCACGAAATTCGGAAAGCCTCGAGCTTAACAGCTACGGGGCTTTAACCGTTTCCTCTCATGCAATCATCAATAAGTAGATTCGCGTTTATCTTTTCCGGCTTCCAGATTCCGTTAAGCCGGCAAAATAGCGTCGTTCGACCTTTGTGGACGTGTCCGTCAGCTCGAGTGACATCGAAGTGGAATTTGTCTTCGTAGGTGCAGCCCAGTCGAAAATGGCGGGTCAAGGCGATATCAGCTCGATCTTGCGGACCCGCTGCCCCATGCTGGATTTCTGCGGAAGACGGGGTAAATCGCAAGTCTCCCTTTGCTTTGTAGGCGCGGTCTGCAAACCGATCTACTCTAAATGATTTTACCTTTTTCTGCTGCTTTTCGATGTCAAAATCGATTTTGAAGAGCTTTTCGATTCCCATCCCATAATTAATGGGAGGAAGAAGATATGGGGAATTCAATGAGGTCATATGATCCCTCAAGTGAGCTATTGCTGCGCGCCCCTTACTGATAGCATCAATTGCTGATGCCACGGTTCGACCGGCTCTACCATAGCACTGCTCGCCGAGAGAGACGGCTAACGGCGAGTAGTGCAAAGCCTCCTGTAATTTTTTGATATTCTCCCCTGGCTGATAAAGGAGAATAATATGATCCGGTTTCAACAAGCTGCAGGTCTGTCCGTCGGCCAGAGAGCAGCGTTTACCTCCTGAATGATTTAGCTGGCAGTGCTGAGTGGGATTTCTGCAGAAGCTGCTAGGTCGCTTCTTCTCTCCAAACACAGCATCGCGGCAAGCGTCCAGAATCGACTCGACTTCCTCATCGCCATAGTGGGCTTTATCATCCTTATGAAGTCGTGATGATGCCACACGGAAGACGTAGCCGGTGGAGTAATGGGCACGCAAACCCGCAAGCACAGCACTGTGAATTGCGCTTGGAACTCCCGCTAAAATAACCGCTGTATTTGCCATTGATGACTACTACAGCACCAAGGCGGCCAGGAGATCTAGGGAAATGCTATAATTCTTCCGTTCTTTCTCCGGTATAGAAGATACCAGATGTCGTAACGCATCAATCCCTCTGGGTTCCATTACATTCGGGGTAGACGGAGCTATCTTGCTCGCCGGCGCGGGATCAGAAGGCCCACGTGTCCGAGAGCGATCTTCTCTCTGAATGTGGTCTTCGAGAATATACCCCCTAAGCTTGAACCACTCTTCTATCGCGCTATAGGCGGCACGATTACGCTGTGGAAGCGCCAGCTCTGCGGCGGGAATGCGATGAGGCTCGATTTCTTCCCATCCGGGCGACGGCGCCGCTGAGTCCTCGGGGCCGTCCCAAAAATAGACTTCAGGCGTAAGTCGTATGAACCGCCTGTCGCCTTCCTTGATAGGTCTGAAAAACGCTGCCCATAGAACTTTGTCTAGGCGGGGCAACGGCTCGTCGCGACGTGCAGTAGCTGACTCGTCAACAAACACGGCAAGAGTGCCCTGAGTGCCGATAAATCCTACCTTTCCCTCAAGATGTTCAGACAAGACCTGCGATAATGTAGTGCTCCTACCAAGGAGTAATCTTATAGGTTTGCCGAATTCCTTCGCGATACGTCCGCCAAGCTTCGATAAAAGCACTGGCTTTTCCGGCTCGTCAGATTCTACAAGAAACTTGTAAACCCACTCAGCTACCTTTTTATCGTATGCCTCTACGACGGAGTCCGTTTCGGAATGCTGTAGACTCATCAGATTGATACTCGACGGTGAAATGACGTAGCGATTTGTTCTAGCCGTGAATCAACCACGTGCGGCGTGAAAAATAAAGGTGAAATGTTAGCTCGAGTAACCCGCTGCCGAGACAGCGACGTCATAATGGTTGGTGCGGGGGATAATCCTTGGCACCCCTCCTGGGGCATCCTACGCGTGGCCTTCAACACCGTCTGGAGGTCACCATGGCAACGATCAGAAAACTCAGAGGACGCTGGCAAGCACAGGTCCGTCGTCGCGGTATGAAGCCGCGGGCGAAGAGCTTTGACAACAAAGCCGACGCAGAGAAGTGGGCACGGGATCTTGAGAGTCAGGTCGATCGGTTTGGCGCGGCACCGGATACAAAGATCCTCGAGAGCACGACGCTAGGCGCTCTCCTTGAGCGCTACCAACGCGAAATCACGCCGACAAAGCGCGGCGCGGTCCAGGAAGATCAGCGGATCGACGTGCTTCGTCGCCATGATCTCTCACACCGAACGTTGATAGGCCTCAGCCAGCAAGACATCGCATCGTTTCGCGACGAGCGGCTTCGATCGGTAGCTCCCTCTACGACTGTTCGAGAGATGGCGATATTGAGCCATGTTCTCGAGGTCGCTACCCGCGATTGGGGAATGCCGCTGGCGAAGAACGTCGTTAAGCTGGTTCGTCGTCCGGTCATACGGAATGAACGCAGCCGACGCCTGACAGGTGACGAGGAGCAACGGCTTCTCGATGGTTGTGCTGGCGGGAAAATCTCATTTTTCAGGACGTTGCTTGTCGTGGCCATCGAGACCGGGATGCGTCGCGGTGAAATCCTGGGGCTGCGCTGGAGTGACATCTCGCACAATCGCCGGGTGATCTCGCTCTCGCAGACTAAGAATGGCACTAGCCGTGATGTGCCCATGTCTCAACGAGCATTTGACGCGCTGACAGAATGGCGGGCTCAAGCGGATGTTGATCAGCTTCTCGTTTTCCCGATGAACGCAGGATCCCTCGAGCAAGTCTGGCGCCGCCTTCTGATACGTGTCGATATCAAGGGACTGCGCTTCCACGATCTACGACACGAAGGCGTGAGCCGCTTGTTCGAGCGAGGGCTGAACGTGATCGAGGTCAGTAGCATCTCCGGTCACAAGGAGCTGCGGATGCTGAAGCGCTATACGCATTTGAGCGCTGATGATCTCGTTGCCCGTCTAGGTTAACTTGTCGCGAGTTACCGCGCACCTTTACATTTTCCTCTTCGAGAACGCCTTTATGACAAGGTCAGTGACTCCAGACGTTGACAACAACCAATCTATGGTTGTTGGCGACCTTGTCGTAAAACCTCAAAAATCCTGCAAAACCTGCTCCGACCTTGTCAGAATCTTTCCCGTTTCTTGACAAAACGCCGGAAATCGATGGATTTTGACGCCGATGTCAAGGTCACCCGACGCGTCACGGTTGCATGGATCGTAGCGTGGTCTTACCACAAGCACCGGCACGCACCGGATTTGTGGGATGTCGCGGTCGATTCCTTCCGGATTTATTCATTCAGCTTGGGACACCTTGATTGCCAGCGCCGAAAACATTTCCGGGCATGCCTGGGCCTCGTGCTGGTAGATTGATCGAGGGCACAGCGCCTGGTCCGTTTGCGCCAACGATCTTAGCCTGCTCGACCTCACTGTATTCAGATCGCCTCGCGCCCGTGCAACAAACGGACGATGAGCGGAAGCGCGATGTCTTTCTCTCCACATCAATTCGGTGCCGACTAGCCTCCCGTGCCTAGACGAAGTGGTGACTGTTGCCGGGCTACTCCCGCATGCAGCCGCACGTCGAAGTCCTAGAAATAAGCAAGCTGCTTGATGGGGATGCTTTCCGTGGTGGCGACGAACCGACCGACCTATCCTCCTCAGCCAAGATCGACATAGGAGCTCGTTGGCAAGCGCCGAAGACAATGCCTCGTAATCCGTCGTTTCGAGCGACGGATTGCGCCACGGCGAATCCCCGAGTCAACGCATGGGATATGGCTTGAGAAATTTCTTCTGCGATTTGTGCGGCCCGACGCCGATCTCGCTATAACCGCAAATAGGCAAGCGCTCGCCAACATCCAACAACCAATTGCCGGACGACAACCGTCGCCCGAAGGAGAACCTATGCTTATGGACCAGGCAAAGCTTGCTGAGCGCATTGAAGATGTCGTGCGGATGAGGACGATCCTGCATCCCAAGGACTGGCAGGACGAGAGCCAGCTTATGATGACGCGGTGGTTCGACTACCGCTTCATGTCGCCTATCGAGGCAACTATGGCCTTCGCCCGCTATTATATTGCAGGACTTCGTGGCTACGTGCGGCGGCATGTCGACCGGGAGCTTTCTGAAACGGTGTCCGGCATCAGGAGCGGCGTGCCCACTGCGCGCGTTGCGTGGTTCACCGCCTTGTGGCGGGCACGGGCGCGCACTGACGCAATTTTCGTCCCTTACGATCTGCTGATCGACTTCAGCTTTGATTTTTCTTCTCGTCGGAAGCGCTACTGGACGATGCTTCCGCATCAGTTACATGCGTCGCCTAAGAATGGCGAAGCATGGTGGGCGGTCTTTGACGACGCCGTCGAGGATCTGCTTCCGCGTCGCATGCGCACTGTGGCCGACATGCCGCATTACCGGATTGAGAATGATCTCGGTCTCCCGGCTCAGAGGCATTTCCGTGATCTGATCTTGTCGGAGATGCGGCATCAATATCGTATGCTGAATGAGCAGATTGCAGATTGGGTTTTCGTCAAGCGCCATCTGACGTTGGAGCAGGTGCTTTCTTTGGCGCCGGTGGACGCAGACCGCTCTGAAATTGAGCGTCGGGCGCGGGCTGAAGCAGAAGACCGTGCTTGGGAAGTTCGGCCGGTCACCAAGCTCGACAAGGCGGATTTGCTCCCCAGCTGCTTTGCTGTTGCTGAAACCATCAATGAGACCCGCGCTCCCTGCGACACCTGCGCACTGGTAGATCATTGCAAGACGGCGGCTGCCGAAGCGATCGAGATTACTATTCGCACGACCGGGTCGGGCTCACCCGTATTGAGTGCTGACCGCGCGCGCAAGCGGTTAAATACTCAGAAGTGCCGCAGTAAGACGAAGCCTCTCCCGGCCGGGTCATCAGACTCTGAAAGTGACTGAATAACCGGAAGTGTAACCGCTCTCTATATGAACTTCTATTTAGAGAATAGAATTAACATAGAGAGCGGTTACGACGAATCTCTCCCAGATCAGAGATTTTCTGGAGGACATATTAGGGAACTGGATTTGTTCCGGTTCCTCGTTTCTAATCATACGCAACCAAGAGAACTAAAATGGAAATTATTGATACGCGCCGGTTCTTCCGCAACCGCTTCGAATACTATGTAGCCACGAAGGACGGCTCTGGCGCCGGCGTGCGCGATGAAGCCGAAATCTCACTCCAGCGGCTCTGCGAAGTTCTTGAATGTGATCCGGAACCCTTCCCGTGCCGTTACGATGCTGAAATGCGGAGGCTCTGCGGCCATGAATACCTCACTTGGTTCCGTCATGAGCGTAGCTACGGTGACGTTGCCCGCTTGGTGAATAGAAAGTTGGCGGGAGAAGATGGTCGCCTGCCGCCTGTAGGAGCGCGATGGGTGCATGCCTTGCTGAGGGAGTCTTGCGATAAGCCTGCTCGGTGAGAGTAAAAGAAGCTGGAGCGGCCTAACCAAGCCAGGGTCGCTCCGGATCCTCTGGGTTGGCAGCGAGATCGTTCCCTCCTTGTGACCCTTGACGTCGCTCTTGTTCTCCCGGCGACAACGCTGCAATGACAATCAGAGATACCAGGCTGAAGAAAAATCCGAGGGCGAACCAGCCGAAAGGATCGCGGTTCTTGTTGGCAGCTAAGATCGCACACGCGCCACCAAAGATGAGTCCCGTCGAAAAGATGATCAACGTAAGGTCCATGGTTTTCAGGTCCGTCAAGATCGACCGAGAGCGAAAGGGAACCTTTGTCCGATAGAGGTCAGCTGTAACTGCTGATCCGGACGCATCCTATGGTTTCAAGGGCTTCCGGAGAAGCGCCATTTAATGACCGACAGAGCGAAATCCTTCCTTTATGTCAATTGCTTAGCAGCCATCGGAGCGTAAGGATGTTGGGGATGAAGCTAGTCGGTTATGCCCGTGTATCAACAGTCGAGCAGAACCTCGATATGCAGATCGCCGCGTTGAAGGCGGCTGGCTGCACGGAGATATTCACCGATCACGGATTGTCCGGTGCCGACTTCCAGCGTCCTGGCCTTCTCAAGGCTCTCAGGAGAATCAAGCGGGGTGACATGCTCGTCGTTTGGCGACTCGACCGGCTTGGACGATCTCTTGTCGACCTAATTCAAACGGTGAACGGGCTATCGAAGCGGGGCTGTGATTTCCGATCGCTGACCGAGAGCATCGATACGTCGTCCTCGGGCGGAAGGTTGGTTTTTCATATGATGGCCGCGATGGCAGAATTTGAGAGAGCCATCATCAGCGAGCGAACCAAGGCGGGCATGGAGGCTGCAAGAGCGCGAGGATCTCGCATTGGACGTCGCCCCTCAATGACCGATATTCAGACTGAAGCTGCCAGGCGCGCAATCGAGACCGACATGGAGGCCGTCGTCGATGTCGCGGCAAGATATAAGGTTCACCCAAAAACTCTGGCTCGCCTTCTACGTGAAGCGCCGGTCAGATAGTGGACATTTCACATTCGAATCACAGACTGGATGGCCAACGAGCCCTGCAGAATGGCCCGTTCGCGAACCTATGCGCATCCAGTATGCTAGTGTGCATTTCCTCACCAGCGTAGATGCTGGTTGCCTCATCGATATTGTGTGTCTGATGCTATTCCCGCCGTGCCTCGCGGCACGATGGGCCTAGAGAAGAAATGTTTACTTCCGCATAAGATGTTCAATGACCGTTATGTATCCACCTTCGAGAAGGCCGACTGATGTTTCGTGTCGATCGCACGCAAAACCGCATCTTCCGTCTAGCCCAGAAGCGCTTCGGCGATTTGGCTCTCCGGGAACGTGACCATCTGCAGGAGTGGCTGGTTCACCAGCCCGATGCTCTGGGCGAGGATCTGCTGATCTTGCAGAAGGAATTCGATGGCTTCGACGAGACGCGCGAACGTCTTGATTTGTTGGCACTCGATAAGACTGGCAACCTAGTGGTAATCGAAAACAAGCTGGACGATTCAGGCCGCGACGTAACCTGGCAGGCGCTAAAATATGCCGCCTATACGTCCGGTCTAAAGAAGACTCAGATCGTCGACATTCACCAACAATACCTTGACCGCTATTGCGGCGGCGGAAATGCCCTGCAGGCAATCTGCGACTTCATGGAGGTCGAGGATCAGAACGAAGCCGTGCTGAATCCCGGCAACGGCCAGCGGATTATGTTTGTAGCCGCAAACTTCAGACGTGAGGTGACCGCGACGGCGCTATGGCTAATAGGCCGCGGAATTGCGGTGCAATGCTTCCGCGTGACGCCATTCGGTTTCGGCGACGAACTGTTCCTCGACCTGCAGCAGATTATCCCTCCTCCGGAGGCCGAGGACTATATGATCGGCATCGCTTCGAAAGAAGTAGAAGAGACGACGTCGATCGCGGGGCAAAAACGGCGCCACATTTTACGCCGTGAGTTCTGGGATCTGGCTCTGGACCAGATGCGCACGGACGGAGTGTCGATGTTCGCCAACGTCAGTCCTGGCAACGATAACTGGCTTAGCGGAGGGTCTGGGGTCGGAGGCTGCCCGTTTCAGATCCTCTACTTGCAGGATGGTGTGAGGGTTCAGCTGGCGATGGGTAAGAGCAGCGGAGAGGTAAACAAGCGGATGTTCGATCGGCTCTACGCGCAAAAAGAAAAAATCGAAAAGGACTTTGGGGCTGCGCTGGACTGGCGTCGCTCGGATCACCTCAAGAGCAGCCTCATCGCCTATGACCAAACGTTCGATGGACTTGATCGCGAAATGTGGCCCCAGATGGCGATGTGGTTGTCCGTGCATGTCCAGAAGCTAGAGGCGGCGCTGCGCGCGCCTTTGGCTGAGATTTCCCGCAACTGAAGGTTCTGGAAAGCCAGGCGGGATGACAGGAGCTGCAAATCGACCAGGAGACTCGCTGACGCGTTTGGCACGGCGAGAGCTGCGAAGCGACGTTTAGTATCGCCGAACCAGCCAGTGAGCTTCCTTGAGTCAAAAAATGCATCGCTCGTTAAACCGACGCTTCCACCCTCTCCCACCCCAGCAAATGCTCGTTTTTGTCGAGCCAGTCCTTGCGCTCCTTCCAATCGGGCTGAACGCGCGCCACCAGGTCCCAGAATTCCGGCTCGTGGTTGCGGTGCTTCAGATGGCACATCTCGTGAACGACCGCGTATTCCAGAACCGGCTTCGGCGCGAAGATGAGGTGCCAGTTGAGGTTGATCTGCCGGTCCAAGCCGCAGCTACCCCACATGTGCTTCTGATCCTTGATCTGCACGCCGCGGGGTTTGAGCCCATGTCGCGCGCCGAGCCGACGGACGAAGTCACGAGCGTCATCGCGCACTCGACGTTTTAGCCACAGTCTTAGCGTGCTCTCGATGATCGCATCAGACGACTCAGGCGAAAGATCGCGCGGCCTGCGGATCTGGAAGCCGTTGCGAAAGTTGATCTCAACCAGAGATCCGTCGAAGGGCTCAATGGAAAGCTTGGTCATCCGGCCACGATAGGGGATCTTGGCGCCGGTCACGAACTGGTAGACGCGCGTTTGGGCCTTTGCGCGTTCCTGCATGTGCTGCACGGTCTCGATGATCCAGGCGCGCCGACGGTCCAACACGGCGTTGATCTGATTGTCGGTAGCTCCCTCCGGCACCAACAGCTCGAATGACTGCGGCGTGACGCTGAGGCTCGCCTTTCGGGCCCTGGGCGAGCGCCGCAAGGTGTATTCGATCTGCCGCTCGCCGATGCGATAGACGGCCATCTCACTGCCCCGCGAAATGCTTGAGCGCGTAGGCCTCGACCTCTTCCGGGATCTCCCTAAGCTGGGTAAGGCCGGCCAGATGCGCCATGGAACGCACCTGCTGGCGCAGGCTCTTGCGGAGGCCATCCTTCTGCCACCAGCCGACGGGCGCGGTCACTGGGTCGGTGTAGAGGCCTTCCAGCCGGGTTGCCAGATCCTCGCCCTCCGGCCCCGAGGCAAAGCCGTTGAGGATCTGCAGGATGCCATAGGCGCCGGGAGAGAGGCCCGCCTCGACATGGGCGGCGTCCTCGGCGGTGATATCCTTCGCCAGCTCTTCGGCGGCCTTCAGCTTCTCGCCCCAAGAGAGCTGCGCGCTTTCCAGCTTTTCTAAGAGCTGGCGAAGGCGCTCGGAGAACTTGCCGTATTGATGTGGACTGTCGTCGATGCGCTCGGTGACGGTCTTGCGCAGCTCCGTCGTCTTGCGGATCGCGGCCGTCATCAGGTCTTCCTCGGTCTTGCCCTCGGGATCGAAATCCTCCCAGAACTCCGGGTCGGTGATGTGGCGCAGCTTGACGGTGACACTCAGACCCGTTGCCTCCAGATGCTTCTCCAGCATCTCGCGGATCTTCTCGCTGTAGTTCATCTGGTCGAAGGCCTGGCGCTTCTCGAAGTGCTGGGTGCCATAAAGCAGGAAGTTAGCGACCCACTTTAGATCAGCGGTAAACTCAAGAACGCTTGGGTCCGGGCTCAACGTTTCATAGAGCGCGATGAAGCTGCGTGCCTTCGCCTTGAAATCGAACCACTTGTCCTCGGTGCCCAGCAGCTTCACGAAGGCATCATATTCCGCCTTCAGCGCGTCCTTGTCGCTCGCCTTGCGTTTCAGCGGCTTCATCAACGCGGCGATGGCAGAGTGAGCTGCCCTTAGTTGGTTGCGCAGGTCGTCCAGGTCGCGCATGGCGTTCTTCACGTCATCGGCGCGGTAGGAAGAGAGCGCCTCTTCCAGGTGACCGGAAACACCGATGTAATCGACAATCAATCCGTTGCGCTTCCTAGAGTCAGAGACGCGGTTGGTGCGGGCGATCGCTTGCAGCAGGCCATGTTCCTTGAGCGGCTTGTCGAGATACATGACACTTTCGATGGGGCAGTCGAAGCCGGTCAGCAGCTTGTCGCAGACGATCAGGAACTGCGGATCATCACCTTTGCGGCCAAAGGCCTTCTTCGCCAGCTTCTCGGCTTCGGCATCCAGGTAGTGTGCCTTCAGTTCGATGCGGATCGCCTGCTTGTGGGCGTCCTCGCTCGGCTTGCTGTCTTCCTGGTTGATCGAATAGACGCAGGCCGACATGGCATCGGCGCGGGCGAGCGCCTCGACGGGCTCCATGCCCTCGGCCATAAGTTCCTCGGCAATCACTTTGGTCAGTGCCTGCTTGTAGACGATCACCGCCTCGCGATCGATGGCGACGATCTGGGCCTTGAATCCATCAGGCCGGGCATACTGCTTGAAATGCGTCCAGATATCATAGGCGATCAGCTCGATGCGGCGCGGATGCTTGACCAGATCCTCGATCTGCACCCAGCGCTTCTTGATCTCGTTGAGCTTGTCGTCGTCCAGTTCGGCGAACCAGGTGTCGAACAGGATGTCGATCTTCGCCTCGTCGATATGCCAGTCGGTCTTGCGGCCGGTATAGTAGATTGGCACGGTCGCACCATCGGCCACGGCGTCGTCGATGCCGTATTTGTCGAGATAGCCTTCTCCGGGCACACCGAAATTCTCGTAGGTGTTCTTGTCGTCCTTCTTCACCGGCGTGCCGGTGAAACCGAAGAAGCGGGCGTTAGGCAGCGTGGCGCGGAGATAGGCGCCGAGATCCTTCTCCTGGGTCCGGTGGGCCTCGTCCACCATCACGATCCAGTTTTCCGAATTGGCAATCGCCTCCTTCGAGCCCTGGAACTTGAAGATGGTGGAAAGCGCCGTGTTCCCGTCCTTGCCGCTGCGGATCAGCGCATGCAGATCCTTGATGCTCTCGATCGCCGTCGGGTTCGGCAGCCCGCAGGCGACGAAGGTGCCGCTGATCTGGGAATGCAGATCCACCCGGTCCGTCAGCACCAGAATGTTCGGGTTGGTCAGTGCCTCGGACTGGATCGTCCGGTGCGTCTTTAGCTTCAGTGCGGCAAACACCATGGTCAGCGATTTGCCGCTGCCCTGTGTGTGCCAGATCAGCCCCTGCCGGTGCTTGCCCTCGATGACGCGCTCGACGATGCGATTGACGGCGCGGAACTGCTGGTAGCGGCAAATTTTCTTGATCGTGCCGGTCTCGGTCTTTTCGAACACCACATAATGCGCGATCAGATCCAACAGCCGGCTCGGCTCCAGCAGGCACCAGAGGCCCTTGGCAAGCGTGTCGGGAAAATCGACATCCCGTTTCGGCCAAGGGTCGCGCCACTCGGCAAAGTATTTCGAGCCGGAGCCTGTCGCGCCATAGAGCACCAGCGCGCCGTCGGTGACGATGTTGAAGACATTGGAGAAGAACAGGCGCGGAATGTCCCGCTCATATTGCCGGATCTGCTCAAAGGCCTCGCCGGTCTTGTCCTTCACATTCAACGGGCTTTTCGCCTCGATGACGACGAGCGGAATACCGTTCACATAGACCACAACATCGGGCTTGCGCGTGTTCTCAGCTTTCACCCTGAGCTGATGTGTTACGACATATAGGTTGTTGCCGGGATTAAGAAAATCGATCACGCGCAGCGTCTGGCGCGTTTCCTGGCCGGTCACCTTGCGGGCATAATCGCCGCGCAGCACCTTCAGCCAAGCCTCGTTGTCGCTGATCGCGGCAAGCTCGCCATAGGCGGCTTCGGCAGACGGGCGGTCGATCCCGTTGATGCGCATCAGCGCCTCGATCAACTGCGGGCGAAACAGAACCTGGTTCTCGCCCTCGCGCAAACTGGCATGCTCCGCCGCCGCCACGAAGCCATAGTCCATGGCCTTCAGATGCTCGATGGTCGGGCGCTCGGCAAACTGCCATTCGGGGCCTTGGCTCATGGGCGCTTACTCCGCTGCCATGGGCAGGGCGTCGGTGACGCGCTTGCGGCCGGTGAGGAGGTCGGACATCAGGGCTGATTTTAACCGCAACCGCTGTTCCAAGATCCGCTCGAGGGCAGCCTCCGTGCTCGCAAATTCTTGGATATGCGCCACGATCTCGTGTTGCTCATGCAGCGGCGGCAGCGGCAATTTCATCTGCTTCATTGCCCCCACATTAAAGTGCTTCTGCGCCAAGCCTCCCTCTGCCTTCAAAACCTGGGTCTTTCCACTTGCACTGTTGATGAACGTTGAGAGGAAGTAGGGATCTACCAGTTCGATCTTTGGTCGTGCGAAGATGATGTCAATACAGTTGGCTCCGTCATATCTCGGTGGCACCACACAAGAGGTTCCTGGGTAACCGGTTCGAACAACAAGAACGTCTCCGGCCCGAAGGACTGATTTCTGGTTTACGCGATTGCCCTCTTCACTGATGTAAACCCAGTCAGCATCCTCCACGAAGCCTTCACGGACATTGGCAGAACGGAAGCAGCGAACCCCGCTCTCGACATAGTATTGAGACGGCTTAATAACGATCCCGACACTGATCTGGGTGCAGACGTCGTCGGCGTTGGTCAGTGGCCACTCCTCCGGAATCTCTCCGATCTCCGTCTGCTTGAAGCGCGTGTGGTCGATGCCTTTGGTGAGCAGGCGTTCCAGCACGCCCTGCTTAACCTTTATGGTCTGCTCGATCACCGCCCGTGTTGCCGCAATGGCCTCATCGACGCTGGACAGAATTTCGGCGATCCGGCGTTGTTCGTCGAGCGGGGGAACCTGCACTTCGACTGCTGCGACCAAGTCGATGTTCAGATTGCGAACCGCTGAGCCCGCAGCCTGGGTAGAAAAAAGCTGCTGCAAAATATCTGAGCCCAGCAGGTAAAAATAGAACTCGCGATCGATACTATTTTCATCGTTAGGGCGAAGGAGAAGCCAACCGTCATGTATGCAGCCGTCTATCGCCATGATGTAAGGACGACCAAAACTCATAGAATTCGAAAGAATGAAGTCTCCAGGTATTACCCTTCTGGTCTTGGACAAGCCCTCTGGCTTAATCCTCTCCTTTGTCGTGCGAATGAATTTTCCGCTAGCAGTCGCATCCCCGATTTTTACCCAGTTTATCCCTTCTGGATCATCGGTAAGATATGCGTCAATCGGACGTGGTGATCCGCCTCTCGCGACGGTGAAGATGTCGCCTATTCTGCAGCGGTTCCATCCATCAGGCGACATAACCAAGCTCCCGCAGAAAGCCCATCATCCGCGCTTCCGCTGCATCCCGCTCGGCCTGAAGCTCGACCAGCTTTTCCACTTCCGCCGCGACATCGACCTCGACCGCCTCTTCGCCCAGATGCACATAGCGGCTGATATTGAGGTTGAAATCATTCGCTTCGATCTCGCTGACCGGGACCACCCGCGCCAGTCGTTCGGCATCGGCAAAGTTGTCATAGGCTTTCGCCAACGTCGCGACATTGGCCTCTGACAAATGGTTCTGCGCCTTGCCTTCCACAAAATGTGCAGCACCGTTGACGATCAGGATCTGTCCCTTGCGGGACGAGGGCTTCTGTTTGCGCAGGATCAGGATACAGGCCGGGATGCCTGCGCCATAAAATAGGTTGGGAGCCAGACCGATGACGGCCTCGATCAGATCGTCTTTGATCAGCCCCTCTCGGATCTTGCCCTCGGCCCCGCCGCGAAACAACACGCCATGCGGCAGCACGACGCCGCAGACACCGTCTTCCTTCAGGCTCGCCACCATATGCTGCACGAAGGCGAGGTCGCCGTAGGATTTCGGCGGGCAGCCGTAGCGGTCGCGGCCATAGGCATCACCCTTCGACCAGACATCATGGCCCCAGCTTTTCAGCGAAAACGGCGGGTTAGCCAGCACCCGGTCAAATGTGCGGATGGCCTTCACGTTGTCGCCGGTGAGATGTTTCGGCTCCAGCAGTGTGTCGCCGCGCGCCACCTGCGCATCGTCGATATCATGCAGGAACAGGTTCATCTGGCAGATGGCCCAGGTGTTGAGGTTGCGCTCCTGGCCGAACAGCGACAGGCTTTTCGGGTTGTTGCCCTGCCGCTCCAGATGATGCACGGCCTCAAGCAGCATGCCGCCTGAGCCGCAGGTAGGGTCATAGATCGACATGCCTTCTTCCGGCTTCAGGCACTCAACGATCAGCCGCACGACCATCTTCGGCGTATAGAACTCGCCACCCTTCTTGCCGGCATCATCAGCAAACTGCGCGATCAGATATTCATAGGCCTGGCCCAGCACATCCGGCTCGACATCGGAGTTCCGCAGGCGATAGGTCTCGAAATGCTGCAGCAGCTTTTCCAGCATGGCATCCGGAAAGCGCTCCTTGTTGTTGAAATCGACATCCTGAAACACGCCACGCAGCTTCATGTTCGCGTCTTCAATGGCGCGGAAGGCGGCGTTCAGATGGGTGCCGATGTCGGTCGTGTGCTTGCGCACATCCTTCCAGAAATGGCCCTTGGGGATATCGAACCGGTGCTCATCCGGATCGGCGGCAAGATCGGCATCGTGATAGCGCGCCAGCCGCTCCTCATACTCCTCCTCCCAGACATCAGAGAGGCGCTTGAAGAACAGGAGACCGAAAATGTAGTGCTTGTAATCGCCGGAATCGATCGATCCCCGAAGGATATCCGCCGCCCGCCAGAGATGGGTTTCCAGCTGCGCCAGGCTCAACGTCGTCATCTATGCTCATCCCTCACATCAGGCGCAGGCCGATCCTACCAAATCGCCGGGCACCGGCAAATTATCTGGACATGTGCGACAAAGCGAATAGAAATTTGGGACACAATCTGCGGTCACACCCGAGGTGAATCTTGAGCGATATCAAACTGTTTCACTTTGGCGGCGCTGAGGTCACCGAGCTGCCAGGCACCGCCATGCAGGTGGAGAAGTCCCTGCAGGTGCTGTTCGAGGCCAATCTCGAGGCGCTGCTCGGCATCCGCTTCCTGGCAACGGAGCACTCGACCGGTCCCGTGCATGGCGGTCGTATCGACACACTTGGCCTGGACGAGGACAACTCGCCTGTCATCATCGAATATAAGCGATCGGTGAACGAGAATGTCATCAACCAGGGCCTCTTCTATCTCGACTGGCTGCTCGACCACCGGAAAGAGTTCCAGTGGATGGTAATGGAGCGGCTGGGGGCCGATGCGGCCAATGCCGTCGAGTGGACAGCGCCGCGACTGATCTGCATTGCCGGTGACTTCACTCGTTACGACGAACATGCGGTGAAGCAGATCGCCCGCAACATCGAGCTGATCCGCTATCGCCGGTTCGGCGATGATCTTCTGATGCTGGAGCTCGTGCACGCTCCGAAGACGGCTAGGTCGGCGTCAACGAAGACGGTGACCGAAACCAAGACCAGCGGCCAATCCGAGCAGGCTCTCGAGCTCGCCCAGGAAAACGATCCCTATATCAGCCAGAGGATGAGTTACAGGCTTTCCCAGTCGTCTTCGGATTTGCGCGATATATATGACGCCGTTTATCAGTTCCTTATCGCTCTTGGTGACGATGTGCAGGTGAAGGAACTCAAGCTCTACACTGCATTCAAGCGGCTCAAGAATTTCGTCTGCATGGAAAACTATCCGCAGTCAAAGACGGTAACCCTCTTCCTCAAGCTAGACCCCGACCAGATCGATCTCGAAGAAGGCTTCACGCGTGACGTGCGCAGGGTTGGTCATTTCGGCACCGGGGACCTGCAGGTAATACTAAGGTCGTTAGTGGATTTTGAGAAAACGCAGCCGCTACTGCGCCGCGCTTATGAGGGGGGATGAATATGCGAACCACGAATCGAGATGACTTTTCTGCCGCCGTTAGACGAGTTGCAGCCCAGAGAGTTGCTTATCGCTGTTCAAGCCCAGCTTGCGATCGTGTTACAGTTGGACCTGACTCAGCGTTGGTTGGTGCAGCCGTTTCAATTGGCAAAGCAGCTCACATTCATGCCGCCTCTCCAGGAGGTCCTCGTTTCGATGCCGCGCAGACTCCAGCGGAAAGAGCTTCACTTGCGAATGCACTCTGGCTCTGCAGCAATTGCGCGACGATGATCGATGTAAATGGAGGGGCTTCGTTTCCAGCAAAAAAACTGAAACAATGGAGAGTTGAGGCTGAGGCTCGCGCATCGAAAGAACTCCAGACGGGGCAGGCTGAGCTGCAGATTCCGGCGTTTTTGCGAAATTACATCTACATAAACTACATCAACACACCGCGATTGCAGTTTTTTGTGAAGGATTCGGAGAAGCATTCGCCCGTGTTCGCTGAGACCAGGAATGGTTTTCCCAAAGGAAGCATGATCTGGCACTTATCTCAGCTTGGCGACATTGTCTCCAGTCTTCATATAGGAGCTATAGAGCTATCAGATTTGTTTCCGTTGTCTGAAGATTTCATCGGATCTATCGTATCCGTGAATGAAATGTTCTACACAAAGAACGGCGTTGTTCCGGGGCGGGAAGATCACAGTGATATTGTCGAGAGTTTCGACCTCAAGAAGTCGCCGCATATTTATTTGAAGTTGGATGGATTTAAGGTCATCTCACCTTACGATCCGAGGTGGGTGACGACATCTACTGCATTTTCTGCCTTTAGAGGCGGGCGACAGCGATTCGCAGGCTTGTTCATTCTAAAAAGCATAGACTTTGACGAGCACCAGCTTCTCTTATCGCCATTGGTCATGGGTCTGCCTATCCCACCCGGTATGGAGGGATTCTACAAACGTTCGTTTGCCTAAAGAGGGCACGATAGCGGCACGGCGTATCTGTATGTAACGATCGCCAGCCCCATGTTTGCCCGCTATGAGAACGCCCGCGCTGACCAACGCGTCATCACGTCTTAAGCGGAGAGGTGGCTGAGTGGTCGAAAGCACCGCACTCGAAATGCGGCGTGCCTGCGAGGGCACCGTGGGTTCGAATCCCACCCTCTCCGCCATCACGATCCTGGGGCTGCCAGCGTTACAGTCGCTTAAGCAGCTCCGTCTTTTTCGCCGTGAATTCGTCGTCTGAAAGTATTCCTTTCGAATGCAGACCAGCAAGTCGTTCAATCTTGCTGATGATATCGTCTGGATCGACGCCAGCCGGCGAGGAGCGAATATCTGGGCTCGGAACCGCTATCGATGGAATATCGACGCTCGGGCTCGGGCTCTGGCCTGACGGCGTTTCCTGTTCTTCGTTCGGCGCTGGCGTGTTGTCAGCGGACGGTACGATTTCCAGTTCCGATACGCGCACGAGCCCGTGCTGTGAGGTGAAGGTCAACGACTGGCCGCCGCTCTGCTGCTGCGAAAAACCGCCGATGTTGTGGTCTCTTGTATCGTAGACCGTGATCTGCCCGTTTACATCGATGGCCAGGCGGCGGCTTGCGGGGAAGAAGGCATAGCGAAGGTTATTCTGTGCGCCCGTCGATGAAGGCTGGCCGAGATGTTGAGGCCACGAACTGCCATGCGAACTCGACTGGTAAAAGAAGCTGTTTCCGTCTCCCTGGCTCTGAGATTGATAGGGCCGATCTAACTTCGGGCCGGAGAGTTCCCCAGACCGGATATAAGCGGCGATCTCCGAGCAAAGCATATCCACCCGGTGCTTCAACCCATTGTTGAACATGTCACCGATCATGATCATGCCACCACTCGACCATTGCCCCATGCCGCCAAGCTCGACGTGGTTGAACTGTGCCTGACTGGCATGCCCGGCGATCAAGGCCATCGCAAGGTGCTCGACGACGCCAGGGGTGAACCCGTGCCGCTGGGAGAGGCCTTCGATAATATTCTGTTCCTGGGGATCTCTCATAACAAGCTGCACTCGATTGGCCGGGCTTCAACTATTACATTTGCTTGGCCTTGAGGATACCCATGGAGATCGCATCGCGACTATCCGAAGCCGTCGGGGGCATGGCAACCACAGGTGCGGTGGCGTTGGGTCGACCCGTCACGATACTAGGTTCCGAAGCCATGCTTAGAGCTTGCGTCCTGGTCATTTCCCGAACTCGGCTTTCGTGAGCAAGCGCTGGACATTGTCGCGCTTCATGAGCTTCTCGCGGCGGTGGAGTCGGCAACCGAGCTTGCCTTTTCCTTACCACGGCAGCCGGAGCTTTCTCCGTCTGGTGGTTGACGGAATGTTGATCTGGTGAAATTTTCCGCGCGTATTACAGCTATGGGAGAATACACCGGCGAGGAACCTTTTGCGGGTGCCGGCATTCATCTTTTTCGGCCGGAAGACGAGGCGGGATATGCGATCAGTGAGGATGACCGAAGAGCTGTGGCAGCACCTGCTTTCGCTTCGCGAAGGATCCTTGCGCCCAACGGCGCTTTCCGCCGATGTCGATGGTTCCGGTCTCTCGCTCTACAGGCCGATCGCGATCCGCGGCGAGCCTCTGGTTCTGGCGCAGGTCGGCCAGTCTCTGGATGGCCGCGTCGCAACGCCGACCGGCGATGCCCAGGATGTGTCGGGCTACGACGGGATTGCCCATCTGCACCGGTGCCGGGCGCTGGTGGACGCGGTGATCGTCGGAGTCGGGACGGTCGTCGCCGACAACCCCAGTCTTTCGGTTCGTGCCGTCAGCGGCAGAAGCCCCATGCGCGTCGTGGTGGATTGCAATGGCCGCATGCCGGAGCGGGCCAAGATGCTGCATGACGGGGGCACGCCGGTGCTCGTTCTGCAGGCCGACGACGTTCCACGCCGCAACGTCCGGCACACGATCATCCGGCTGCCGCGCCAGGCGGATGGGGGGCTCGCGCCGCGGGATATTCTCGAGGCGCTCGCCGAACGCGGCCTCACCACGGTGCTCGTCGAAGGAGGCGCCACCACCATTTCCCGCTTTGTCGATGCCCAGATGATCGACCGGCTGCATATCTCGGTCGCGCCGATCATCATCGGTTCGGGTCCTGCCGGCATCCGCCTTTCGCCGATCGACCGCTTGACGGAAGCCCGCCGCCCGGAGGTCCAAGTCTACAATATCGGCACGGACATCGTATTCGACTGCAATTTCCGCATTGAAGCGCAGCAGGCGACCGTCTCAGCGGATTGCGAGGATGTCCTGATGGCCGACCTGGCATAGGCTGCCTTCGCGATCGACCATTTTCCGCCGGAAATCGGCCCAGTCGCGGATTTCGCTCTCGTCGAGCTGGCCGTATTCATAGATCGCGCGCACCACTCCGTCGAGGAACAGACGCTGCAGCGCGCGATGGTCTGGAGCCATCGTCCATGGGCTTTCGGCGGCCCTCACCGTATAGCCGCTCTCTCTGAGACAATCGGCCAGCGTCTCCCACGCCCGCGGCCCCAACGACAATCCAAAACCCTTGTCGCTCAACTGGTGGGCGTTGAAGCTCGCAAGCACGGCCTCGTCCAGCGGATGCGGTTTCGACCAGCGCATCCGGCCGTCATAGTTGAGCGCCGCGTAGAAACTGGCGCCCCGCTGCGCGACATGGGCGACGAACCGGCGAATGAACTGCTCCGAACAGAGATCGAAAAGCGCAGATGCGGTTACGAGGTTGACTTCGGCGAGCGCCAGCGCGCCGAAGTCGTTGAGATCCCCGTGGATGAGGTCGACAGCATCGCCATGCAAGCGGCGGGCTTCGTCCAGCAGCCGGCGGTCGTGGTCGAAAAGCCGAAAGTGAGCCGGCTTTCGAAGCCTGGAGGAGAGCACGCGGAAGGTCGAGCCGGTGCCGCAGCCGATATCGAGGACGGTTGGGGCCGAGACGTTTTCGAGGGATTGTACAGCCGCTGCCAGCAGGTCCGCGTCCCGTGCGAGAACGTCCACGGGCTCGCGCAGCGCCAGCCAGTCCCTGTCGAAGCCGCTCATGGAACCGTTTCCAGAAAACCGGAGATGGTGACGGCAGTGTCCCGCCAGGAGGGAAGCCCGGCACCGGCGATCGCTGCGGCGTCGGCCATGGAAATGCGGGTTTCGGGCTCCTCCAGCAGCCGTCGCAGAGCGGCAGCGAAAGCGTCCGGGTCGTCCGGCGGCACGAGAAAGCCGGCGCTTTCGGGCACGACGTCCGGCACGGCCCCCGCTACGCAGCCGACGATCGGCAGCCCTTGCGCAAGCGCCTCGGCAAACACCATGCCGTAACCTTCATAACGGCTCGCCAGCGCAAAGATGTCGGCCTTGGCGAATTCGGAGCGGGTGTCGTCGATCTGGCCGGCGAGTTCGATGCGGTTGCCGAGCCCGGATTGGGAGACCTGGCGTTCGAGCTCTGCTGCGATGCCGGGATCGAGCACCTTGCTGCCGACGATGCGGCAGGTCCATGGCAGATCGCGCAGCTTTTCGAGCGAAGAAATCAGTATGTCGTGGCCTTTGCGGTGGGTCAGCGTGCCGATGCTGAGGATCAGAGGCGGATCGCCGCCACCCACAGCCAGCGGCGCCGGATCCATGCCCGGGATGGCGACCGTGATCTTTTCCGCGGGGATGGCGTAATTGGCGGCCAGTTCGGCAGCGGTGGCATGCGATGTGACGATAACACCGCGGGTGTGCGCCAGAGCCGCCTTCTCCCGGGCGGCCGCGATTTCCTGTTGCTTGCTGTCGAGCCCCGTCTCCAGTGCCAGCGGGTGATGCACGAGCGCCATGATCTTCAGGCGTTTCGCTTCGCGCCCGGCCCATTCGTCCATCACGCCGAAGGCTAGCCCGTCGATCAGCACGAGACTGTCGTCACCGAGTCCGGAGAGCTTGCCTCCGGCAGCGTCGAGCTGTCTTGCATCCGGGTTCGGAAAGCCGTCGCCGAGGGAGATCAGTTCGACATTCCAGCCGAGATCGCGTAGGGCCGCAACGGCACGGCGATCGTAGCCGTAACCGCCCGTGCGGGTTTCCAGCTCGCCCGGATAGGCGAAGACGAGATCGCGGCTCACAGCTCGGCCTCGAACCAGCCGCGGGCGGTGTGCGATTCGTGCAGCATGACCCGCAGTTTGCGGATGCGGCTACCACCCTCGCCGAGCCGGCCGTTCCGGATGGCATCGGCGATGCGGTCGAAGATGTGCTTGGCGAGGAATTCCGTCGTCGTCACCTTGCCGGCGAAAATCTCCAGCGTGTCGAGGTTCTGGTAGTTGAGCGGCGCCAGCACGTCCTTCAGCACCTCGGACGCCAGCCCGATATCCACCGCAAGGCCGTTCTCGTCCAGATCGCTGGTGAAGAAGGCGGCGTCGACGACGAAGGTTGCTCCGTGCATGCCTTGGGCGGGGCCGAAGACCGGGCGGGCAAGACTATGCGCGATCATGATGTGATCGCGGACTTCGACGGCGAACATGCGGGATTCCTTCAATACTTGATGCGGTGACAGAGCGTGGCGGCCGAACCGATAATCTCGGCATAATCGGCGGCGATGGTCTCGAACGGCGTTTCGCCCGAAATCAGATGGTCGAGCCGGTCGTCGGCGAGAAGCTGGAGCGCCTTGCCCATGCGTCGCCTGTTGTCCCAGCGGGCGCGCCGTCCCGGCGGCAGCGAGGCCACCTGCGAGCTGACGATGGAAAGCCGCTTGGCATGGAAAGCGCCGCCGAGGGGGATTTCCACGTGCTTTTCGCCATACCAACTGGCCTCGACGATGCGCGCCTCGATACCGGCATGATCGAGCGCCGTCGCCAGGGCGTCCGCCGAGGCGGAGGCATTGATCAGCACGTCGCAATCATGGGGCACATGACCGGCAGATGAAAAACGGAGGCCAAGAGCCTCGGCAGGTCCGGCGCGCTCCGGTTCGATATCGGAAATCACCACTTCGGTGCCGATGATCCGCGAGGCGAGGTAGGCGACCAGGAGCCCGATCACGCCGGCTCCGAACACCGTTACCCGGTCGCCTGGCTGAATGCCTGCGTCCCAGGTGATGTTGAGCGCGGTCTCCATATTGGCGGCCAGCACGGCACGCTGTGGGGACAAGCCGTCGACCAGCGGGTGGGCGGCGGAAACGGGCATGCGAAAACGGTCCTGATGGGGATGCAGGCAGAAGACCGTTTTGCCGACGAGATGTTCAGGCCCTTCTTCGACCACGCCGACGGCGGCATAACCGTATTTCACCGGGAAGGGGAATTGGCCTGCCTGGTGCGGGGCACGCATGCGCTCGTATTCGCTTTCCGGCACCTGTCCGGCAAAAACGAGCGATTCGGTACCCCGGCTGATGCCGCTATAGAGCGTGCGGACGACAACCTCGTCCTCGCAGGCCGCCGGCAGCTCCTCCTGCCGAAGCGCGCAACGGCCCGTCTCCTCGATCCAGAGGGCTCGTCCCTCCTTCTGCACCGCCGCACGCGGGGCTGTCTCACGCCTTGTCACGCCTCGCACCTTTCACGCCATAACAATCCAGACCTAGAGGCTTCGAGGATGACGGCAAGGGAGCCGTCCGGCGAGAGGGCGATATGGCCATCACGTTTATTTGACGGCGGTTTCGCGGATCCGGCCTTTGCTGCCCATCGTATTGTTCTCCATGTAGTGCCTGTGAGGAGAGTGTCATGAATATTTCATATCATCCCTTGGACGAGGAAGGCACGTCCGATGGCTGACTGGATGAATGCCGGGCCGCTGGATCGCCAGGCGGCACGCAGGGCTCACCGGTTGCTCTCACTCGATGCCTATGCGGTCACCATGACCGTCGCGGTCGCACTGGTTGCGGCCATGCATTTCCTCGGCGACTGGCTCGGCATCGATACGGCCGCGGCCTGCTGCGCCTTCATCATCTATGCGGCGATTTCCGCCGTCGCTCTCGGCAATCTGCGCGCGCATGGGCATGGGCGTTTCGGCGCGGCCAATATCGTCACGACAATCCGTGCCGCGCTTACGTCGGTTTTAGGCGGGATGGTTTTGGCGTCGCCGCAATTCGGCGTGGGCTTCGACCAGGGCGCCTTGTGGATGCTCGGCTTCGTAGTCGCTTTCGCGCTTGTCCTGGATGGTGTCGACGGCTTCGTCGCACGGCAGGCGGGGACGTCCTCCCGGTTCGGCGCGCGATTCGACATGGAGATCGACGCGCTGCTGATCCTCTTCCTGTCGCTCGCGGCCGTGTGGCTCGGTAAGGCGGGACTTTGGGTCCTGCTGATCGGTCTGATGCGCTATGCCTATGTTGGCGCGCAGGCGGTCTTTCCGGCACTGAGGGGCGAACTGCGTCATTCGATGCGCCGCAAGGCGATCTGCGTCGTTCAGGGCGTGGCGCTCTGTCTGATGTTGTTTCCGGTCGTTACCTCGCCGGTCTCCACCCTGCTTGCGGCTGCGGCCCTCGCTTCGCTCACCTATTCCTTCGCCGTCGATGTGATCTTCCTGGTGAGTGCGAGCAGGAGCCATCATGCCGCGGCCTGATTTTTCCGCTTCCCTGGGCCTGACACGCTCGCTGCTGATTTATTACGCCCAGCCCTGGCGGCGTTCTTCGCTGAAGCGGTTTTATGCGGGCCTCGTCCGCAAAGGAAATCTCGTATTCGATATCGGTGCGCATGCCGGCAGCCGCAGCCGGACGCTTCTGTCGCTCGGCGCCAGGATCGTCGCGCTGGAGCCACAGCCGTTGTTTGCCGATTTCATTGCCCGTTCCTTCGCCGGCGAAGAATTGACGCTGCTGCGCAAGGCGGTCGGCAAGGAGCCCGGCAGCGTCGATCTGCATATTTCCAGCCGCCACCCGACCGTGACCAGCATCTCCTCGTCCTGGATCTCGAAAGTCGAAAAGACCTCCGGTTTTCGCAACGTCACCTGGGATAGGGTCGAGCGGGTGGAGATGACGACGCTCGATGCACTGATCGAAGAATGCGGATTGCCGGCCTTCTGCAAGATCGACGTGGAGGGCGCCGAGGCGGATATCATCGCCGGCCTGCATCATCCCATCCCGCTGATCGCCTTCGAATATATCCCGGCGACGATGGAAATCGCCGAGGAGGCGATCGGTCATCTGCGGCAACTCGGCCCCTATCGCTTCAACCGGGTCGAGGGCGAGCGGCATCGGTTCGTCCATGACGAATGGATAACCGCCGATGCGATGCTGGCCGAGATTGCGGGCCTTGCCGATCGGGTGTCCTCCGGCGACATCTACGGTCGCCTGGAGGTTTGACGGTTCAGCGGCTCCGTCTGCTGAACAGCGCCGCCAGGATGAACACCATGCCGGGTGCTGCGCCGACGAGCGCCAGAATGCCGTAGAGGATGCTGGCGGCGACGCCGTCGGAAGCGGCATAACCGAAGAGCGGCCAGAGGGCTGCTGCTGCCGCTTCCCTGGCGCCCCAGCCGGCAATCGTTACGGGGATCAGCATCATCAGCAGACAGAGCGGAATAGCGGTGACAGCCGCGAGTGCCGGTAAGGGTGCGCCGACAGCTGCCGAGGCGAGCATGAACATCGCGATATAGCTTGCGACGATGACGAGGCTGAACAGCGTCTGCACGATCCAGGCCCGGTCCCGCAGGAAGACCTGCGCCAGCGCCGCCTTCAGTGCTGCAAGCAGGGGCTGAAGGCGGCGCGGGGGCAAGCGGAGCAGCAGCAGGAACACGATGGCGAGGCCGGCGGCGAAAAGCGCGAAACCGGAGAGAATATGGCGCAGGTTTTCCGGGATCGCCGCCCCGCCCAGAAGCGGCCAGAGCATGACGCCGAAGGTCGCAATGACGAAAAATACCCCTTGGCCAGCGACCCGCTCGAACAGCACAGCCCGCACCGGCACCTTCCACCCACCATCACCATGGGCCTGGTTGCGGACGGCACGAACGGCATCGCCCGCCACTCCGCCCGGCAGAAACTGGTTGAGCAGCGTTCCGAGATAATAGTCGCCTATCGCCTTCCCGATACCCAGGTGCTGGCCAAGCCGGGCCGCCGTGAACCGCCAGCGGAGCGCCGAGAGTACGATCTGCACCTGCACGAGGATGAGGCCGGCGCTTATATAGGCCGGATCGGCCGACGCCAGGCTTGCGGCAATCCGTTGCGGATCGAAGCGCAGGATCACGGCAATGAGAAGTGCGAAGGCCGCAGATAAGCCTATAAGCTTCAGAAAACGCATGGGCCGAAGGTTTTGCAGGAACAGCGCATGAACGAATTTCGGCCTTTTCGCCAGAGTGACGCCGCCAGAATAGGGCATATCGCGCAGCGCAAGGCAAATGGATCGGCATTTCTGAGGATCACGATTGCGCTGGCGATCGTTGCGGCAATCCTCGCCGTTCCTTCCTATTTCACCGATGTTTCCGAACTCAGATTTCCGCTGGAGGTGGCGGGGGTTGCGTTGCTGGCTTCGGTGCTGGCCGGTCCAGGTTTTTCCCTTCTGCGGTGGGCCGTCACCTTGCTGCTGGCCGCGATGCTGTTCCTGAAGCTCGCGGATATCGGCACCGGCACCGCTTTCCAGCGGCCGTTCAATCCCTATCTCGACCTGAAGATTCTCACCGACGGCTGGAACCTCCTGAGCGGGGCGGTCGGCGTCACAGAGGCGGTAGGGATCATCTGCGCGGGCCTTCTGGCCTGGCTGGTTGTCGCGGCCGTTCTCTATTGGTCGCTTGGCGGCTTCCGGCGCCTTTCGGGCGGAGCCCTGCGCATGTCCGTTCGCGTCAGCGGCGCAGTCCTGTTGATCGGATTGGCGGCGCTGGTGGTTCAGGACCCCGACCGCCGCAACCTTGGCGTCGAGGCGCATGCCGCCTCTTATTTCGTCAACCGCGTCACCATGGTGAAGCGGTCGATTGCCGATCTCGCCCGGTTCGAGGAGGAACTGAAGCAGGATCCGGTATCCGCCGGACCGCATTTCTCGGCGCTTGCCGGCACGGACGTCGTGCTGGTCTTCATCGAATCCTATGGCCGCAGCGCGATCGAGAATCCGCGTTATGCTGCGCGCATCGGCAGCCGGCTGACCTCGGTGGAGAGGGAGATCGAAGCCGCGGGCCTGCAGGCACGCAGCGGCTGGCTCACATCGCCGACGGTCGGTGGCATCAGCTGGCTGGCGCATGGCACGCTGCTCTCCGGCCTCTGGGTCGACAATCAAGGTCGTTACGACCGGATGATCACCAGCGAGCGGACGAGCCTCAACAACCTCTTCCGCTCCTCCGGCTGGCGCACCACGGCCGTCATGCCGGCGATCACGCTCGACTGGCCGGAAGCCGGTTATTTCGGCTATGACAGCATCCATGCCGCCGCGGGGCTCGGGTATCGCGGAAAACCCTTCAATTGGGTGACGATGCCGGATCAGTTCACGCTCGAGGCGTTCGAGAGGCTGGAACGGCAGGTCCGGGACGAGCCCAGCCATAAACCGGTCATGGCGGAAATGGCGCTGATCTCCAGCCACGCCCCCTGGACGCCGCTCCCGTCGCTGATCCCCTGGGATAAGGTCGGCGACGGTGCCGTCTTCAATGCGCAGGCGGAAAGCGGCGACCCGCCCTCAGTCGTCTGGGCCGATCCCGACCGCGTCCGGGCGCAATACCTCACCTCGATCGACTACACGCTCGAGACGCTCGGCTCCTACATGGCGCGTTACGGCAAGAACACGCTGTTCATCCTGCTCGGCGATCACCAGCCGGCGTCGATCGTTACCGGCGAAGGGGCCTCGCGCGACGTGCCGATGCATATCGTCAGCGGCAACCCGGATCTCCTGAAACGCCTCGAGGGCTGGAACTGGCAGAAGGGCATGATCCCGCTGCCATCCACGCCGGTCTATCGCATGGACGAGTTTCGCCGGAAGCTGGTCGAGAGCTTCGATTGACCGACCTTGGCCCGACCGAATTGTCTCATCAGGAATGGGTGCCGAGATAGCTTTCCATCAGCGCCGGATTGACCGCCATTTCGCTTGCCGGGCCGGAAAGGCGGACTTCGCCCAGTTCGACCAGGTAACCTTCGTCGGCGATTTCGAGCGCGGCGCGGGCATTCTGCTCGACGAGCAGGATGGAGACGCCGGTCTTTCGCAGTTCCGATACGATGTTGAGGATGTCGATGACGATCTTCGGCGCCAGGCCCAGGCTCGGTTCGTCGAGCAGCAGCAGGCGCGGCCGGCTCATCAGGGCGCGGGCGAGCGCCAGCATCTGCCGCTCGCCGCCGGAAAGCGTGCCGGCCAGCTGCTTGCGGCGTTCGGCCAGGCGCGGGAAACGCGCGTAAACGTCCTCGCGCGTCTCGGCGCGTTCAGCGGCGCTGCGCAGGAAGCCGCCGAGCTCGACATTGTCCTCGACCGACATGGTGGAGAACAGTTCGCGTTTTTCCGGCACGAGGCAGAGGCCGCCGGCAACGCGGCCTTCGACCGAGCGCGGCACGGGCGCGCCATCGTAGATGATCGTTCCGGACGAGGGGACGATGCCCATGATGGCGTTGAGCAGAGTCGATTTGCCGGCGCCGTTTGCACCGATCACCGTGACGATGCTGCCGGGCTTCATGCTCATCGATATGCCGTGCAGCACCTCGGCGCGGCCGTAGGAGACGTGAAGGTCGGAGAGTTCGAGCAGGTTTCCGCTCATGCGACACCTCCCAGATAGGCGGCGACGACCGCCGGATGTTTGCGCACGTCCGCCGGCTTGCCTTCGGCGATCAGGGTGCCGAAATCGAGCACCACGAGATGGTCGACGAGGCCCATGACGAAGCCCATGTCGTGTTCGACGAGCAGCACGCTGACGCCCTCCTCGCGCAGCTTCTTCAAGAGGTTGGCGAGCTCCTGTTTTTCACCGTGACGCAGGCCCGCCGCGGGTTCGTCGAGCAGCAGCACGGCCGGGTCGGCGGAGAGGGCCCGGGCGATCTCCAGGATGCGGATCTGGCCGAGCGCCAGATCGCCGGCCGGCCGGTCGCGATAGGCGCCGAGTCCGACGCGTTCGAGCTGGAAGGCGGCTTCGGCGAGCAGCGTCGCCTCCTGCCTGCGCTCCAGCCGCAGAAAGCTCCTGAAGACACCGGCCGAGCCGCGCAGATGCGCGCCCAGCGCGACATTTTCCAATACGGACATGTCGGGCAGGATCTTTGCGTGCTGGAAGGTGCGGGCGATGCCGTGTTTGGCGACTTCGCGCGGGCTGTCGCCGGTCATCGGCTGGCCTTCGTAGAAAACCGATCCGCTGGTCAATGAAGCGAGGCCGGTGATGAGGTTAAAGGTCGTGCTCTTGCCGGCGCCGTTCGGCCCGATCAGGCCGACGACCTGGCCGGCGCGCACTTCGAAACTGACATCGTTGACCGCCACCAGGCCGCCAAAGGCTTTTCGCGCCTTTTCCACCTTGATCAGCGACGAGCCGGCGGGCGCGAGCGTTCGCCTGGCAAGCCTGTCGTCGGACGTCGGAAGAGACCGCGCGGGCCGCTTCGGCAGGAGTTTCAAGACGAATGGCCAGAGGCCGTCCCGGGCGAGCTGCAGGATCACCACCAGCAGGATGCCGAAAACGACCATTTCGAGATTGGCGGTCGTGCCGATCAGATCCGGCAGGAAACGCTGCAGCACGTCCTTCATGATCAGAACGATGCTGGCACCGAAGATTGCCCCCCAGACATGGCCGGAGCCGCCGACCACGGCCATCAGCAGATATTCTATGCCCATGCTGAGCCCGAACGGCGTCGGGTTCACCGAGCGCTGCATATGGGCGTAGAGCCAGCCGGAAAGGGCCGCGACCACGCCGGCGAACACGAAAACGGTGAGCTTGGCGCGGACGATGTTGACGCCGAACGCTTCCGCCGCCTGGCCGCCGCCACGCAGTGCCCGGATGCCACGGCCGATCCGCGAGTCGAGCAGGTTTTTCGCGCCGATCGCAACCGCAATCACGAAAAACCAGATGAGGTAGTAGATCGATCCGTCGCTCATGAAGCGATAGCCGGCGAATTCAATCGGCGGGATGCCGGAAATACCGTCGTAACGGCCGAGAAGGTCGATCTTGCCGAACAGATAATAAAGCGCCAGGCCCCAGGCGATCGTGCCGAGCGGCAGGAAATGGCCGGAAAGGCGCACCGTGATGAGGCCGAGCGGCAGGGCGGTCGCCGCGCCGACGATCAGCGACAACGGCAGGGTCAGCCACGGCGACAAGCCGTAGTTGGTGCTCAGCACGGCCGTCGTATAGGCGCCGAAACCGCAGAAGGCGGCCTGGCCGAACGAGGTGAGACCGCCGACGCCGGTCAGCAGCACGAGGCCGATCGTCACCAGCGAGGCGAGGCCGATATTGTTGAGGATCGTCAGCCAGAAGGGCGGCACCGGCAGGAGTGGTATGATCGCCAGGAAAACGATGCCGGCGAGGCCGGGAAGCAAACGTTCGATCTTCATCGCTCACTCCTCCTCGTGGAAGCCGCCGCTCAGCGACAGCCAGATCAGAACGGGAATGATGAGACCGAAGACGATGACCTCCTTGTAGCTGCTGGCGAAGAAGGAAGAGAAAGCTTCGACCAGGCCAACGCCGATTGCGGCGATCGCGGTGATCGGGAAGCTCGCCAACCCGCCGATGATCGCCGCCACGAAGCCCTTGAGGCCGATCAGGAAGCCGGTGTCGTAATAGATCGTGGTGATCGGGCCGATCAGTACCCCGGAAACGGCCCCGATAGCGGCCGCCAGCGTGAAGGCGGTAACGCCGGTCAGATGGGTGCGGACGCCGACCAGCCGTGCGCCGAGCCGGTTGACGGCGGTCGCACGCAGCGCCTTGCCGAGCAGCGTTCGCTCGAAGAACATGTAGAGGCCAATGATGATCGCGATCGTCGCTCCGTAGATGCAGAGGCTCTGGGCGCTCACTATCAAGGCTCCGATCGCGTAGTTGTCGTCGGCCAGCGGCTCGGCGCGCAGGCCCTCGGCGCCGAAGAAGACGAGGCCAAGCCCCATCATGGCCAGATGCACGCCAACCGAGGCAATCAGCAGGACGAGCACGGAGGCATCCGCAAGCGGCCGGTAGGCGATCCGATAGACGTAGACGCCCATGGGCGTGATGATCAGAATGGTGAGCAGGGCCTTCGCGACAGACGGAAGATCGAGCGGCGCAAGCACGATGGTGATGCCGTAGATCACGCCGGGGAGCACCAGGTTGAGTGCGAAGCTGCGCAGAAAGGTGCGGACATCGGTGCCGCGGCGCATGCTCCAGAGGTCGAACAGGAAAGCAAGCGCCCCGAAACAGACGAGAAGCGAGGTGGTGGCGGGCACCTTCCCGCCGTCGAGAAGAGCCAGCGTCAGCGCGCCATAGGCGACGAACTCGCCCTGGGGAATGAAGATCACCCGCGTGACTGAAAAGAGCAGGACCAGCGCCAGACCGAGGAGCGCATAGATCGCGCCATTGGTGACACCATCCTGGATCAGGAAGGTCGCAATCATCGCGTCCAAAGAATTTCCCCCGATAACAGAAAAGACGCTGCGAAAAGGCCCGGCGCGGACGCCGGGCCTCGTTTATTCGCCGGCTTACTTGGTGATCTCGAACTTGCCGTTCTTGGCTGTGAACAGCACGACGGCGCGGTCGTCGAGGCCGAGGTGATCGTCGGCCTTGAAGTTGAACACGCCCTGGCTTGCCGGGAACGGACCGCCGGTTTCGATGGCGTCACGCAGAGCCGCGCGGAATTCCGGCGTGCCGGGCTTTGCCTTCTTCAGCGCGACCGGGATGGCCTTCTTCAGGATGGCCATGGCATCGTTGATATGCGGGCCGAACTGGGTGCGGGTGCCGGGACCGAACTTCTTTTCATAGGCCGTGACATAGGCCATGCCTTCGGCCTTGGTCTCGGCGGTGTCCGGCAGGGCTTCCGGCGCCATGGCCGGGCCGGAGGCGAAGATGGTGTTGTCGGCAGCCTTGCCGGCGATGCGCAGGAAGTCGAAGGTCACGGCGCCATGGGTCTGGTAGATCTTGCCGGCGAAGCCACGTTCGCGCAGGCCGATCTGCGGCAGCGCGGCACCGGTGCCGGAGGCGCCGACGAAGACGGCGTCCGGACGCGCGGCCACGAGTTTCAGCACCTGGCCGGAAACGGAGGTGTCGGGACGGGCATAACGCTCGTCGGCGACGACCTTCAGGCCGTATTGTTCGCCGATCGCCTTGAACTGGCCCATCCACAGGTCGCCGTAGCTGTCCGAGAAGCCGATATAACCGACCGTCTTGACGCCATCTGCCTTCATCTTGGCAAACAGGTTCCTGGCGATCAGGCCGGCATCCTGCGGCATCACAAAGGTCCACTTGCCTTTGGAAATGGTCGGCGGAACCGGCGAGCAGGAGAGATGCGGCGTGCTGGTTTCACCGGCAACACCGGCAACAGCGATCGAGGCGGGCGTCAGCGCGGAACCGACGATGACATCGACCTTATCGTCGTTGACGAAGCGGCGGGCGTTGGTGGTGGCAACCGAGGGGTCGCCGGCATCATCGAGAACGATGACCTTCAGCTTTTCGCCGCCCACTTCGGCCGGCCACAATTCGACGGAGTTCTTCAGCGGAATGCCGAGCGCCGCACCCGGGCCGGTCGACGATATGGTCACGCCGATCGTGATGTCGGCCAGTGCAGAGCTTGCAAACAAGGACAAGGACAGGGCGGCAACAGGCGCCATTCCAGCAAAAAACCGGTTCTTCATAGGATCCTCCCAGGACAAAAGCGGGCGATCTCCTCCCGCCCTGCCATTTGTTTACAGGGAGATTGTTTCTTTGTAAACAATTCTGATAATGGTTATGTAAAGCTTACGAAGGCCGGTACGGATGCGGCCGGGGTCCGCAAGCCTTACTCGGCATCACGCCCCAACAGCCGCGCCAAACCGGCTTTACCGTTCAATTCCACCATATCACGGGCCGACCTGGCGCGACGTTCGATCAGTTCCAGCATCTCCATGAATGCTGCGGTCTTTTCCGGCGGCAGATCGCCGAACATGTGTTTCTCGAGGGCATCGATGCCGGCCACCATCTTTTCGTAGACGGCCGTTCCTGCGGTCGTCAGCTGGATCTGGGCCCATCGCGCATCACGTGCGTCGGCGCGGCGGTCGATCAGGTCGCGGTCCACCAGTTCGCGGATCGCGCGCGACACCATCGCCTTGTCGATCGTCGTGAGCTTGCCGATTTCCATCGGCGAGATCGATTGATAGGTGCCGATCGCCGACATGACCCGCCAGATGTTCAGCTTGAAACCGTTGGCCTCGCAAAGCAGGCTGACGAGCTTCATCATTTCCGCGTTGCTGCGCGCGAGCCGGTAAGGCACGACCTTGGAGAGCTTTCGGGGGGACGTTGGCCGTTCTTCCGTCATCCGCTTAGGTCACCAGGGCCCGCTGTCTATATTCGGTGGTGTCCCAGAGGCGATTGGTCATGATGTCTTCGAGGATATCCACCGCTCCCAACACCTCGGCCTCGCCGATATAGAGCGGTGTGAAGCCGAAGCGAATGGCGTTCGGAGCGCGGAAATCGCCGATCACGCCGCGCGCGATCAGGGCCTGCATGATCGCATAGCCTTCCTCGTGCAGGAAGGAAATCTGGCTGCCGCGCTTCGTCCCATCGCGGGGGGAACCGAGCTTCAGCATCGGGCAGCGCCTTTCGACTTCCGCGACGAACAGATCGCAGAGTTTTATCGACTGCCGCCGCAGGTCCGCCATGTCGACGCCGTCCCAGGCATCGAGCGCTGCGTCGAGCGCCGCAAGCCCGATGATCGGCGGCGTGCCGACCCGCATGCGGTCGATGCCGCCGCCCGGACGATAACCGAGATCGAAGGCGAAGGGCTGTTCGTGCCCCAGCCAGCCGGACAGCGCCGGCCGGACCTTATCCGCATGGCGGGGGGCGACATAGATGAAGGCCGGCGCACCAGGCCCGCCGTTCAGGTATTTGTAGGTGCAGCCGACCGCGAAATCGGCGTCCGCACCGGCAAGATCGACAGGCAGGGCACCGGCCGTATGGGCAAGATCCCAGACGGTGATCGCGCCGGCTGCATGCGCCTTTTCGGTCAGCGCCTTCATGTCGTGCAGCCGCCCGGTGCGGTAGTCCACTTCCGTCAGCATGACCACGGCGACGGTTTCGTCGATCGCCGCTTCGACCCCTTCCGGCTCGACGATCTTCAGCTCAAGACCCTTGCCGAGCGAGCCGATCAGGCCCTGCGCCATATAGAGATCCGACGGAAAATTGCCGCTGTCGGACAGCACGACCTTGCGTTCCGGTACCAGTTCCAATGCTGAGGCGAGTGCCTGGTAGACCTTGATCGACAGGGTGTCACCCATGACGACCGTGCCTTCCGCCGCCCCGACCAGCTTGGCCACCCGGTCGCCGATCCGCCGCGGCATCGCCATCCAGCCGGCCTTGTTCCAGCCCTTGATCAGCAGCTCGCCCCATTCGTCGGTCATCAGCCGGGCAACGCGTTCCCTGGCGGCAAGCGGCAGCGGTCCGAGCGAATTGCCGTCGAGATAGATCATGCCTTCCGGCAGATAGAAGAGCGAGCGGGTCTTTTCGAAATCCGTCACTGGAACACCTTGCTGTTCGAAACCAGTCGTTCGAGGGGCTTAGCCTCGTAGCAGCGCAGACTAGAAGCTGGCGAGGGACGCGCAAGACGGATTTGCGCTGCGGGCGATTATTTTGGAGGCGATATCGGGTCTTGCGGGTCGTAGATCGCCGTCTTAACCTCGGCTATGGAGCGATCTTTGGAGGCCTCATGATCGGAATCACCGACCTTTCCACCTTGCTTGCGAGCCTTGAGCCGGTTCTTGTCGACGGTGAATTCGTCTATGCGACCGTGCCGCCCGAGAAAATGCACGATTATCTGGCGCTGAAGCCGATCGGACTGTTTTTCGAGAAGGAAGGCCTGACGCTGATCCTGCCGAGAGGGGCAGCCGAAAAGGCGGAGCTCGCCTCAAGCGCGCCGCTTCGCTGCATCACCATGATGGTGCATTCTTCATTGGAAGCGGTCGGCATGACTGCGGCGATGGCGGCTGCACTCACCAAGGAGGGCGTCAGCGCGAATGTCGTCGCGGCCTATTACCACGACCATATCTTCGTGCCGGCGGCGGACGCCGAACGTGCGGTTGCGGCGCTTTGGGCGCTTTCAGCCGCTGCCGGTTAGCCGCGTGCAATCGCGTGGAAAAAGGCGCCGCTGACCAGGCCTCGGCGGCCGCCTGTCGGACCGATCAGCTTGCCGCCACCATCGGCGATCGTTGCAAACGGCTGGTCGGTCCCCGGCGAAACAACGCTGGCATAGTGAAATTCATGGCCGCGGATCGTATCGCCCTTGCCGCCGAGCGGGCTGTTCTCGGCGATCTCCGCCTGGCGGTAACCGAGGTTCATCCGGCGTTTGGCGAAACTGGTACGGTGGGATAGGAGACCGGTCATGGCGTGCGTCACGCCATCGGCATCCTCCAGCGTTTCGCCGAGCACCATGTAGCCGCCGCATTCGCCGTGAACGGGCTTTGTTTCCGCAAATCGCGTCAGGCCGGTCTTGAAATTCTCGGCTGCCGCAAGCCGTCCGGCATGCAGTTCGGGGTATCCACCCGGCAGCCAGCAGACGTCGCAGCCGACAGCCGGCGCTTCATCGGCCAGTGGCGAGAAGGGTACGACCTCGGCGCCGGCCGAGCGCCATTCGCGCATCAGATGCGGGTAGAGGAAGGTAAAGGCGGCATCCTGCGCCAGCGCGATCCGCTGGCCGGGCGGCCGCAGTGATTTTTCCGCCGAACCGCGGGGAATATTGAAGGGCTTTGCGGCGGCATAGATCGCATCGAGGTCGAGTGAGGCTTCCATGGCGTCGGCCAGCCGCTCGATATGCGCGTCCATTTCCGGATGTTCGCTTGCCTGGACGAGGCCGAGATGCCGCTCGGGCAGAACCAGCGAGGGATCACGCAGGACGGTACCGACGACGGGAATTCCGGCCGCCTGGATCGCATCGCCGCACAATTTCTTGTGTCGTTCGCTGCCGGCCCGGTTGAGCACGCAGGCTGCGATCTTCACGGTCGGATCGTAATGGGCAAAGCCGTAGGCGATCACGCCGGCGGTCTGGGATTGGCCGGAGACATCCAGCACCAGCAGCACGGGCAGGCGGAACAGCCGGGCGAGATCGGAGGCCGCGCCGGAACGGTTCTCTTCGCTGACGATGCCGTCGAAAAGGCCCATGGCGCTTTCGATCAGCAGCAGCTCGGCATCCTCCGCCTGTCCGCGCGCCAGGTGCCGCAGCAGGTCCGGCGCCATCGCCCAGCTGTCGAGGTTGAGGCCCGGTCGATGCGTTGCGGCCTCGTGGAAACCCGGATCGATGTAATCCGGGCCTGTCTTGATGCCGCGGACCTTGACGCCGCGGCGGGCAAAGGCACGCAGCAGGCCGATGGTGACGCTGGTCTTGCCGGAGCCGGAGCGCGGCGCACCGATGATGAGCGCGCGGGCGGTCATGGCCTGCCTCCCGACAGGACGGCCTGCATGGAGACGATCCGGCCGATGACGATCAGGGCGGGCGCGGCGAATTTCTGCCGCGCGACCTCGGCCTCGACCGTTGCAAGCGTCGCAATCAGCGAGCGTTCATCCGGCGTCGTCGCCGCCATCAGCACCGCGACCGGCGTTTCCGGCGACAGCCCGCCTTCGATCAGCAGCCTTGCGATCGTGCCGATCGTGCTGACGCCCATATAGACGACGATCGGCTCGCCGGTTTTCGCCAGCGCCTTCCAATCCAGGTCGCCGGGACTGCCGGCCGCATGGCCGGTCGCAAGCGTGATCGCGCGGCTCATCCCTCGCATCGTCGCGGGAATGTTGGCGGAAGCGAGAGCCGCCAGCGCCGAGGTCATGCCCGGCAGGACGCGGAACGGGATGTTTTCCCGGGCAAGCGCCTCCGCTTCTTCGCCGCCGCGTCCGAACACGAAGGGATCGCCGCCCTTCAGCCGCAGCACGCGCCTGCCCTTGCGGGCGAGTTCGATCAGCAGGCCGGTGATGTCGTCCTGGGCGACGGAGGGTTTGCCGCCGCGCTTTCCGACGAAGACAAGCTCGGCGGTCGTCGCGAGCGACAGCACGCCGTCGGAGACCAGCGCGTCGTGGACGATCACGTCCGCCTTGCCGATCGCATCGGCGACTTCCAGCGTCAGGTAACGCGGATGGCCGGGGCCAGCGCCGGCGAGCCAGACATGGCCGGTCTCGAAGACGGGTGCTGCGACGATAGTTTCGATGCTTTCATTCATATGCGGACCTTTGACCGGTGACGCTCGGCCCCGGTCGGGCTATAGAAACGGCCATGGAAGTGGATGGCAAGAACCTTCGTCGTGGCTGGACCACGGGAACCTGTGCGGCGGCGGCGAGCAAGGCGGCTTGTCTTGCTCTCCTTTCCGGAAAATTCCCCGATCCGGTCGAGGTGACTTTGCCCGGCGGGCAGGCGCCGTCCTTCGCGCTCGCCGTCGAAGAAGCCGGCGAGGGATTTGCGAGAGCCGGGATCATCAAGGATGCCGGCGATGACCCGGACGTCACGCATGGGGCGCTGATCAAGAGCACCGTGCGGCGCGGCGCGGCCGGCAGCGGCATCACCTTCAAGGCCGGCGAAGGCGTTGGCACCGTCACCCGCGCCGGCCTGCCCCTGCCCGTCGGTGAACCCGCCATCAATCCGGTGCCGCGCAAGATGATCGCCCAGGCGATCGCTGAGGTCGCCGGCGGTGAGGCCGACTTCGAGGTGGAAATTTCGGTCGCCGATGGCGAAAAAATTGCCGAGAAGACGCTCAACGGCCGGCTCGGAATCCTGGGTGGTATTTCCATCCTCGGCACGACCGGAATCGTCATTCCCTTTTCCTGCTCGGCCTGGATCCATTCGATCTGGCGCGGCATCGACGTGGCGCGTGCCGCCGGGCTCGACCATGTGGCAGGCGCCACCGGCAACACGTCCGAAAAGGCGGTGCAGGCGCATCATGGATTGCACGAGATCGCCCTGATCGACATGGGCGATTTCGTCGGCGGCATGCTGAAATATCTGCGCGACCATCCGGTGCCGAAGGTGACGATCGCCGGCGGCGTCGCCAAGATGACCAAGCTCGCGCAGGGCATGCTCGACGTCCACTCCAAGCGCGGACTGGCCGATCTCGAGGCTCTGGCGAAACTCGCCGGTGAAGCCGGGGCGAGCGACGAGCTTGCGGCGCAGATAGCTGCCGCTAACACCGTATCCCAGGCGTTCGCGCTCGCCGGCGACAACGGACTGGCGCTGGGCGACCGGATTGCCGCGCTCGCCTGGAAGACGGCCGCCAAGGCGCTCAAACAGCCTGAGGTCGCGCTGGAAATCCTGGTCTTCGATCGCGAGGGCCGGTTGGTCGGCCGGACTGCGTTTACGGCGTCCGATCATTCGGAATCCTTGTCGCCGGCTTGAGGCCAACCGGGCCTGAAGCGGCGCACGTAATCGGCATTGTAAAGCTGGCTTTCGACGAAATCGGCAGCGCCCAAGCCTTTGCCCACGAAGATCAGCGCCGTCCGCTCGGCTGGCTCCGCCGCCAGCTTCGCCTCGATATCGGCAAGCGTGCCGCGGATGATCCGTTCTTCCGGCCAGGAGGCGCGAACGACGATTGCGACCGGGCAATCGGCGCCATAAAGCGGTGTCAGTTCCGCGACGATGCGGTCGAGCGCGTGGATGGCGAGGTGGATTGCCAGCGTCGCGCCGGTGGCGCCGAAGGCAGCGAGCGTCTCGCCATCCGGCATTTTCGAAGCGCGGCCGGACACGCGGGTGAGGACAAGGCTCTGTGCCACTTCCGGGATGGTCAGCTCACGCCTCAGGGCCGCGGCGGCGGCGGCGAAGGAGGGTACGCCGGGGGTCAGCGTGTAGTCGATACCGTGCTTCTCCAGCCGGCGGATCTGTTCGGCAACCGCGCTCCAGACGGAAAGATCGCCGGAATGCAGTCGCGCGACATCCTGGCCGGCTTTGTGGGCCGCCACGTATTCCGCCTCGATATCGTCCAGCGACAGCGACCCGGTATCGACAATCCGCGCATCCTTCGGGCAATAGTCGAGCAGTTCCTTCGGCATGATCGAGCCGGCATAAAGGCAGACCGGCGAGCGGGCGAGAATATCGCGGCCCCGCACGGTGATGAGGTCGGCGGCGCCTGGTCCGGCGCCGATGAAATGCACGGTCATGAATGGTCCTTCGAGCGTGCCAGGGCGCAGGTGGCGCCATCGGCGATCAGCCGCGCGACAATCAGCTCGGAAGCCTCGCCGGCGGCGGCCAGTGCCGCGGCTTCGGAAAGGCTTGGCGTCGCTGTTTGCGCAAGACTGTGTTTCGAAACTGTTCTGGTGCGGCCTTCCACCTGCTTCAGCGCCGCCTCATCGACAATCTGCAAGGGCAGGCGCAGCCGTGCCGAAAGCTCGATCATCCCCGGCTCATGCCGCTTGATCTCACCGGTCGCCAGTATGGAGACGGATTCACGTGAAATATTCGCCGCGGCGCAGGCGGCGGCCAGCGCAGAAAGCAGCGCCTCCGCCGACGTCCCCTTGCGACAGCCGAGGCCTGCGGCAATCATGGTTTTACTCCGGGTTTCGTCCAGCTCCATTGGGTGACCGGCATGGCCGGCTTCCAGCCCGACATGCCGCCGATCGGCGCTGCCCGCGAAACCTCCATGCGGATCAGCTCGCCGCCGAATTTCGCATACGCTGCCAGAAGGACCGCTTCCATTTCCAGCGTCACGGCATTGGCGACCAGCCGCCCGCCGGGCTTCAGCGCCTCCAGGGCCTGATCGAAAACGCCAGGCTCGCTGCCGCCGCCGCCGATGAAGATCGCATCCGGCTGCGGCAGGCCGGCTAGAGCCACCGGCGCCTCACCTTCGACGATGCGCAGGCCTGGCACGCCGAATGCCAAAGCATTCCGCCCGATCCGTGCTGCCCGATTGGCATTGGCTTCGATCGCGATTGCCTTCAGGGATGGATCGGCGAGCATCCATTCGATGCCGATCGAGCCCGAGCCGGCGCCGATATCCCACAACAGTTCGCCGCGGTGCGGAGCCAGTGCTGAGAGCGTCAGCGCCCGGATTTCACGCTTGGTGATCTGCCCGTCATGTTCGAACAGCGTATCGTCCAACCCGACAGCGCGCGGAAGGATAAAGGCTCCAGCTTCGGCCTTCACGTCGATGGCGACGACATTCAGCACATCGATATCCGGTAGCGCAAACTCATCCGCCTGTTGTGAACGGATACGTTCCGCCGCGCCGCCCAAAGATTCCAGAACAGTTATCCGAGAAGGCCCGAAACCGGTGCGAGACAAAAGCTCCGCCAGCGCCGCCGGACCGTTCTCATCGGATGTCAGCGCGATGATCCGCCGGCCAGGATGCAGCAGCGGTCGGATGTGATCGAGCGGACGGCCATGCAATGACACCGTTTCGATGTCTTGCAGCGGCCAGCCAAGCCTTGAGGCGGCCAGCGAAAAGGCCGAGGGGGCAGGATAGGCGGTATATTCTTCAGGCGCGACATGGCGGGACAGCGTTGCGCCGACGCCGAAGAAGAAAGGGTCTCCGGAGGCCAGCACGCAGACCTTTTGGCCACGCAGCGCCACGACGTCGCGCATTGTTGCATCAAACGGTGTCGGCCAGGGGCGGGCTTCGCCGGTAATCGCGGAGGCTGCCAGTTCCAAATGCCGCCTGCCGCCGAAAACGACGGCGGCGGATGCAATTGCCGAGCGGGCATTGTCGCCGAGGCCCGGTACGCCGTCCTCGCCGATGCCGACGATGGACAGCCAGCGGCTTTGGTTTAAAGGTTTGCGAACTGATTCAGGAGGCATCTTGCAACGCTCCATCCTCATTCTTGGCGGCACGGCGGAAGCCCGCGCGCTGGCCGGAAAACTCGCCGGCGATCCGCGGTTCGCCGTGGAGCTGTCGCTTGCCGGGCGCACACGCGCGCCGGCCGAGCAACCCGTGCCGGTGCGTGTCGGCGGTTTTGGCGGTGCCGAAGGGCTTGCTGCCTATCTCAGGCAAAAAGGCATCTCGATCCTGATCGATGCGACGCATCCCTATGCTGCTCAGATTTCCCGCAATGCGGCCAAAGCCGCCGAGATTTCCGGCGTCCCGCTTGTCGCCCTGCGACGGTCGGCCTGGCAGAGACAGCCCGGTGACCGCTGGATCGAAGTCGACGGTGTCGCGGATGCGGTCAATGCCCTGGGAGAGGTCCCGCGAAAAGCATTCCTGACGCTCGGCCGGCAGGAACTTCTGCCCTTCGAGGCCGCGTCCCGGCACCATTACCTGGTCCGTAGCGTCGATCCGGTCGAGCCGCCGCTTTCCGTCCCGAACGCGGTCTATCTGACCGCGCGCGGCCCCTTTGGGCAGGCGGACGAGGCCCAGCTTCTCCAAGACCATGGCATCGAGGTGATCGTCGCCAAGAACAGCGGCGGGCCGGCGAGCTACGGCAAGATCGCCGCTGCGCGCGAACTTGGTATCGATGTCGTCCTGATCCGCCGTCCGGACCTGCCGGAAGTGCCGTCCGTCGAGACCGTGGAGGAGATGCTCGCCTGGCTGGATCATGCGCCGGCGCCCCTGAAGTAACGCGGGGAATAGACGATCGGGCGCCGGTTCTCCCGCTCGATAACCCGCGTTTCCGCGGTGCCGACGATCACGCATGTCGCCATGTCGGCCATGTCGCCTGCCGCTTCGGCAAGCGGCACGATGCGGATAGCTTCATCCGGCCGACCGGCCGCTTTGCCGAAGATCACCGGCACGGTGCCGGGCAGATGGGCGCGCAGAATAGCGAAGGCTTCGCCGAGTTGATGCGGGCGCGCCTTGCTGATCGGGTTGTAGAAGGCCATCACGAACCCGGCCGTCGCCGCTGCGACCAGGCGTTTCTCGATCACATCCCACGGCTTCAGATTATTCGAAAGCGAGATGGCGCAGAAATCATGGCCGAGCGGCGCACCGGCTTTGGCCGCGACGGCCAGCATGGCGGTAATGCCGGGAACGACCGAAAAATCGATCTCGCGCCACAGGGCCGGACCTTCGTCGATCGCCTCGCAGACTGCGGCGGCCATGGCGAACACGCCGGGGTCGCCGCCCGAGACGACACAGACCTTGCCTCCGCCCGCCGCCATTTCGAGCGCGGCGCGGGCGCGCGCCAGTTCCTCCCGGTTATCGGATGCGTGACGGCGCTGGTCGGGGCGGAGGTTCAAACGGTCGATATACGGAAAATAGCCGAAAAAATCCTCCGCTTCCGTCACTGCGGCGGCCGCCTCCGGCGTCATCTGGTCGGGATTGCCGGGGCCAAGGCCGACGACGGTCAAAGAACCCGTCGTCATGGCCGTGTCTTCCAGCCGGGCACGAGGACGATCGAGAAATACGGGGCAGGGCTCTCGTCGCGCTCTTCCAGACGTTGTGCTGCGCCGTTCGCCATCGTGCCGCGCTCGACATAGAGCGCTCCGGACAGTTTGCCGACGGAGGCCAGTGCCCGGCGGATTTTCGGCAGGTTGCGGCCAACCTTCATGATCACTGCGCCGTCGGTGTTTTCAAGCCGCTCCGCGAGCTTCTCTTCGGACAGCGTTCCCGGCAGCACGCTTAGAATATCGTCGCCCTGGACGAGCGGCATGCCGGTCATGGACCAGCAGCCGGACATGGCGGTAACGCCGGCCACGACTTCCGCCTGGTAGCGGTTGGCCAGCCGCACATGCAGGTGCATGTAAGATCCGTAGAACAGCGGATCGCCCTCGCTCAGCACGGCCACGTGTCTGCCCGCATCGAGATGCGCGGCGATGTCGTCCGCGGAGCGATCGAAGAAATCGGCGATCGGGCCGCGATAATCGGCTTCGTCCTTGTGGGTCTCGACCGTGACCGGATAGACCAGCGGCAATTCGAGCGTACCCGGCCGGATATGTGCCTCGACGATGGCGCGGCCGTTGCCGCTCGAGCCTTTCTTGCAGAAGAAGGCGATCACATCCGCTTCCTGGATGGCGCGCACCGCCTTCAGCGTCAGCAGTTCGGGGTCGCCGGGTCCGGTGCCGACACCGATGAGCCTGCCCTTGATGAGCGCGGCGTTCACAGTCCGGCCCTCGCCAGTGCGTTGACGCAGGCAGCCGTCATCGCCGAGCCGCCCATGCGGCCGCGCACGATCGCATAAGGAATGCCGAGCGTCGCTTCCATCAGCGCTTCCTTGGACTCCGCCGCACCGACGAAACCGACCGGCATGCCGATGATGGCAGCCGGGCGCGGCGCTCCGGCGTCCAGCATTTCGAGCAGGCGGAAAAGCGCGGTCGGCGCATTGCCGATCGCAACGACTGCGCCTTCGAGATCGTCCCAGAGATCGAGCGCGGCAGCCGAGCGGGTGTTGCCGATGGTCTTTGCCAGCTCGATCGTGCGGCCGTCGCGGAGCGTGCAGATCACCTGGTTATGGGCCGGCAGGCGGGCGCGGGTAATGCCGTGCGCCACCATTTCGGCATCGCAATAGATCGGCTTGCCGGCATGCAGCGCGCCGCGTGCCTGGGCAACGAAATCCTTCGAAAACCGGAAATGCTGAGCCGCCTCGACCAGCCCGCAAGCATGGATCATGCGCACCGCGATCTCGGCCTGTTCCGACGAAAAAGGCGAGAGATCCGCTTCCTCGCGGATGATCGCGAAGGATTTTTCGTAGATCGCGTCGCCTTCGCGAATGTAATCGTAACTGTTCATGATCTTCCTGACGTAACGGCCGCAGCAAGCCGGCGCGGTCCCAGACGGGCGAGGCAGGCGGCGGAATTTTCGCCGGCGCGCCTTTCGTCTCGGACAAGATCGGCGATGCGGCGAAGGGAGTTGTTGGTATCGGCAAAAGCGACCGAGGCAAAGGGCTCGTCAGCCGCTTTTCCTCCGGCGATGAGCGAAAGGCCGGCGGCCGTTCCGCAGAGTGCAAGCGCTGACGGCTGCGGATGGGCGCAGCCCTTCGGGCAGCCGGTCACGTGCAGCTTGAACGAGCCGTCCAGCAGATCGCCGCACTCTTCCGCCGCTTTGGCGCCGAGTTCATGGGTGGCGACCGTCGCGGAATTGCAGGCGGGACTTCCGGGACAGGCGGCAATCGCCGAACGCGGATCGCTCGGCGAGGTGACGAAGCCGTTGCTGCTGGCAAAAGCGGTCAGAGCTTCGCAGGCGGTTTGATGGCCAAAAAACAGGAGCGAATGGTCGAAGGCCGGTTTCAGGGACTGTATCCCCAGCCGCTCGGCTTCGCCGCAAAGAGCGATCAGGTCCTCGGCGTTTGCCTGACCGAAGGCCGGGCCGATGCCTGCCGCGAAAAGGTCGCCGGAGAGGCGGAAGGTGCCGAAAGGCGAGGCTGGCCGGCCAGGCGCATGGTTGGTGGACAACCCGGCAGCGAGATCGCGTCCCCTCGCCTTGGGTCCCTTTTCGCCGAGCTTTCGAAGCAGCGCCAGAGCGGCGGAGACGGCCTCTGTTTCACGTAAAACATTGAAAACGCGGCCGGTTGTTTCTGTCCCGCCCAAAAGCAGGGTCCAGCGGATGCCTTCATCGCTGGAAACAGCGGTGAGCCGGATATCGGCCAGGAGGTCGGAAAGCCTGAGCTGTCCGCCACCGTCGACTACCACCGACATCTTTGGAGCAAGACCGGGGATGTCGCGCGCACCTTGCCGAATCGCCTCCGCTATCGGGCGCGGATCGGCGAACTCGGTGTCGTCCATCCCCGCCAGGGGCGGAGTTTCGACAGCAAGTCCCTCGCGAAGCGGCAAGTCCAGCGCGCGGACATCGGCATCGAGAACGGGAGCCGAGGCCTCGCTCAGTCCCCGGACCTGCAGGTTGCCGCGGGCGGAAATATCAAGAACGCCGTTGCCATGGCGCGGCGCCAACCGGCAGAGCTCCGCCAGTTGTCCCGGCGTGATGACATCGATCAGCGCGACGCGGGCGAGGAGCCCGTCGCCGGTCTGCATCGGGGCGGAGAGGGCGGGGCAGGCGCCGCGGCGCATATCCAGCGTGTTTCGATCGAGGGAGCGCGCCGTCATGCGACCTTCTCCCGGGTGAGCATTTCGAGCTCGGCATCCACTGCGTTGCGGCGGGGATGCCAGAGGCCACGGCGAAGGGCCGAGCGGAAACGCTCGGCCATGAAGCGTGCGCCTTCGGGGTTCTGGCTCAGCAGGAAGTCGCGGACCGTTTCATCGCCGAGATAGGCGTCGTAGGTCGCCTCGATCAGCGATTGCGGAATGGCATGGGTGGTTTCGGCAAAACCGATCAGCCGGTCGACCGTTTCCACGAGCTCGGCGGCGCCGCGCGGGCCGTGGCGCATCTGGCCGGCGATGAAGCGCGGATTGACGGCGCGGGCGCGCACCACGCGGGTTACCGCTTCGGAAATCGAACGGGCGCGGGGTTTTTGCGGATCGGTCGTGTCGAGTGCGATCACATCCGCCTTGCCGCCGAGTGCCGCGACAGCCGCCGCAAAGCCGCCGATGAAGGCGACATCGGCCGAGCCGTCCAGCAGGTCGCGGCCCGGATCGTCGCCCGTATGGACCAGCAGATCGGCCGTGCCGATGCGGTTCGCGAACTTGCCGGGCACGTGGCTGGCATCGCCCTCTGCGCCGCCGAAGGAATGGCTTGTCGCATCGAGATAGAGGCGGCCCAGTTCCTCGCGTTCCGCCCAGGTTCCGCCTGCGAGCTTTTCCTCGATGCCGGAGCCGTAGGTGCCCGGTGCCGAACCGAAGATGCGTGAGGGGACGTGCCCGAGCGCTTGTGTCTCTTCGGCCAGGGGATTGTCGCCCGGAGCTTCCTCGCGGCTGGCAATGGCGCGCATCGCGGCGTCGAGCAAGGCGATGAGAGCCGGAAACATGTCGCGGAACAGGCCGGAAATCCTCAGCGTCACGTCGACGCGCGGGCGGCCGAGCGCTGCCGGCGGCAGGACTTCGATGCCGGTGACGCGGCCAGTCGCCGTATCCTGCACGGGTCTCGCCCCCATCAGCGCCAGGACCTGGGCCACTTCCTCGCCGCCACTGCGCAGGGACGCGCTGCCCCAGAGATCGAAGACGAGGCTTTTCGGCCAGTCGCCGTGATCCTGGAGATAACGCCGCAGGATTTCGTCGGCGGCACGCTTGCCGAGTTCGAAAGCGGTCGGTGTCGGAAGGGTGCGCGGATCGCTGGCGAAGAGGTTGCGGCCGGTCGGCATGACGTCGCGGCGGCCACGGGCCGGGGCACCGGATGGGCCTGGGCGGATGTGCTTGCCGTCGAGTGCGTCGAGCAAGGCCTGTCGTTCGGTTTCGGCGCTTTGGACGCGCAACGGGTCGTCATCGCCGGGCGCTACCTGCCCGAAGACGTGCTGGCCGTCCTTGATCGAAAAGTCCTTGAGATCGCAGAGAAACGCGTCGATGCGGGTGAGCGCCGCATCCGGATCGTCGCTGTTCGAGACGCCAGCCTCGCCGGCCAGTCCGGTGTCGCGGGCGGTCTCGACGATCAGCCTGGCCAGCCGGTCGCGGCGGCGGCGATCGAGGCCGTCGGCCTGCGCGTATTCGTCGACCAGCAGTTCCAGCTTCTTCTGTTCGTCTGAAAGGCCGGCGCCGGCCAGGACCGGCGGCAGATGGCCGATGGTGACGGCGGCGATCCGCCGTTTGGCGACCGCCGCCTCGCCGGGATTGGAGACGATGAAGGGATAGACGACCGGCAGGCCGCCGGTGACGATCTCCGGAAAACAATCCTTCGACAGCGCCACGGTCTTGCCCGGCAGCCATTCGAGCGTCCCGTGGGCGCCGACATGGACGATCGCATGCGCGCCAAGCGTCTCGCGCATCCATTGACCGAAGGCGATCAGCGCGTGGCGCGGGGGGAGGTCCGGGCTGTGATAGTCGGCGCGGCGATCGGCATTGCGGCCGCGGTCGGGCGCGAGCGCGACGGTGATATTGCCGAAGCTCGCGGCACGGAAACGGAAAGCGTCATCCCTGAAGTCTTCATCGGCTTCGGACCTGCCCCACGCCGCCTCCGCAACGGGCAGGGCATCGTAGGCGGAGCGTGCGTGGCCGGCGGATTGGGCACTCAGGCGGTTCAGGAGATCACGCGGAGTCTCGGGGATATCCGAAACACCGTAGCCGGCTACCGATAGCTCGTGCAGCATCCCGAGCACGCTCTGTGGCACGTCCAGACCCACGGCATAACCGGTACGGCCCGGTGCGCTCGGATAGTCCGGCATGAGGATGACGATCTTGCGCTCGGGCCGTGGCGTGGTTTTGAGCCGGAGGAAGGCAGCGATACGGTCGACGACCTGTTCGACCCGGTCCGGTTCCGGCTGGTTGACGAGGTTGGCGGAGCTTTCGCCTGCCTTGAAGGAGATCGCGCCGGCAAGAATGCGTCCATCGAGCTCCGGCAGGACGACGTGCATGGCGAGGTCGGCGGGGTTGAGGCCGCGCCGGTTCTCAGCCCAGCCATCGCGGCGGGTCGTGGCGACGACGATCTGGAAGACCGGCACGCCGGTGCGGTCGAAAATCGTTTCGCCGTTGCCGTCGGTGCCGCTGGCAAAGGCGGTGGTGGAAAGAATGGCCGCAGATTTCAGGTCCGAGACCGCCTGTTCGACGAAGGCCAGTGCATCCGGTTCCTTCAGCCCGCCGACGAAGATCGGCACGGGTGCAAAACCGCGCTTCTTCAGCGCTTCGAACAGCGCATCGATCGGCGCCGCGTCATTCGCAAGCAGCATGGAGCGGTAGAACAGGATCGGCAAGCGCGGCGCATCCGGCGCAAAACGGGCCAGCAGGTCGCTGGCCTCGACAATGCCTTTTCCGGGCGCGTAATAGCCGGCCTTCGGCACCGGGGCTGCCTGCGGCAGCGGTTCCGTTTTGCCCTCGGCCAGCGTCGCCAGAAGCGTCGCCAGAAGCCGCATATTGGCCGGCCCGCCTTCGCGGAAACAGCTCAGGATGCCGGCGATCCGGTCTTCCGACACGGTAGAGGCCGCGATCAGTCGCTCGTCGCGGATGCTGCATTCGCCGGGCAGCAGCGCCAGCGCGATCTTTTTCCGCTTCGCCATGCGCGAAAGTTCCTCGACGCCATAAGCCCAGCGATCGTAACCGCCGAGAATGCGCACGAGGATGATCTTGGCATGGGCTGCCGTCTTCTCGACCCACAGATCGACGGACATGGGATGGCGGAGATCGGAGAGGCTGGCCAGCCGCAGGCTCGGCAAATTCGAACCCCAAGCGGCGGAAAGGCCGTTCAGGTCGCTGCCGGAAAAGGACAGCACCACCACATCGGCCGGCGACTGATTGAGGTCGACCGGTTCGATGAGGTCGTCAAGCGACGACGATGTGGTGGCGAGTATGTGCATCCTTCCCTCGGGCCTTCTTATGCGGCCAGCATCCTTTCGATCGCGGCGCGGTCGATGCCTTTTTCGCCGATCACGACAAGGCGGCTTGTCCGCGCTTCGCCGGGTGCCCAGGCGCGGTCGAAATAATGGTTCACGCGCGATCCTACCGCCTGAACCTGCAGGCGCATCGGCTTGTTCGCGACTTCCACGAAGCCTTTTATGCGCAGCACGTTTTCCGCCTCGGCCGTCGCAGAAATGCGGGCGGCGAGCTGTTCGGCATCGGTGACTGCGGCCAGATCGACGACGAAGCTGTCGAAATCGTCGTGATCGTGGTCGAGTTCGTCATCGTGATGGGTCTTGCGGTTCTCGATATCGTCCTCGACGGCAAGGCCGAGGCCGATCAGCACGGCCGGATCGATGGCGCCGTTGGCGGCCGAGACGATCTTCACGGCACGTGGCAGATGCGCGGACACGCGATCCCTGGCGATCGCAAGGCCGGCGGCATCCAGAAGGTCGCTCTTGGTGAGCACGATCATGTCGGCGCAGGCCACCTGATCCTCGAACACTTCCTCGACCGGATCGTCATGGTCGATCGAGCCGTCCGCGTCGCGCTGCGCTTCCAGCGCCTCGTGGTCGTCGGCAACGCGGCCTTCGGCGAGCGCCAGTCCGTCGACCACGGCAATCACCGCGTCCACCGTCACTCGCGCCTTGACGTCAGGCCACTGGAAGGCCTGGACGAGGGGTTTTGGCAGCGCGAGGCCGGAGGTTTCGATGAGGATGTGATCGACGCGGGGTTCGATGGCCAGGATCCGGTCGATCGCCGGCACGAAATCGTCCGCCACGGTGCAGCAGATGCAGCCGTTGGCAAGCTCGATGATGTTGTCTTCCGGGCAGCTTTCGATGCCGCAGCCCTTCAGGACGTCTCCGTCGATGCCCACATCGCCGAATTCGTTGACGATGATCGCCAGCCGCTTGCCCTTCAAGTTTTCGATCAGGTTGCGGATCAGCGTGGTCTTGCCGGCGCCTAAGAACCCGGTAACGACGGTGCAGGGAACGCGGTCGAACGAAACGCTCATGATGGCATGTCCTCGTGGTGATGAAAGGGTGGAATACGGGCCGTCATGCCCTTGCCGCGCAGGCAGGTCGGGCGGCCGCGAAGGGGAAGGAAGCCGCGTTCGTCCTCGGCCAGCATCATCGCGCCGGTGACGATATCCTCGACATTGTCGAGCGACAGGTGGCCGAAGACATAGGACCAGCCGCTCTTGTGATTAAACGCAGCACTCGGACTTTTTTCGCAATTGGCAAGGCAGGTGACCGGCTTTACCGCGAGCGGCTTGCCGCTTGCTGCCTCGCGCAGCGCCGCGATCAGTGCGATGCCCGGCCGGATTTCGCCGTCGGACGCATTACGGCAATTGGTGCAGACGAAAATCGTCACATCTGCCGGGCCGGCGGTTGCCGGATCATCTGGTCGGTGGTCACTCATCGGTCAGCCGCGTTCCCGCCGGGGTCGAAAAATCGGGGCGCGGAGCAGAAGGTCGAAATCCCTCTGCGGTGATCGAGAAACTTCCTCCGGAGCACCCCGCCCGGTGAAGCAAAACTAATCGGACGGCAGGTCTCCTGGCTCGCGGGTCGTCGCCATTTGCCTGCCTTCCCAGGATACCGTTGGCCGGATTTCCCAGTGGCTTGACGGCCAAATGGCCGTTTTAGGCAATGGCTCGCCGCCTACAGTTGCGGGGGCAGCCGCGGCATTGATCCTGAAAAAGGGATCGCACCGCATTCTCTCTTAGCCCTCCCCGTTGCCGGAAAGGGACCATCTCTTTCCAAGTAAGCCCGGTCGCAGGCCCATGTCAATGCGTCGCAAAGGCGATTGCCGTGACGCCGAATTCGTCTATAGTGACCGAGCCTATGGTGCCCGAAAGGGTTTTAGAGGGAATGCGGTGCGACGGAATTCTGCCGTCCAACCCGCGGCTGCCCCCGCAACTGTAAGCGGAAAGTCTTCGACCAAAACGGCCGTCCGGCCGTCAAGCCACTGGGAAATCCGGCCAACGGTATCCTGGGAAGGCGGGAGAAGGCGTCCGATCCGCGAGCCAGGAGACCTGCCAGAGGCGGCAAAGAACGTGAACGGCCCTCGGGTGGAGGGCGAAAGGACGAGACCATGGTTACGAATTCTGCTGCAGCTGCAGTCAGCCTCTCCGCTTCGAAGATCATTCCCCTCAGCATGACGGCCCTGCTTGGCCTGTTCATCGTCGGCTTTGTCGGCTTCTCTCATCTGGAAGTCGTCCATAACGCCGCGCATGACACGCGCCACTCGCTCGCCTTCCCCTGCCACTGAGGAGTTCTCCCCAATGTCGTTGTTTCGCAACATCGTCTTCACGGCGGTGATCGCCGGGCTTTTGTCCGGATTGCTGCTGACCGTGATGCAGAGCTTCTCCACTGTGCCGCTGATCCTGCAGGCGGAAGTGTTCGAGAATGCCGCGCCCGAGGCCGGCCACAGCCATGATGCTGCACCTGCCGCAGGTGCCACGGCATCCGCCGCCGAGCATCACCACGGCGAGGAAGCCTGGGCTCCCGCCGATGGCTTCGAGCGTTTCATCTATACTGCTGCCGCAGACATGCTGTCGGCTATCGGTTTTGCCCTTGTCCTCGTTGCCGCCTCGGAAGCGTTCGGCGGCTTCAAGGGCTGGCGCGGTGGCCTGATGTTCGGCATTGCCGGCTTCCTCGCCGTCATCCTCGCGCCCGGCCTCGGCCTGCCGCCGGAACTGCCCGGCATGCCGGCTGCGGAACTCGGTCCGCGCCAGATCTGGTGGATCTCGACGGCGGCCTGCACGGCAATCGGTCTCGGCCTGCTCGCCTATACCCGCTCGGCCGTGTTCGCAGCGCTTGCGATCGTGCTCCTGATCGCCCCGCATCTGGTCGGCGCGCCGCTGCCGCCAAGCCATGAAACGGCGGTCCCGATGGATCTCCATGTCCGCTTCGTCAACGCCGTCTATGCCACCAACCTGGTGTTCTGGGCGGTGCTCGGCGCGCTGGCCGGGGTCGCCCGCGAAAAGTTCCGCGCTGGCGAGGAAGCTTCTGCCGGGTCTCCGGCGAAGCTTGTCTCCCGGTGAAGGAGATCGACGAGGCGTCCGTCGAGCGCCACCGCGCCAAGATGGCGAACCGCAAGGCGGTTCAGGATGCGGAAGTGGCCGAGAAGACCCAGGAAAAGGGTCTTCTCATCGTCCATACCGGGCCCGGCAAGGGCAAATCCACAGCTGCCTTCGGCCTGGCGCTGCGCATGCTCGGCAACAACCGCCGGGTCGGCGTCGTACAGTTCATCAAGGGCGCCTGGTCGACCGGGGAGCAGCCCGCGCTCGCCGTCTTCGGTGACCGCGTCGTCTGGCACACGATGGGCGAGGGTTTTACCTGGGAGACCCAGGACCTGAAGCGCGACGTCGCCGCGGCGGAAAAGGCCTGGGAAAAGGCACTCGAGCTGATGGCGGACGAGACGATCGGGCTCGTCATCCTCGACGAACTCAACATCGCGCTTCGTTATGACTATCTCGATCTGGACAAGATCGTCGCCGCGCTACAGGCACGGCGGCCGGATCTGCATGTGGTCGTCACCGGCCGCAACGCCAAGCCGGCGCTGATCGAGGCCGCCGACATGGTGACCGAGATGTCGCTGGTCAAACACCACTTCAAGGCGGGCGTGAAGGCCCAGGCCGGCATCGAGTTTTAGCCATGGTTGGGTCCAAGCCAGCTCGGGCGCTGATGTTTCAGGGAACGGGCTCGGATGTGGGCAAGTCGCTGGTCGTGGCCGGCCTTGCCCGCGCCTTTACGCTGCGCGGCCTGAAGATCATGCCGTTCAAGCCGCAGAACATGTCGAACAATGCTGCGGTCACCGCAGATGGCGGCGAAATCGGCCGGGCGCAGGCGTTGCAGGCGCGCGCCGCCGGCGCGCCGCTCAGCGTCCACATGAACCCGGTGCTCCTGAAGCCGCAGAGCGAGGTCGGGGCGCAGGTGGTGGTGCAAGGCAGGGTCGAAGGCAATGCCAAGGCCGCCGAGTATCAGATGCTCAAACGGACACTGATGCCGCGGGTCCTGGAAAGTTTCGATATCCTCCGCAACCAGGCCGATCTCGTCCTGGTCGAAGGCGCGGGCAGTGCCTCGGAAATCAATCTTCGCCAGAACGACATTGCCAATATGGGATTTGCGCGGGCGGCGGACGTGCCGGTCGTGCTGATCGGCGATATCGACCGTGGCGGGGTGATTGCCAGCCTTGCCGGCACCAGGCTGGTGCTCGATCCCGAAGATGCGGCGATGATCCGGGGTTTTATCGTCAATCGCTTTCGCGGCGACCCGGCCCTGTTCGCCGACGGTATGCGGATGATCGGGGAACTTACAGGCTGGCATTCGGTCGGGCTGTTGCCGTATTTTGCCGATGCGGCCCGGCTGCCGGCAGAAGATGCGCTTGGCCTCAATGCACCGTCAGTGCGAAAGGCCGGTGCGAAGATCAGGATCGCGGTGCCGATCCTGCCGCATATCTCCAATTTCGACGATCTCGATCCGCTGGAAGCGGAGCCGGATATCGATCTCATCCGGGTCCGGCCGGGGCAGGCCATTCCCGGCGATTGCGATCTCGTGCTGCTCACCGGTTCGAAGGCGACGATATCCGATCTGCGGGCGCTGAAGGCGGCCGGTTTCGACGTCGATATCGCAGCGCATGTCCGCCGTGGCGGGCGGGTGCTCGGTCTCTGCGGCGGGTATCAGATGCTCGGCAAAACGATCGCCGACCCGGAAGGTACGGAAGGACCGCCAGGCTTAATCGAAGGGTTGGGTTTGCTGGATGTCGACACGGTTCTCGCGGGCGACAAACGACTGGAGGCCGTCTCGGGCGAGAGTTTCGACGGAATTTCTCTGTCCGGTTATGAAATGCATATAGGCAAGACGTCCGGTGCCGATTGCACGCGGTGTTTTGCGACAATCGGCGGAAACCCGGAAGGCGCGATATCGGCGGATGGCCGGGTCTGGGGCACCTATCTCCATGGGCTGTTTTCGGACGACCGGCAGCGGTCGGCCTGGCTGACGCGGCTTGGTGGCTCGGCATCGGGCCTGGACTATGAGGCCGGGGTGGATGCGGTACTCGACCGGTTGGCCGTCCATATGGAAAAGCATCTCGATCTCGATGGGCTGCTCAAACTTGCCAGATGATCCACGCCAGGAGGCCGAAAAGGCCGATCAGCAGAGCGTCGGCGACGCGGGCGAGTTTCAGCGCGCGGCGAATGTCGTCGTAGGTGAGCTCGGAACGCCCGCCCTCGCCCATGAACCGCGCCTCGATCATCTGTCCGCCATAACTGCGCGGCCCGGCGAGCGCAATGCCGAGCGCGCCGGCCATCGCCGCTTCCGGCCAGCCGGCATTCGGCGAACGGTGATGGCGGGCATCCCGCCTGATGGCGCGGATGGCGTCGCCCGGCGAGGCGCGATCGATGCAACCCGCAGCGACCACGAAAAGAAGGGCACTCAGGCGCGAGGCGGGCAGGTTGATGAGATCGTCGAAACGCGCGGCCGCCCAGCCGAAGGCTTCGTATCGCGGCAGCTTGTGGCCGATCATGCTGTCGGCGGTATTGGCCGCCTTGTAGCCGACGCCGCCCGCGAGACCGCCGATCCCCATCCAGAAGGCCGGCGCCACGACGCCGTCCGAAAAATTCTCGGCGAGGCTCTCGATCGCCGCGCGGCAGACGCCGGCTTCATCGAGCTTTTCCGGATCACGCCCGACGATCTTCGAGACCGCTTTCCGCCCGGCATCCAGGCCTCCGTATCGCAGCGCCGTCGCCACGGCCTCGACATGGGTTTCAAGGCTCTTCTGCGCCGGCAGGCTCGCGGCGATCACCACCAGCAGGATCGGCCCGAGGGGGATCATTCTCAGGTCGTATTCGATCACCAGGCTGAGCAGGATGGTGATCCCGAGAAGTGCCAGAAGCGCGAACACGCCCTTTCGCTTGCGCGTGGAGAAGTCGTCGCTTTCGCGGTTCAGATCGCGGTCGAGCCGGGATATCAGTGCGCCGATCCAGGTCACCGGATGGCCGATGCGCCGGAACAGCCAGTCCGGATAACCCACGATGCGCTCCGTGATCAGGGCGAAAAATGCGAGAAGGAACATGAAGTTGGCAGGCCCTGAGATTGGCGACGAAGTTGGCGATCCGATACAGCACGGCGGCAATCTTTCCCGTGCCCGGGCGCTGTTTCCACATGCGCCGGAACCCTGGGTCGATCTTTCCACCGGTATCAGCCCGCATTCCTATCCGTATTCGCCCCTGCCCGACAATGCTTTCACGCGACTGCCTGACGTCGCATCGGCGGAAAGACTGAAAACCCTCGCCGCTGCTGCCTACGGTGCGCCCTCGGCGGCGCATGTCGCGGCGGGGCCGGGAACGCAGATCCTGCTGCCGATGGTCGCCGATCTGATCGCCCGGAAAGGCAGTGCCGCGGTTCTTTCGCCGACCTATGCGGAGCATGCCCGCGCGGCGCGGCTTTCCGGTTTTGGGGTAACCGAAACCGACGATCTGGATCGGTTGGCGGAAGCGGACCTCGCCGTCATCGTCAATCCCAACAACCCGACAGGACGGATCGTCCCGCGTGCCGATCTTTTGGCGCTCGTAGCGGTTATGCGCGCGAAGGGTGGGCTGCTGGTCGTGGACGAAGCGTTCATGGACGTCTCGGAAGCATTGAGCGTCACCGACGCAGTGGATGCCGGCGGGCTGGTGGTGCTGCGCTCCTTCGGCAAGTTCTACGGCATGGCCGGATTGCGGCTCGGCTTCGTGATTTCGCATCCGGAAACCGTGGCGAGAATCGAGAACCGGCTGGGTCCCTGGGCGGTGTCCGGCCCGGCATTGCACGTGGCGAATGAGGCACTCGCCGATGTCGGATGGCGTGGCGCAATGCGGCTCAGGTTGAAGGAGGATGCGGCGCGGATGGATGCCCTGTTCGGTGCTGCGGGAATACCTGTTATGGGTGGGACGTCGCTGTTCCGCTTCATCCGGGATCCTCGCGCGCAAGCGGTTTTCCGGCACCTTGGAGAGCGGGGCATTCTGGTGCGCCGGTTCGAGGAACGGCCCGAGGATCTAAGAATCGGCCTTCCGTGCGAGAACGAGTGGCCGCGGCTCGAAGAAGCCTTGAAAACTATTGAGCCGGCGAAGTGAATTTGTCGCGCCACGCGATCTGGGCGCTTGCATTGGGCAAAGCCGTCGCCTCGTAGACGCCGCGGGCCACGGCACGCGCGGTCACCAGCGTTGCGAGATGGCAGATTTCCATGAAATCCGAGGGCTCGCTTAAGGGTCTCGCACCGGTCGCCGCCGAAAAGATCGTGTCTCCGTCGAAGGGCAGGTGGGCCGGTAGGACCGCCCGCGCAAGGCCGTCATGGGCGAGGATGGAAAGCCGGTGCGCCTGTGCCTTGGTCAGCACGGCATCGGTGACGATGACGCCGATCGTGGTCGAGGTCACGTTGCGGCCCTTGAGGCGCATGCGATTGTCGAAGGTCGGAGGCAGTCCAAGCCCGCCGAACTCCTTGTCTTCTTCAAAGGGAGCGGCCCAGAAATGCGGGCCTTCGCCTATCGTCGCCGAACCCAGTGCGTTGGCGGCAACCAGTGCCGCGACCGTATGGCCTGTCGAAGTCCGGGCACTTGCCGAGCCGATGCCGCCCTTGAACGTCGCCGTCGTGGCGCCCGTTCCGGCTCCAATGGTTCCGAGCCCGAATTCACCCTTGGCGGCGGCCCTGAAAGCCTGGTAACCCAGGTCGCGATAGGGCGAATGCAGGCCCCAGTCCTTGTTGCCGCCGTTCAGGAGATCCATCAGGATCGCCTGCGGCACGATCGGCACGCGGACGCTGCCGACCTGCAAACCGCGACCGATTTCGCGCAGGCCCGACTGTACGCCGCCGGCCGCATCGAGACCGAAGGCCGAGCCGCCCGACAGCACGAAGGCATCGACCGTCTGGACGGTCATTGACGGATCGAGCAGAGCCGTATCCCGCCCGCCCGGCGCGCCGCCGAGGACGGAGCCGGAGGCGATTGCCGGTTCGTCGAAGATGATCGCCGTGACGCCCGACCCCAAGGCAAGATCGGTGGCATGGCCAACGGCCACGCCCTCGATGTCGGTCAGCAGGTTCAGCAATCCCGTCATCGGTTATTCGATGTCGAACTTGACGCCCTGCGCGAGCGGCAGGGTGCGGCCGTAGTTCAGGGTGTTGGTGGCGCGGCGCATATAGACGCGCCATGCGTCGGAACCGGATTCGCGGCCGCCGCCGGTTTCCTTCTCGCCGCCGAACGCGCCGCCGATTTCGGCGCCCGAGGGGCCGATATTGACGTTGGCGATGCCGCAATCCGAGCCGCGGGCGGAGACGAAGGTTTCCGCCTCGCGCATGTCGTTGGTGAAGATCGAGGAGGAAAGGCCCTGCGGCACGTCATTGTGCAGGTCGAGCGCTTCGTCGAAGCTCGAATATTTCATCACGTAGAGGATCGGAGCGAAGGTCTCGTCCTTGACCGGCCCGGACTGGGCCGGCATTTCGACGATCGCCGGGCGGACGTAATAGGCGTCGGCCGCCTCGTCCTGGTGGACGCGTTCGCCGCCGGTCACCTTGCCGCCTTCCGACTTGGCGGCTTCCAGCGCCTTCTGCATCTTGTCATAGGCTGCCTTGTCGATCAGCGGGCCGACGAGGTTGCCGTTTTCGAGCGGGCTGCCGATTGTCACCGACTGGTAGGCCTTGGCGAGGCGCGGCACCAGCGTTTCATAGACGCTGTCATGCACGAAGAGGCGGCGCAGCGAGGTGCAGCGCTGGCCGGCGGTGCCCATGGCGGCGAAGGCAACACCGCGAAGCGTCAGGTCGAGATCGGCGGTCGGGGCGACGATCGCGGCATTGTTGCCGCCGAGTTCCAGCAGCGAGCGGGCGAAGCGCGACGCCAGCCGCGGGCCGACGGCGCGGCCCATGGCCGTGGAACCGGTCGCGGAAACCAGCGGGATCTTGTCGTGGTCGACCAGGACTTCGCCGATGTCGCGGCCGCCGATCAGGACGGTCGAGAGGTTCTTGGGGGCCTTTCCGCCGTCGGCGATGAAGCGGGCGAGCGCCTTTTCGAAGATCGCCTGGGTGGCGAGCGCGGTTAGCGGCGTCTTTTCCGACGGCTTCCAGACGGTGGAATTGCCGCAGACGATGGCGAGTGCCGCGTTCCAGGACCAGACAGCGACCGGGAAGTTGAAGGCGGAAATGATGCCGATGGCGCCAAGCGGATGCCAGGTTTCCATCATCCGGTGTTCGGAGCGCTCGGTGGCGATGGTCAGGCCGTAGAGCTGGCGGGACAGGCCGACCGCGAAATCGCAGATGTCGATCATTTCCTGCACTTCACCGAGGCCTTCGGAGGTTATCTTGCCGACTTCGATCGACACCAGCCGGCCGAGTGCGGTCTTGGCTGCGCGCAATTCCTCGCCGAGCAGGCGGATCAGCTCACCGCGCTTGGGAGCCGGTACCAGCCGCCATTCGAGGAAGGCCGCGTGGGCTGCGTCGATCGCCTTTGCGGCGCCGGCGGCGGTTTCTTCCGGCAGCTTGCCGATCTCTTTGCCTGTGATGGGCGAACGGACGGCGAGCGTGCCGCCGGTATAACTTTCGGCCTTTACGCCGAGACCGCCCAGAATGTTTTTCACCTCAGCGGCGAGATCGAGTGTGGCGAGCGTCATGTCAGTCTCCGGATGTGTAATTTTCGTCAATCTACAAATCGGTGGCGGTTTCGCAATCAGAACCGCTCGCCGACGAAATGGGCGACCTGTGCGCCCGCCTCGTAATAGGCTTCCTTGATGGCGCGGAAGGCCGGTTCCTGCGGGCTGGAAAGCGGCAGCGGCAGGTCGGCCTCGGAGGTCTCCCCGAGGATATGTCTTGCAAGCAGCTTGCCGAACGTCGTACCGGGCGCGATGCCCCGGCCGTTATAGCCCGAAAAACCGATCGTGTTGCGGCCGAATTTGTGGAGGCGCGGCAAAGCGTTGTCGGTCATGCCGATCTTGCCATACCACTCGGCCTCGAATTCCACCTCGCCGAGCTGCGGGAAGATGCGCTTCAGCGAGCGCCGAGCCCAGCTCTTGTGGATCGCCGTACCTGTTCCGCGCAGGGCGCCGACCGAGCCGAAGACCAGCCGGCCTGCCTGATCCATGCGGAAGGAAGAGAGGATTTCCTTCGTGTCCCAGCAACCCTCTCGCCCGGCAAGGATGGAGCGGCGCAGGTTGTCGCTGAGCGGCGTGGTGGCGAGATTGAAATAGGGCAGGTGCACCTGCTCGCGGCGTACCTGTTCCCAGGGGCCTGTGCTGTAGGCGTCGGTTGCGACGATCACCCAGTCGGTGGTGACCTGGCCGAAAGCGGTCTTGACGAACTTTCGGCCGTCGATCTCACCGGTGCCGGTGACCGCGCTGCCGGTATAAAGCTTGGCGCCGGCCTTCACCGCCGCATGGGCAAGACCACGCGCATAGGCGAGCGGCTGCAGCGTGCCGGCGCGCAGGTCGAGCAGCGATCCGGAATAGGCGGTGGAACCGACACGCCTTTCCGTCTCGGCGGCGTCGAGCAAAGTCACGGGGGCGCGGCGCGCCTGCCATTGCCGAGCGCGTTCCTCCAGCTCTTTCAGCCCTTCCGGGCCAACGGCGCAATGCAGCGTGCCGTTCTTTTCGAGCTCGCAGGCGATGCCGTGTTTGTCGATCAGCTCGCGGACAAGGGCAGGGCCGTTGCCGAGCAGGTCGAGCAGGCGTTCACCGTAGATCGGGCCGAGTTCCTTGGGGAAATCGTCGGGCATCACCCACATGCCGGCATTGATCAGGCCGACATTGCGGCCGGCGCCGCCGAAACCGATCTCCGCCGCCTCCAGCAGCACGACATTGGTCCCTGCTTGCGCAAGATGCAGCGCGGCCGAGAGCCCCGTATATCCGCCGCCGACAATCACCACATCGGCAGATATCGCCTCCTCCAGCCGGGTGGTGAGCGGCGGGGCGGGGGCGGTCTTTTCCCAGAGGCCGTGAGAGCGGGGATCGTTCAGCATGATGATTGTCCGGGAGCGTTGATCGCCAACTCTTTACAGGGAGCAGTTATCGATGAATATCGACATGTTCTCAACAGATCATTCGCTGGAGGAATGACATGCTGCCGCCCCGGCGCTTTCTCCCGTCATTCTCGCTGCTCTCCGCCTTCGAGGCGGCGGCCCGCACCGGCAGCGTCACGGCTGCGGCAAACGAGCTCGGCCTGACCCAGAGCGCCGTCAGCCGTCAGATTTCGGCGCTGGAAAGACAGCTCGGCGTGGCTTTGTTCCTACGCGAGCGGCAGACGATCCGGTTGACGCTTGCCGGAGACGGGTATGCCCGCGAGGTGCGGGAGGCGCTCAGGCGCATTTCGCATGCCTCGCTCAATCTCAGGGCCAACCCTTCCGGCGGCACGCTGAACCTCGCGGTCCTGCCGTTTTTCGGCACGCGATGGCTCACCCCGCGCATCGGCCGCTTCCTGGAGGCGCATCCGGGCATGGTGGTAAATCTCATCACGCGGCTCGAACCTTTCGACTTCCGGTTTGATACGCTGGATGCGGCGATCCATTTCGGCTCAGCCCGCTGGCCGGGCGCCACGCTCACCTTTCTCATGGATGAGGAAGTCGTGCCGGCCTGCAGCCCGGCCTTCAAGACCAAGCATCATCTTCAAACGCCGGCGGATGTGCTTCGGGCGCCTCTGCTGCATCTCAACACGCGGCCGGATGCCTGGGAACTGTGGTTTTCCAGGAACCGGATAAGCTTCGATGCGCTGCACGGCATGCTGTTCGACCAGTTCATGACCATGGTGGAGGCGGCGACCGCCGGCCTCGGTGCGGCTCTGCTGCCGCGGTTCCTGATCGGCCGGGAGCTGGAACAGGGCCTGCTGGTGCCCGTCGTGGAGGCCGAGAGGATGGAGACCGGGCAATACCATCTTGCCTATCCGCCCGACCGGGCAACCTACCCGCCGCTTGCCGCCTTCCGGGACTGGATCACCGACGAAATTCATCGCGACGAGAATCGCCAGGATATGCTTGCGAACGGCGGCGGCATCGGCCAATAGTCGGACATGTCCATCATGATCGCTCAGGCGATCCGACCGACGGGAAGACGTCCATGAAACCTATTTTCGTCCAGCTTCGCTGCAAGCCCGGCAAGACCTACGAGGTTGCCGACGCCATCTACAAGACCGAGCTCGCGTCCGAACTTTATTCGACCAGCGGCGACTGGGACCTGCTGTTGAAGGTCTATATCAAGGACAACGACGAGATCGGGCGCTTCGTGAATGAGAAGATCGCGTCGATCCCGGGCATCGAACGTTCGCTGACGACGATGACCTTCACTGCGTTCTGAGCGCAAAAAAAAAGCCGCCACAAGGGCGGCTTTTGAAATTGAACTTAAAAAATATCAGACATGCGCCGCGGAGGCGCTGTTGCGCGAGCGAACCAGCTCGCGGATGGCAAGACGCACTTCGTCGGCAGAGCCGAAACGCTGCTCGTCCAGATCGATGACATGGAATTTCACGGCGATGAACTTGAGCCGGTCCGCGTCAGGAATGACAATACCGACGGGCTCGCCGCCGAACTCGATTACTTGCTTCTGCATGGCAGACTCCCGCTTTGGCTGCTTGCGATGCAGCTCTGGCGAATGAAAATTTTCAGGAACGATTGAACTGAAGCGTTACATTCGACAGCACGGAAGGGAGCGGCGATCCGTGCCATTCATTTTGAACGCGGCCTCACCAAAGGCGGCGACGCGGATGAATTTAAACATGTCACTCTCCCTTCTCGGTGTAGCGCGAAAATCAGCCAGACTCAGCAGGCCGAACGAAAATCATCTGTAGGCGAATCCCACAAAATGATCAACGAAAATCAGTCTACCTAGAATTTTTTTCCGACTGATGACAGGAAGAAGGCCGAATTGTGAAATTTCATTCGCGATTCTCGGCCTCCGCCCGTCAGCCCAGAGATAGGTGGCTTTTCCACCCAAGCAAGGTTCGACGGTGGAAAATTTCCGGCAACGACCGGATCGGCCAGCTCAAATTTCCGAGAGCAGGGTCTCGATCCGATCCACCAGCCCGTCCGCGCTTTGGCGGCTGAAGCACAGCGGCGGACGCAGAACGAGGCGTCTGGGAGTGCCGATATCGGCGACGATGCCGGGTCGCAACCGTTCGCCGAGGTCCGCTGCTTCGTCGGCGAGATCGATGACCAGCAGCAGCCCGCTCCCCGATACGGCGGAGATCGCGGGAAAACGTTCGGCCAGGCTTTCGAGCCGTGTCTTCAGATGGCTGCCGATCTCGCGCGTATTTTCGCGCATTTGTTCCTCCCGGATAACGTCGAGCGCCGCGATGGCTGAGGCCGCCCTGACGGGGCAGATCGCCGGCGGGTGTTGGTCCGAGGGGAGGTTTGCGGCGATCTCGGGCCGTGTCATGAGAAACGACGGAGCGCCGCCGTCCGGGCCGTCCACAAACACGATGTCCGGCGCGAGCCCCCGGTGCGAAAAGCCCCAGGTGTGGTGGCCGAGGCGGCCATAACCGGTTCCGGTTTCGTCGACGATCAGCAGGCCGGCCTTCTGCCGAAGTTCCGTCAAGGGCTCGTCCAGGTTCGCGGCCTCGCCATAACCTTGGGCCAGCACTGCAGCGACATCATCGAGATCGTGGATCATGTCGGTTGCCGTTCCAACCGATGGAACAGCGAAGAAGTCCGGATCCCGACGGTCCGTCCGCGGCCCCGGCAGGCCGATGATGCCACGCTTGTTGGTATGGCTGCGGGCAAGCCTGAAGGCGAGATCCAGCGCCTCCGCGCGGCCAGAGACAAAAAAGACATGGCTCAGCCCTTCGGGCGCAAGCTCGGTCAGTTGCGCGCGCAGAGCCTCTTCCGATTCTGATGGATGGCCTGCGGCGCGGTTGAGGAGGATCGTCTGGCGGTAGGTGGCGGCAGCAAGGCGGGGATGCCCGTAGCCGATCAGCGGCGCCTGACCGGTGAGATCGAGCGCGCTGCGGCCCGTCGCATCGAAGAGATATTCCCTCCAGCCGCGGGCGGGCTGGTCGGGATATTTCGGAGCCGGGGCATTCGCGTCGATACCGAGCAGCGCCGACGGCGAAGGGCATAATCTCGCCCACGTGCCCACCTCGGTCGGCTTGCAGAAGAGCGGCGGCACGAGATCCGGATCGAGGCAGAACCTGAGGCGCAGGCCGCCGACGGTATTTTCGGTCCCCGCGATGACGCCAAGCGGGTCGCCCGCGGCGAGCTCGGTCTCTTCGGCCAGCGTGCATTCAAGGCCTTCGACATGCAGAGTCAGGTCGCGGCCGACAAGGACGAGGCGGGGTCCGGCGGCCTTCAGCGTACCCGCAAAGGGCGCCACCGCCGGCATCCGGGCGGGTATGCAGGCATCGATGTGAAGCGCGAAACTTTCCGGTTCCTGCTGCGGATCGGTGCTGCTTTTCGAAAGCCGGTATTCGCCGTAGCGGGTACTGGCCCGGCCGGTCTCCCGGGCGATGTGGGCAAGCAGCTTCCAGTCGTTGTCGGCATCCGTCCAGTTCCCGCCGTAGAGAAGCGGGCTGGTGACGCTCAAATCCACCAGCCGGAAAGTTTCCGGGTCGATATCGGGCAGGAGGCGGCCGATCTCCGGCAGCGGTTTTTCCATGCCCGTCGTATCAAGGATGGCCGCAAGTACCTGTGCCGCCGCAACGGAGGCTGCGGCGTTCAGGACGGCGCGGCGTTTCTCCGCGCCTTCCCTGGCTTGCGGGTCGTCGGGTGATCCGGTCTGACGGCTTTCGGCTTCGGCGGCGAGAATGCCGGTGCGGGCGACGACCAGCGGCCACAGTGCCTCGAGTTCGTTCAGGGTGAACGGGTAGATGTCGTGATAGGCGCGGATCGCCGGCAGCAGCGCAAAGGGATCGCCGTCGCGGTCGGCGAGCAGATAGGCGCAGGTATTGGCGAAACCGGCGACCAGCCAGCCGTTGGAAATGCCGGTGAAGTCCGTCACGCCGGTCGGCAGCCATGCGCCATCCGTATCCTCGCCGACGACGGTTTCGCCGTTGATGTTCTGGTGCGCCGCCGCGATCCTCAGGCTGGGCCCGAGCGGCTGGATGCGCCGGAGCGCCGTCACCATCGCCTTGGCGATCACGTCGCGGATTTCCTGGTCGGCCACGGCGGAGAGGAGCGTGACCGTCTGGGGGCCGGCCTTGCGCAGGTCCCCTTCCGGTTCGCGCTGCAGGACCGGATGTTCGAAATCCAGCAGGCTTTTTGCAAGTGCTGCGGAGATCGCCCCGAAGGCCGCCACGGCCTGGTCCGGCAGTTTCTCGCCACTCGGCGGGGCCGTACCGTCGAGAAAGGTGAGGAGCCGGATGCGCCGGTCTTCGCCGCCGAGCGGCAGGACGAGCGTGTCGCCGCCATCTTTGGTTAGCACCGGCTCGGGAACCCGCGGCCCGTCCGGGCTGCGCAGGATATGGCGCATCAGGGCGTGTTCAGCCTCGATCTCCTCGAGAGGTCCTTCGGCGGGCGCCACCTTGAGCAGGTAGCGCATGTGGCCGTTGTCGATCAGGAAATAAGGGTTTTGCCGGCCTTCGATCGGGAAGATCTGCCCGGAAAGCCCGTAATGATCGCGTAGAACGTCCTCGATCGCTTCGATCGGAACGTCATTTGCAGGAGGCTCGATGAGTTCGGGCAGTATGTCGGACATGAACCTCTCCGGAAGGGCGCTTCCGAAGAGGATAGAGCGTTAAAGGCCTGCGTCCATAGGCCTTTCTACCGACTTTGGATGAGCCTCAGCCCATACGCTCCGAAGCGTAGGAGCCGGGGCTCGGCGGGAAGACGACGGTGCGGTTACCGTTGATGAAGGTGCGGTGATGGATATGGGCGTGGATGGCGCGCGCCAGCACCTGGCTTTCGACGTCGCGGCCGAGCGAAACATAGTCGTCGGCCGACTGCGCATGGGTGATGCGCACCGTGTCCTGCTCGAGGATCGGGCCTTCGTCGAGATCGGCGGTGACGTAATGGGCCGTCGCGCCGATCAGCTTCACGCCGCGGGTATAGGCCTGCTTGTAGGGGTTGGCGCCCTTGAACGACGGAAGGAAGGAGTGGTGGATGTTGATGATCTTGCCGGACATCTTCTTGCAGAGACTGTCGGACAGGACCTGCATGTAGCGGGCCAGCACGATGAGTTCGGTACCGCTCTGCTCGACCAGATCGAGAAGCTGGGCTTCGGCCTGCGGCTTGTTTTCCTTCGTCACCTTGATGTGGTGGAAAGGAATGTCGTTGTTGACCACGAGCTTCTGGTAGTCGAAATGGTTGGACACGACGCCGACGATGTTGATCGGCAGGGCACCGATCTTCCAGCGGTAGAGCAGGTCGTTGAGGCAATGGCCGAAACGCGACACCATCAGCAGCACTTTCATGCGCTCTTCGGTGTCGAAGATCTCCCATTCCATCTCGAACCGGTCGGCGATCGGCTTGAAGCCTTCGAGCAGTACCGGACGTTCAGCGCCTTCTTCGGAGAGGAAGCTGACGCGCATGAAGAACTTGCCCGTGTCGAGGTCATCGAACTGCGAACTGTCGATGATGTTGCAACCCTTTTCCGCCAGAAAGCCGGAAATCGCCGCGACAATGCCGCGTGTCGTCTTGCAGGATACGGTCAGGACATAGTTGTTCATGCAAATTCTCCCTCCTCTGCCATCGGTCGGCCACTCCGTGTATACATAAAATTGGTGCCGGACAATATCCGGTCCCACGTAGGACGGGAAAATGCCCGGCGAGGCCCGGTCTTGGTCCTGGAATGTGTACAGCCCGTCTTGTTTGTCTGTCCAGATGAGCTTCTTACCTGCCGACCTTAAAGCCAGCCACCCAAAATTCCGTTCCTTTTGCGCCGTCGGCGCGCGCATCACCGCCGCGGGAGCGGTTCGGCAACGATTCGCATTTGCCAAAGGTTATGGTGGCAGGTTGCGGCTGGTCCTGTTGGGCCGCCGGCGAATGGTGGCTGGAAAACGAACCGCTCAAACATCCAGCCGACCAAAAGCGGCGACCGGCCGCAGATGCAGGTTCTCTCCCGCGTCTTTTCGGAACAATCCAGCTGCGATCGGTAAAATTGCGCCAGATAGTTTAAGCGCCTGGAAGCAAGGTCGGACGTATTGCTGGCGCAGTGATCAAAAACCTGCCGGCACGACCATGATGGACGCACGACCTCAATCCCCGGCCGCCGGGGAAACCTCGCCCCTGCCTCAACGCGCGGCGTCGCAACCGTTGACGTTCGACGGCACCGTCGGGCTTTTCACGCCACCGTCCGCGGGAACCGCGCCGTCCGGCGTGGCCGTGCTGTTTGCCAGCCCCTGGGGACTGGAGGAAATGTGCACGCGCAAGTTCTGGCGCATCATTTCGGAAAAGCTTGCCGATCGCGGCGTTGCCAGCCTGCGGTTCGATTATCCCGGAACCGGCGATGCGCTTGACGACCTCGACTTCGAGGGCGGGCTTTCCGTCTGGTCCGACAGCCTCGTCTCTGCTGCCACCCATCTCAAGGCGCTTTCCGGCTGCGAGCGGATCGCCCTCGTTTCCCAAGGCCTGGGGGCTGTCGTCGCGACCAAGGCCGCCGAGAGGCTCGAAGATCTGGCCGGCATCGCCTATATGGCGCCGGTCGTTTCCGGCCGCCTGCATATTCGTGAGCTTGCGGTCTGGTCCAAAGTAGTGGACGAAAATCTGGGCCTTGCCGACGAGCAGCGCGACAAGACCGGCGTGTCCATCGCTTCCCTCACCATGCCCGGCCAGATCGCCGACGAGGTCCGCAAGGTCAATCTGCTGATGATCGATCGGCAGGCCGCGCCGCGCGTTCTGGTGGTCGGACGGGCCGACCGGCCGGCCGATACGCAATTCGCCACGCGGCTCCGGGCGCTCGGGGCGGATGTGACCGAGCAGGCTTTCGAAGGTTACGACCAGCTGGTCTCCAACCCGGCGATTGCAAGACTGCCGCTCCCGGTGGCGGACAAGCTGGCTGACTGGATCGCTGCCTTACCCGCGGAGGCAATCTACGCGACACAACGCCCGCCGGTGCAGGCGGAGCCGCTCGTCGGTGATGGTTTCACGGAAACTCCGGTTCGTTTTGGCCTCGATGATCGGCTGTTCGGGGTCCTCTGCGAGCCGAACCACGGCCGCGCGGGCGCCACGGTGCTTTTCCTGACATCGGCGTACGACAGGCATGCCGGCTGGGGCCGCTCGACGGTGGCGCTGGCCCGGTCGCTGGCGCGCTCCGGCATTCCTTCGCTGCGTTTCGATACGGCCAATGCGGGAGATAGTCCGCCGGTGCCGGGCCGGCCGGAACAGGTCCTCTATCATTCCACCCAAAATGCCGACGTATCGGAAGCGATCGACTTTCTCCAAAGCCGCCGCCTTACGCCGGTCGTCACCGCAGGCCGCTGCAGCGGTGCCTATCTCGGCTTCCAGGCCTCGGTCGCCGAACCGCGCATCGCCGGCAATGTATCCGTCAATCCCGCCGTGTTTCACTGGTCGCCCGGCCGCTCGGTCGAGGATGCGATCGTCAACGGCACGCGCAGCCTGCAGGACTATCGCAGGCGGGCCCTGCGCGCCGAAACATTCAAGCGCATCATCCGAGGCGAGGTCGATACCATTGCCGCGGCCCGCAATATCGCCAAGGGTCTCGGCAACCGGGCCAGGCACAAGATCCTGCATGCCTTTCGTGGTTTCCTGCCGGAGGGCCGGGCGATCTACGGCGCTTTCCGCACCCTCAACCAGCGCGGCACCTCCATCTCGCTGATCTATAGCGAAAACGATCTCGGCCTCGAACAATACGACTTCTATTTCGGACATGACGGGTCCGGCTTGAGCCGTTTCCCCAATGTCTCGGCGGAAATCATTCCGGATGCCGACCACAATCTGACGCCGGAGCATGCCCGCGCTGCCTATCTCAAGGCTCTCAGGCAAATGGCCTTCCGCTTTCCGCTGGAAGAGCTTGCCTATTCAAAAACGCAGGATTCGATCGCCGCCGAGTGAACGGATCGTGCCGCCGGGTCTGCCGGCGGCGCCCGAGAGTGCGGCAAGGCGGATGCGCCTGATTGCGCCCGGCGCCAGGTGAAAGCCATTGTCGGAGGGGCGATAACCGGCACATTCGATGCTGACCGACTGCGCAAAGCTATCCGTCGAAAGCTCCAGCCAGAACTCTCCCCCATCCTCTGCGACCGAAACCGCAATTTCGGCATCGTGGAAAGCGCGGGCGCGTCCAAGCGGGAAATGGAAAGCCTCCGCGACAATCTCCCCCGTTTGCGCATGTTTCAGCCGCGCAACCGTCACGTCGTGAGAGGGTGGGCCGAAACGGTAGGCGTAGTTGGTGTCGAAGAAGGCGCCGAACAGATCGGTCGAGGCGATGCTCTCGCTGCTGCGAGAAACAAGTGTCAGGTCCCGGCGGCCTGAAACCACCGCCATCCTGCCGTCCCGCAGGCAGGCGAGTTCGAGAACCACCGGCAGGTCGGTGGGCGTTTCATTGAGAAGGTGGATATCCAGCCCGTTGGTGCCCTCGTCGGCAAATATGGCCTGGACCGGCCGGAAGGCCCGCTTCAGTGCAAACCAGGCAGGTTTCGGCGTGCGGTCGACGCCAACCGCGCCCCAGCTGGGACCGGGCATGACATCCTGGAAGGTGAAGGCGAGCGCGCCGTTGCAGGTCGAGTCGGGCCGGCGCCATTCGGCGAAGGCGGCTTCCATCACCTCCCCGGTCACGGCGCGGGAGAGGGCGAGATATCGTTCCGGCTGCTGCGCACGCAGCGTCTGCGGATCGGCATCATAAAGCGTGCCGAGGTAATGATCGCGAACGTCCTCGAAATCCCAGTCCACCCCGGCATCACGCGGAATTCCGGATTTGCCGCCGGCCAGCGTTTCCGAATCGGAGAGGTTTGAGAACGCCAGGCACTCGGCTGCGAAACGGATATTTGCCCGCCGCGCATCCTCGAGCGGCCGCTTGTAGGCGCCGACACCGTAATAATGGGCGACACCGGCATTCGGATAGAAAGGCAAGGCGCCGCCGGAGGGCGAATTCGTTACATAGGGCAGGTCCGGCCGGCAATCGGCAGCCAAGGCAGGAAGGATTTCCTCGCAGAGCGGGCCTTTCCAGATGCGTTCCGGCAGGCCCAGCATGGCACCTTGCTGATAGATTTCGCTGCCGCCGCAAAGCACCGCAAGCGACGGCGAGGCCTGCGTCGCCGCCAGGAGCTGCCCAACTTCCGTTTTCACGTGAATCACGAAATCCGGATCGCCGGCCGGATAGTCGAAATTGGCAAGCATCAGATCCTGCCAGACCAGCAGGCCGAGCTCGTCGCACAGCGCGAAGAAATCCGGGCTTTCATAGGTTGCGATGCCCGGAATGCGGATCATGTTCATGCCCGCTTCTTTCGCGAGCCTCAGCCAGGGTTCATAGCTCTCGCGGTCGCCAGGCAGCTTTGCGATGTCGGCGGAAGTCCAGACGGCACCGCGGCAGAATATCTTGTCACCGTTGACGACGACGGCGAAGTCATCGCCATCGGTGCCGCGATCGACCGTCAGGCTTCGAAAGCCGGTGCGGACGATCAGGAACTCCTTGTCCTCGATCTTGAGCGTCACGTCGTACAGTGCCGGCTCGCCATGGGTATGCGGCCACCAGGGTTCTATACCCGGCAGGCGAAGCGCGGCGGAATATCGGCCGCCGTCATTTGTAAAATGTGTCTCGCTGCCATTGCAGACGAGCCGGAGATCGTGGGGCGGCCCGTCAAAGGGAAAGCTGACCTTGAGAAGGCCCGCTCCGCGTTCATCAAGCTCGGCGGAGATGGCGAGCTTCCTCTTCTCCCCAGCGGGGAGAAGGTGGCCCGCAGGGCTTGACGAGGCGGGGGACCTGATCACCGAAACCGGCCGCCAGGGTCCCACTGGATGAACCTCCGGACACCATCCCGGCATGAAGCCAAGTGCGGTCGTGCGGATCAGGCGGAGACCTTGGCTGTTCATCAGCCGCGGACGCCAGCGGGCACGAGGCCCGGTCTTTCCCAGATGCGGTTTAAGGGCTCGAAAGCAGATCGACAGGGTTTCGCTGCCGGTCAGTTCCACCGCGACTTCATGGCTTTCGAACATGCTTGCCGAGGATAGGATCAGCGTCTCGCCGAGAAACACTTCGGCGACGGTTGCAAGCCCGGCAAACCGCAGGATCGCCGGCCCAGGCGTTTCACCGGCAAGCGGACAGCGATACCAGGCATCATTGTCGATCAGCGGCTCGGGATTGCTGCGGTCGAAGCGGCCGGCAGCCTCCAGGGCGGCGGCGGCCGTGCCGGGCACCATGGCCGGGAGGAATTCCAGGTCCGGAGGAAGATCGGACGGCAGGGTGTAGGCGCCAGGCTCCGTCAACGCCAAGGACCAGCCCTCGGCAAGAAGGCTGGTCCTTGATCCGATCGGGATAAGAAGGCTCACGCGGCCTCGCGGGCGTGGCTCAGCGTCGATGCCAGGTCCCCCATCAGCAGGTCCCAGGCGTCGGCGGCCGGATCGAGCGCTGTTGCCAGCGGTTCGAACTTCTTGCGGGTCAGGGCGCGGGCAAGCTGGAACTGGGTGGATTTAGCCACTTCCGAAATCCTCAGCGCCTGCCGTTCAGGCTGGGCGAACGCCTTGTGGTTCAGCCAGGCGAGATGGCTTGCCAGCAGTTCGAAATTGGCGCCGATCTGCCGGAGCGTGTTGAACGCGTATTTGTGAAAGAAGCCGAAATCCCTCTCGGCGATCCGCTCCACCTGCGCCGGGAAGACTTTGCCGAACGCGCGGATCGGATTCTCCTCCGGCCGCCGGGGAAAATGATGCCTGAGCAGCTTCCACGCGGTTTCGCGAATTTCCCTCGCATCCGGATAGGCGGCGGGGAACTTGGCAAATTCGGTATAGGGCAGGAAGGGCAGCGCCTCCGGGCTGGCGTTCAACTGGAACAGGCCATCGAAATCTTCGCCGGAAAGGGTGAAGAAGCCGCCATTGTGGAAATAGTCGAGCTCGCGGCGTTCGAGGTCCAGCCGGTTGATCGCGACCGTCGTCTTGCCGTGTTCCTGGCGATAGGCGACGCCGCGCGTATCGGGCAGGTAAAAACTGTCGAGTTCGAGCAGCGTCAACCGGCCGCGGCGGATCTGTTCCGCAACATGCCATTCCGGCCGGTCGAAGATCGCCAGTTCGGTCACGCGGATGCCGAACAGGGTCTCCAGGTCTTCGAGCGGCACCTTGAAGAAGGTGAACTGGTCGCCCTCGAAATCCTGGGTCAGGGTGAAACCGAGCATGGCTTCCGGCGGCAGGCCCTGCGCCGAAAGCACCTCTATCCACAGATCGACGTAACAATTCGTCTCCGGCCATATGCGCTCGGCCGAATGCAGCGCATGGGTCCTGTAGTTCGCCGGATCAAGCGCCGGAAATACCGCCGTCATTGGATCAGCCCCAGAGCGCGGCGCGGACGGAGCCCGGCCACTCTTTTAAGTCCAGACCGTGGGTGTGGAAGAGCGCAAGCGCGATGCGCTCGAGGCCGAAACCGACGCAGGCCGTGTGAGCGACGCTGCCATCCTCCAGGTTGAGGCCCCATTTCAGGCCGAAACTGTCCTGATGATAGTTGAAGCTCATGCAGGCGGTCGGCTTGGCGACGGAGGTGATCGGGATCAGGAGCTCGAACTTCAGGTTCTGGTCGCGCTGGTTGTTGACCAGCATCTTGCCGGCGCGGCCGAAGAACGGGTCGTTGGCGATGTCGATCTCCACCTCGAGGCCGAGCGACTTCATCATCTCGACGCCGCGATCCATCCACAGCTGGCGGAAATCGGTGACGTGGCTTTCGGTCCCCATGCAGACATATTCGCGCATGCGGAACAGCTGCTGGCGGGCCGGATCCTTGGAGGGCTCGTGGCGGAAGCAGTAGCTCTGCAGGTCGAAGAGGGCGCCGCCGGCGGGCAGGCTGCCGCGGCGCGCAACGGTCGGATAGAGCGGATAGCAGGCCGCCGGCGTTAGCACGATGTCGGTCGCTTCCTGGCCCTTGGTCCAGTCCTCCTCGCCGACTTCCATGCATTTCAGCAGGCTCATATGGTCGAGTTCGTTGCCGCAGAACGAATGCACCGTGCCGGCGAGCTGCGGGAAGCTCTTCATATAGCCGCTGGTCTCGAAGAAGGCGCGGTTCATGCCCGGCGGGAAGCGCATCGCCTCGGCACCGTCGCTGCCGCCGACCTTGTCGATCAGCCGCTCGAAGGCGGCGATGACGTCTTCGAACTGGCCGCTGCGGCCATACAATCCGTCGACGCCCGTCTCGATCAGCAGGCCTGCATCGAACAGTCGGTCGAGAAATGAAACTTGCATATCCATGGCTTTACCTCATTCTTTTCAATGGTTTACATATGAAATGATCGGGGCGTCAGCCGAGCAGGCTGGTGTCCGGTTTCTGAACGAGCAGCATGGTCGACGTGTTGCCGAGGATGCGGTCGTTGGAAATCATCAGCTGGGCGGAATGCGCGTCGCGCAGATGCCGGCCGAGACTGTAGGGCGTGCCGTTCTTGTAGCCCATGATGCCGCAGATGATCATCGCCTGGTTGATGATGGTCAGGATGGTCTCGGAGGAAGCCAGCTTGACGTTATTCATGGCGATCGAAAACGCCATCGACGACAGCTGGTCGTGATCCGCCTTGGCATCCGCGTAGATCCTGAGGCCGGAGAGGATGCCGGCCTTGAGGAGCTGCAGCAGGTTCGAGGCTTCGGCGAGCCTCAGCGCGCCGGGCGGCTGGGTGCCGCCGGCCTTGCGGGCGGCGGCACGCACGAAGGCCTGCGCGCGCAGTACCGCGTCGGCGGCGATCCCGTACCAGACCGCGCTCCAGAGGAGATGCGAGGTGGCGAGCATCGATTGCGCCGCGATCTCGGCGAACGGCTTTGGAAAGATCTGGACGGACGGCGCCTCGCCCCTGAAGAGGAAACCGTCGGAGCAGGTGCCGCGCATGCCGAGCGTATCCCAGTCGACGGTCTTCTGCAGGGTATACTGGCCTTGCTTGAAGACGGTCATGACCTGGTCGGTCGGTGCGGCCTTCTCGTTGGAGCGCGAGGTGACCATGATCGCATCGGCGTGGGCGCCGTAGGAAATCACCGTCGCATCCTTGGTCAAGCGGCAGACGTCGCCGTCGACCTCGATCGCGCAGATGGAGTTGCGCATATTGCCGCCGATGCCGCCCTCGGTCGTCGCGGAGGCGACGAGAAGCTGGCGGCCGGCAAGCTCGCGCATGAAATCCCGATGCCATTCGCTGTCGCCACCGTGCTCCACGAGGCTCGAAACCTTGATCTGGTGCATGGCGAAAACCATGGCGCTCGCGGCGCAGGCCTGTCCCAGGATGGAGCAGACCTCGGCGATCTCGGCGATCGAAGCACCCTCGCCGCCGAACGCGGCCGGGATCTGGATGCCGATCAGGCGCTCGGCTTTCATGGCATCGACCGCCTCGCGGGGGAAGCGGCCGTCATGATCGACGCGGTCGGCAAATTCGGCCGCTACGGCTGCCACGCGGTGAGCGCGGGCGCTCAGGCTCATGTCGGCGGCAAAGGCGGGGAGGCTCATCTCAAGCGGCCTCGCGCGCTTTCAGGATATGCGAAACCGTCTGCTCGATCGCGGCTATGCTGGCGAAGGACTTGCGGTTCAAAAGGCTGTCGGGAAACTCGATGTCGAAGGCCTCTTCCAGGCCGAGCATCAGTTGTACGGATGCAAATGAGGAGAGGCCGGCCGCATAAAGATCGGCGCCGTCTTCCAACTCGGTCACCGCGACCGGAAGGCCGCCTACACGTGTGAGCAATTCGCGAATGGTCTCGTTCATCTCGACATCTCCGGATCGTTCAAATTCTGCGTTCATCGCTGGGGACGTTATTACGCAGGAAAGCATAAGATTCCGGTAATAAACGTCGTGAAGTTAGGGCTGCGGGATTCCGTAAAATCCGATCGATCGCCATCCGCATGCCCCGGCTTGACATCAACGGCCCGCGGGTTTCTGATGGCGCCATTCACCAGGGGGGTCCCGCCAAGGGGCTGAGATACTGCTGGTCGGACCGGCTTTGGCCGGCCGAGGCGCAGTGACCCGTTGAACCTGATCCAGTTCATACTGGCGTAGGGACGGTGCGGGCGCTGCGGCAGCGAGGGCGGGAAACCGTCCTTCGGATTCCGGGGTGTTTTTCCATCATTCCAACACTGGAACTGGGTCTCCAAACGTCAAACCTTGGAGCCTTGAGCCATGAATATTGCAACCACCAAGCTCACCCCGGTCGTCACCACCGGCCCGCTTCCCGCTTCCACGAAGGTCCTGAAAGCAGGAACGATCCACCCGGACATCCGCGTGCCGATGCGCCAGATCGCGTTGCATCCGACCTCCGGCGAGCCGCCGGTCACCGTCTACGATTCCTCCGGTCCCTATACCGCCGAAGGCGCCGCGATCAGCATCGATGCCGGCCTGCCTCGCCTGCGCGAAAGCTGGATTGTCGCCCGCGGCGATGTCGAAACCTATGAAGGCCGCATCGTCAGGCCGGAGGACAACGGCTTCGTGTCCGGCAGCCACCTGACGCCGGAATTCCCGGTCCGCAACCAGCCCTTCAAGGCGACGGCGGGCAGGGCCGTCACCCAGCTCGCCTATGCGCGGGCCGGCATCGTCACGCCGGAGATGGAATTCGTCGCCATCCGCGAGAACCTCGGCCGGCAGGCGGCCAGCGAGCCGCTCATCCGCGACGGCGAAAGTTTCGGCGCCCATGTGCCGGACTTCGTGACCCCCGAATTCGTTCGGCGCGAAGTCGCCGAAGGCCGGGCGATCATTCCCGCCAATATCAACCATCCCGAATCCGAACCGATGATCATCGGCCGCAACTTCCTGGTGAAGATCAATGCCAATATCGGCAATTCGGCCGTCACCTCGTCGATGGCCGAGGAAGTCGAGAAGATGGTCTGGGCGATCCGCTGGGGCGCCGATACGGTCATGGACCTGTCGACCGGCCGCAACATCCACAATATCCGCGACTGGATCATCCGCAATTCGCCGGTGCCGATCGGCACCGTGCCGCTCTACCAGGCGCTCGAAAAGGTGAACGGCATTGCCGAGGACCTGACCTGGGAGGTCTATCGCGACACGCTGATCGAACAGGCCGAACAGGGCGTCGACTATTTCACCATCCATGCCGGCGTGCGGCTCGCCTATATCCCGCTCACCGTCAACCGCGTCACCGGCATCGTTTCCCGCGGCGGCTCGATCATGGCCAAGTGGTGTCTGCACCACCACAAGGAGAGTTTCCTCTACGAACATTTCGAGGAAATCTGCGACATCGCCCGGGCCTATGACGTCTCGTTCTCGCTCGGCGATGGTCTTCGCCCGGGTTCGATCGCCGATGCCAACGATGCGGCCCAGTTCGCGGAACTGGAGACCCTCGGGGAGCTGACGAAGATCGCCTGGGCGAAGGATTGCCAGGTGATGATCGAAGGCCCCGGCCATGTGCCGATGCACAAAATCAAGGCCAACATGGACAAGCAGCTTGCGGTCTGCGGCGAAGCGCCGTTCTATACGCTCGGGCCGCTGACCACCGATATCGCGCCGGGCTACGACCACATCACGTCGGGCATCGGGGCGGCGATGATCGGCTGGTTCGGCACCGCCATGCTCTGCTACGTGACGCCGAAGGAACATCTCGGCTTGCCGGATCGCAACGACGTCAAGGTGGGCGTCATCACCTACAAGATCGCAGCACATGCGGCCGATCTCGCCAAGGGCCATCCCGCGGCGCAGGTGCGCGACGACGCGCTGTCGCGCGCCCGCTTCGAGTTCCGCTGGGAGGACCAGTTCAACCTCTCCCTCGATCCGGAAACGGCCCGCTCGATGCATGACGAGACCTTGCCGAAGGAGGCGCACAAGGTGGCGCATTTCTGCTCCATGTGCGGCCCGAAATTCTGCTCGATGCGGATATCGCATGACATCCGCGCCGAGGCGCAGAAGGAGGGACTGGAAGCCATGGCTGCCAAATATCGCGACGGCGGCGATCTTTACATGCCGGTCGAGAAGGGGTGAGCTGATCCTACACCCTTCTATGTGGAGGTCAGTTCAATTCGCCGCTGCCCTACTGCCCAGCCAATCTCCCCTCAAGAGCGAGGTGATCACATATGAAGGCATGGGGCGGCGCGGCATTCTTAACCCTCCCCCTTGTGGGGAGGGTGCCGGCAGGCGGGAGGGGTTTTGA
>NZ_PVBI01000011.1:0-158567 GCF_002968675.1 Neorhizobium sp. T25_13
GCTCACGAAGATCATTCGATAACGGTGCGGTCATGAGATGCCGGCCTCCATCCAACCAGTATCAGTGAATCAGAACAAAGCCGATTTGGGAATCCGGTATGATTCTGAAAAATGCGGAAACGCTCTAAGCAATTCCAGGAAAAGTGTGGAGCGGTTTTCCGTTCGGAATTGCGAATGAAGGAAGCCTTCAGACGATCGCGCGGTCGCTGGCGTCGAACCGGTGCAGGCTCGCCCTGTCCGGTGTCGCGAACACCACGTCGTCGGGCGCATAGGCATGTTCGCCGAACAGGCGGACGGTCAGAAGGCCGGTTGCCTCCGTTTCCAGGTAGACGATCGTGTCGGCGCCGAGATGTTCGACATGGATGACCTTGCCCTTCCAGTCGCCGCTGTCGCGGGAGAGGGCGATATGTTCGGGGCGGACGCCGATCGTCTTGGCGCCGGTTTGGCCGAGCTTTTCGGCCGGAATGAAATTCATCTGCGGCGAGCCGATGAAACCTGCAACGAAGACGTTAGCCGGCTTGTTGTAAAGCTCCATCGGCGAGCCGATCTGCTCGATCGCGCCGGCATTCAGCACGACGATCTTGTCGGCGAGCGTCATCGCCTCGACCTGATCGTGGGTGACGTAGATCATCGTCGCCTTCAGCCGCCGATGCAGGCCGGCGATTTCCAGGCGGGTCTGGACGCGCAAGGCGGCATCGAGGTTCGACAGCGGCTCGTCGAACAGGAAGAGTTTCGGTTCGCGCACGATGGCGCGGCCTATCGCGACGCGCTGGCGCTGGCCGCCGGAAAGCTCGGCCGGGCGGCGGGCGAGATAGGGGTCGAGCGACAGCATGCCGGACGCCTTGGCGACACGTGTGTCGATCTCGGCCTTTTCGGTGCCGGCCTGCTTGAGGCCAAGGCCCATATTGTCCTTGACCGTCAGGTGCGGATAAAGCGCGTAGGACTGGAAGACCATGGCGATGCCGCGCTTGGCGGGCGGTGTGTTGATGACTTCCGCACCGTCGATCCTGACGCTGCCGCTGGTCGCATCCTCAAGGCCGGCGATGACCCTGAGCAGCGTGGACTTGCCGCAGCCGGAGGGACCGACGAAGATCACGAACTCGCCGTCCTGGACCTCGAGATCGATGCCCTTCAGTACCTCGTGAGGACCGAAGGCCTTGCGGATGGATTTCAGTTGAAGCGAACCCAAGGGCGTTTTCCTTAATAAACCGGACTTTTAGAGGCGGACGGGTGCGCCGGTGCGCACACTTTCGTCCGCCGCAAGGCAGATGCGCAGCGACTGGACGGCGTCGTCCATGTGCCGGGTGAGATCGATATCTTTGCGGATCGCTTTCAGCACATAGGCCTGTTCGAGATCGCAGAGTTTTTGATGATCCGGCTCGCCGGTCATGGCGAGGTCCTCGTCGCGGCGGGCGAACTGGCCGTCCGGGCCGGTCTCGGCCGAATGGACGCGGATGACCGAGGTCTTGGTGTGAGTGTCGATATCGTCGGACTTCGCCTTGGCGTCGACCAGGATAGACACCGAGCCCTTCGGCGACATCACATCCTTCACGAAGAAGGCCATTTCCGACATCATCGGCCCCCAGCCGGCCTCGTACCAGCCGACCGAGCCGTCCTCGAACAGAACCTGCATGTGGCCGTAATTGTACATGTCCGGCGCGACCTCGTCGGTCATGCGCAGGCCCATGCCGCGGACTTCGACGGCCTTCGCGTCGGTGATCTGGCACCAGACGTCCACATAATGCACGCCGCAATCGACGATCGGCGGAGTGGTCTGCATCAGCGCCTTGTGGACGTCCCACTTAGGCCCCGAGGACTGCTGGTTGAGATTCATGCGGAAGACGTAGGGCGGGCCAAGCTTTCGTGCTTCCTCGATCAGCCGCATCCAGGAAGGGTGGTGACGGAGGATATAGCCGACCACGAGTTTGCGGCCATGCTGCTTCGCTGCCGCGACGACCCGCTCGGCATCGGCGACCGTGGTCGCCAGCGGCTTTTCCACGAACACGTCGCAGCCTGCCTCGAAGGCCATGACCGCATAGTCGGCGTGGGTATCGGAATAGGTGTTGATCGAGCAGAGATCCGGCCTGGTCTCGTTCAGCGCCTGCTCGAAATCGGAGAACATCGGATAGGCTTCGAGCCCGGCCGGCAGGTCGCGCGGCGAGCGGTTGACGAGGCCGACGATCTCGAAGCCCGGATTGTCGTGATAGGCGAGCGCATGGCTCCTGCCCATGTTGCCGAGGCCGGCGACGAGAACACGGATGGGGCGGGTGGAATTCATGTGTTTGTCTCCTTGTTTGAGACAGCGTGCCGGGTCGCCCCCTCATCCGCCTGCCGGCACCTTCTCCCCGCTGGGGAGAAGAGGATATGCAGCGACGTGGCTATTCCCTCCTCTCCCCTCGGGGAGAGGGTGGCCGAGCGGAGCGGAGGCCGGGTGAGGGCGCGCGCCCTATCCTCACATGCGGACACCATCACTTCACCGCCCCAGACGTAATCCCGCGGATCAACTGCCGCGAGAAGATGACGTAAAGAACCATGACCGGCAGGATGGCCAGCGACAGGGCCGAGAGCACCGCATTCCAGTTGGTGACGAACTGGCCGATGAACATCTGGGCGCCCAGGGTCACCGTCTTGGTGGCCTCGCCGGGCGCCAGGATCAGCGGGAACCAGAGGTCGTTCCAGATCGGGATCATGGTGAAGACCGCGACCGTCGCCATGGCGGGGCGCACCAGCGGCAGCACGAGGCGGAAGAAGATCGCATATTCGGACAGGCCGTCGATGCGACCGGCGCTCTTCAGGTCGTCGGAGACGGTGCGCATGAATTCCGACAGAATGAAGATCGCCAGCGGCAACCCTTGAGCCGTGTAGACCAGGATCAGCGAGGTCAGCGTGTTGACGAGGCCGGCGGCGACCATGCCCTGCAGGATCGCCACCGTGCCCAATCGAATCGGGATCATGATGCCGAGCGCGAGATAGAGGCCCATCAGCATGTTGCCGCGGAACCGGTATTCGGACAGCGCGAAGGCGGCCATGGCGCCGAACAGCAGGACGAGCGCGATCGAGACGACCGTGACGATCAGGCTGTTCTGGAAATAACCGACGAAATTGCCCTGGTTCAGCACGGTCTGGTAACCGATCAAACTGAAGGTCGAGGGGGTCGGCAGGGCCATCGGCTGGCTGAAGATTGCACTGCGGCTCTTGAACGAATTGACCAGCGTCAGGAACACCGGAAACAGCGCCACCAGCGTATAGGCGATCAGCGCCAGATGGATGAAGGCGGCACGGACGGGGGCGGAGCGGGCTTTCGACATATCTGGCGCTCCCTTCAGAACTGGTAGCGGCGCATGCGCCGCTGGATGACGAAAAGATAAAGCGCGACACCGGCGAGGATGATCAGGAACATTACGGCCGCGATGGTGGCGCCCATGGAACGGTCTCCCATCTGGTTCTGGAAGCCGAAGAAGGTGCGGTAAAGCAGCGTGCCGAGAATGTCGGTCGAGCCGTTAGGCCCGGCAAGCGCACCCTGCACCGTGTAGACCAGGTCGAAGGCGTTGAAATTGCCGACGAAGGTCAGCACCGAGACGATGCCGATCGACGGCAGGATCAGCGGCAGCTTGATCTTCCAGAACTGGCTCCAGCCGGTAATGCCGTCGCATTCGGCCGCTTCCAGCACCTCATCGGGAATGTTGAGCAGCGCCGCATAGATCAGCATCATCGGGATACCGACATATTGCCAGACCGAGATCAGCGAGACGGCGATGAGCGCAGTCTCCGCCTTGCCGAGCCAGGGCGCAAAGGCCCATTTGAGACCGACGAGATCCATCAGGCTCGGCGCGATCCCCCAGATCGGCGACAGGATGAGCTTCCAGATGAAACCGACGATGACGAACGAGAGCAGCGTCGGCACGAAGATCGCCGAACGGTAGAAGGCCGCGAACCGCAGGCCGGGCAGCGACAGCATGGCGGCAATCGCGATGCCGACCGGGTTCTGCACCAGCATGTGGATGATGAAGAAGATCACGTTGTTGCGGAGCGCGTTCCAGAAATCGGCGGAAAGGCGCGGATCGCCGAACAGGGTCTTGAAATTGTTGAGGCCGACGAAGGCAAGCTGGCCCTCGACGATGTTGAAGAGCGACAGACGCAGCGTCTCGATCAGCGGCAGGATCATCACCGCCGTATAGACGAGGAAAGCCGGCGCCAGGAAAACGGCGATATGCCAGCGGGTGGCGCGTTTCACCGGAACCGTTTCGATATCGGCAATTTCGGTATCGCTCATGGGTTTGGGTTCCGGTGGGTTTATAGGAATTATGCGCCCTTACGGGAGGTCTGCTTAGACAAAAAGACCCCTCCCCAACCCCTCCCCACAAGGGGGAGGGACTAACCTGCCTCACCGTTTCGGCAAGGACGAGCCGGTTCCGCGAGTTTTCTCCCCCCTTGTGGGGGAGATGGCCGGCAGGCCAGAGAGGGTCTTTGAGATGCTTATTTCGCCGGCTTGTACCAGCTGTCGAGACCCTTCTGGGTTTCGGCGGCGGCCTGTTCCGGGGTCTGGGTGCCGTTGATGACGTTGGCCGAGACACGCCACATTTCGAGGTCGAGATTCGGCTGGCCGCGGCCGACGACGGCAGCGCTCGGGCGGATCGTCTGCTTGCAGTTCTGGCGCCAGGAGACGAATTCCTGAGCAAGCGCGTCCTGCATCTTCACCGGCGTCGAGTTCAGGCTGAAGAAGCCCGGTGCTGCGTTGGCATAAAGATCGGCAAATTCCGGCGAAGCGACCCAGGACAGGAATTTCTTGGCGGCTTCGAGGTTCTTGCCCTTGGCGTTGAGGCCGATGCCGATGTCGTTATGGTCGGAAATGTAGCAGGTATCGCCTGCCTTCTTCACCGGCGGCGGGAAGGCGCCCATTTCGAAATCGGCCTGCGCCTTGAACGGAGCGATTTCCCAGGAACCGGCCGGATAGATGGCGGCGCGGCCGAGCGTGAAGAGGTTCTGGCTGTCCGGATAGGTCTGGGCTTCGAAACCGTCGCCGAGATAAGGCTTCCACTTGGCGAGCGTCTTGTAAGGCTCGACCCAGGCCGCGTCGGTCAGCTTTTCCTTGCCTGCGATCAGTGCCTTGCGGCCGTCCTCGCCCTTCCAGTAGTTCGGGCCGATATTGTAATAGCCCATGGTCGCCGCTTCCCACTGGTCCTTGGTGCCCATGGCGAGCGGGATGTATTTGCCGTCCTTCTTGAATTTTTCGAGAGCCGCGAAGAATTCGTCCTCGGTCTTCGGGATCTGGACGCCCACATCCGTGAAGGCCTTCTTGTTGTAGATGAAGCCGTGGATGACGGAGGCCATCGGCACGCAGAAGGTGGTCTTGCCGTCGTCAGTGCTCCAGGCGGACTTGCCGACGTCGGAGAAGTTGGAAATGCCCGGCAGGTCGTTCAGCGAGGCAAGCTGGCCCTTCTGGAACATGGCGAGCGACAGGTCGAACGGACGGCAGGTGATGAGGTCACCCGCGGTGCCGGCTTCGAGCTTGGCGTTGACGGCGGAATTGTATTCCGTCGGCGCCATCGGCGCGAAGCTCACCTTGATGCCCGGGTTCTTGGCCTCGAAGGCCGGGATGATCTTCTGCTGCCAGATCGGCAGGTCGTCATTGCGCCAGCTCTCGATGGTGAGCGTCGCGGTCTGCGCGGACGCGCCGGTTGCGACAAGGCCCGCCGGCGCAAGTACGGTCGTGGCAAAAAGTATGCTTTTCAATATGCGTGTCATGATGTTCTCCCTTTTATATGCGCCTTCAGGCGCGTTTCATGGAACTCTTGGACGCCTGCAATTCGGCAAGCGCTACGCGCAGCATATCGTCCGAACGGGCAAGCAGGCCTTTGGCAGCCTCGACATCGGTCGCGCCCGCAGCAAGCAGAACCGCGACCTTCACCGAACCTTCGGCGGTCTCGATCCAGATCCGGGCCGCGTCGAACTCGATGCCGGCGATATCGGCCACGATGCGGGCGGCGCGGGCGCGCAGCTTGCCGTTATCGGCTCGCAGATTGACCATGTGGCCGTCATGCACATGGCCGAGTTTGACGGCGGTGAGCGTCGACAGCATGTTGAAGGCGATCTTCTGGGCCGTGGCGGCACCCATGCGGGTGGAGCCGGCGATGACTTCCGGCGGCGTTTCGAGCAGGATCGCCGCATCGGCACCTTCGAACAGTTTTGCGCCGGCATTGTTGGCCATCGCCACGAGTTTCGCGCCGCGGCGTTTCGCGGTTTCGGCGACGGCGACCGTGTAGGGCGTCGAACCGCTCGCGGACACGCAGATGATGCAATCCGCCGCATCGACGATATCGGCATCACGTTCGCCGAGCGAGGCGTCGTCCTCGGGACCACCGGGCAGATCGGCAATGGTGGGAACACCGCCGGCAAACAGGATGGCGATCCGTTCTGGCGGTATGCCGTATGTGCCAGGCAGTTCCATCGCATCGGCCATCGCCACCAGGCCGGCGCTGCCGGCACCCGCGTAAACCACCCTGCCACCGGATTTCAAAGCGGCGGCCATGAGATCGGCGGCCTTGGTGATCGCGGGGATGGCGTGGTCGACAACCTTGGCTGCCGCCTGCTGGCCGGAGGCGAGAAGCACGAGGATTTCGGCGGGCGCGAGCGTATCGAGCCCTTCCGCTTTCCCATGTCTTGCCTCGGTGGCAGTTCTGCTCATCCGGTTTCTCCCTCTCATCCAAAATGATGCCAAAAAAATACCAATTGTCCAGAAGGAAAATTAACTTTTATGAACGGATCGATAACTTCGGCAAAAGTCCCGCAAAATATAGCCGTATAATCAAGAGGATGAAACCTGCGACTCGAGATTTTTGAAATCATGCTTGGTTATTGGTACGTTTTTGGTATTATTCGGCCCGGAGGTACCCATGGCGGCCTATTTTATCGGAATCGATGGCGGCGGAACAAGCTGCCGCGCGGCACTTGCTGACGGAAACGGCATGATCCTCGGCCGCGGCAAAAGCGGCGCTTCCAATATCCTGACCGACCCCGACACGGCCCTCAGGCATATCGCCGAGGCGTCCCGCCTCGCTTTTGCCGAAGCCGGGCTTGAGCCGGACCTTTCCGCCACATCCGCCGTGCTCGGCCTTGCGGGCAACAATGTCGGCGATGCGGTGAGTTATGTGCAGGCACGGCTGCCTTTCAAGCAGTCGGATATCGTGTCGGACGGCGTGATCGCGCTGCAGGGAGCGATCGGCAACGAGGATGGGGCGATCGGGATCGTCGGCACCGGCACGGTCTATATCGCCCGGCATGAAGGCAAGCTTCATTCGGTCGCTGGCTGGGGCTTTCAGGTGAGCGACCTCGGCAGCGGCGCCCGGCTCGGCCAGCTCGCGCTGCAGGAAAGCCTGCTCGCCTACGACAACATCCATTCGATGTCCGGCCTGTCGAAGGCCATTCTCGCCGAGTTCGACGGCAATCCGGAAAAGGTGGTCGATTTCGCCCGGCTGGCGAAGCCCGGCGATTTCGGGCGTCATACGCCCAAGGTCTTCGACTTCGCGCGGCAAGGCGACGAGGCGGCTATCCGCATTCTCAAGACTGGGGCAACGGGCATTGACGAGGCGCTTGACGCCGTGAACCGTATCACCAGGGGGAAAGGCCGGCTCTGCCTGCTCGGCGGGCTTGCGCCGCTTTATCCCGAATATCTGGCCGAACGGCATCGCGCCCGGTTGTCCGAACCGCTGGCCGACGCGCTGACCGGCGCGGTGGCGCTTGCGGTCAAGACCTATGGGGCGCGGGCGGAGCTTCGCGCATGAACCAGATGCTCGCCGCCATCCTGCCGCTCGACGGCCTGCAATCGGCCGGCACCGGGCCTCTTTACCGAAAGCTGCGCCAGAGCCTTGAAGAGGCGATCCGCACCGGCAAGCTCGGCCATGGCGACGCCTTGCCGGCCGAACGCGATCTCGCCGACTACGCCAATGTCAGCCGCGTCACCGTGCGCAAGGCCGTCGACGATCTCGTCAAGGACGGGCTGCTCACCCGCAAGCACGGCTCCGGCACGTTCGTGGTCAAGCCGATGTCGCGCGTCGAGCAGCCGCTCACCCGCCTCACGTCGTTTACCGAGGATATGGCACGGCGTGGGCTGGTGACGCGATCCGAATGGCTGGAACGCGGGCTTTTCCACCCCTCGCCCGAGGAAATGATGATGCTCGGCCTTGCGCCCGGCACCAGGGTCGCCCGTCTCGGACGCCTTCGCCTTGGCAACGACATGCCGCTTGCGATCGAGCGCGCCAGCATTTCCGCCGATTTCCTGCCCGATCCTTCGGCGGTGACCAATTCGCTCTATGCGGAGCTCGGAAAAAAGGATGCGAGGCCGGTGCGCGCCATACAACGGATATCGGCGTGCAATATGAAGAACCCGGATGCCGGGTTGCTGGCCGTGCCGATCGGTTCCGCCGGGCTTTCGATCGAGCGGGTTTCCTACCTGGCGTCCGGCCGGGTGGTGGAGCTCACCCGCTCGCTCTATCGCGGCGATGCCTATGATTTCGTGGCCGAGCTCTCGCTCGGCGAAAACTGACCTTCGAGGACGATGTTATGCTGACCAACATGACCAACATGCGCAAAGAGATCGACGAGATACCGGAAGCAGCGGCACGCCTGCTCGACGGCTCGGCGGCCGAGCTTGCCGCTGCCGGCCGGGCGCTGCGCGAAAAGGACCCGGCCTTCCTGATCACCATTGCACGCGGCTCCTCCGACCATGCGGCGACCTTCATCAAATATGCCGTCGAACTCACCGCCGGCCGGCCGGTCGCTTCCCTCGGTCCGTCGCTTGCCTCGATCTACGGCGCCAAGCTGAAGCTCGACGGCGGTGCGGCGATCGCCATTTCCCAGTCGGGCAAGAGCCCGGATATCGTCGCGATGACCGAGGCCGCGGCCAAGGCCGGCGCCGTCACCGTGGCGCTCACCAATACGCTCCCCTCGCCGATCGCAAGCGCTTCGGCTCACGCGATCGATATCAATGCAGGGCCGGAACTCGCTGTTGCCGCGACGAAGTCCTTCGTCAACTCGATCGTTGCCGGCCTTGCGCTGCTGTCGGAGTGGGTCGGCGATGAGGCGTTGAAAGCAGCTATCCGCGACTTGCCGGAGCATTTCGAAAAGGCGGTCAAGCTGGACTGGAGCGCGCTTGCCAACGAGCTCGGCGATGCGGAATCGCTCTACATGCTCGGCCGCGGCCCGGCACTGGCGATCGCCAGCGAGGCGGCGCTGAAATTCAAGGAAACCTCCAACATGCATGCCGAGGCCTATTCGGCGGCGGAGGTGCTGCACGGTCCGGTGGCGCTGGTCGAAAAGCGTTTCCCGGTCGTCACCTTCGCGGCCCGCGATGCAGCGGAAGGCTCCGCCGTCGAGATCGCTGACAGCCTTTCGGCCAAGGGTGCGCTCGTTTTCGCCACATCGGATAAGGTCAAGAATACCCGCAGGCTACCCTTCGTCGCGACCGGCCACCCGATCACCGACGCGCTGACGCTGATCCTCCCCTTCTACGGCTTCGTCGAAGCATGGTCGCGCGCCAAGGGTTTTAATCCCGATGCGCCTGTCGCACTCAAGAAGGTGACCGAGACGCTATGAGCACGTCGAAAGCCATTACCGGCGCCCGCATCTTCGACGGCACCTTCTGGCACGAGGATGCTGCGCTCGTTTTTGCGGACGGCAAGGTCGAGGAGATCCAATCCACGGCCGAGCTGCCGGAGGGCATCGAGAGGATCGATGGCGGTGGCGGGCTGATCGTTCCCGGCTTTATCGACCTGCAGGTGAATGGCGGCGGCGGCGTGCTGCTGAACGAGGAGCCTACGGTCGCGGGCCTCAGGCAGATCTGCGCCGCGCATGCCAAGTTCGGCACCACCGCCCTGTTGCCGACGTTGATCACCGACACCTACGAGATCACGTCGAGGACCGTTGAAGCCGGCAAGCAGGCGAAGGCGGAAGGCGTGCCGGGTTTCCTCGGTCTGCATCTCGAAGGTCCGCATCTTTCGGTGGCGCGCAAGGGTGCGCATGACCCGAAACTGATCCGGCCGATGAAGGAGAAGGACATTGAGCTGATGCTCTCCTGCCACGGCGTGTTCGATGCGATGATGATCACCATCGCGCCGGAGAATGTCACGGTGGAACAGGCGGCACGGCTGGCGCAGGCCGGCTTCATGGTGAGCCTCGGCCATACCGACACCACCTACGAGACCGCCAAGGCCTATGCCGATGCGGGCGTTCGCACCGTTACCCATCTCTTCAACGCCATGAGCCCGCTCGGCCACCGCCAGCCGGGCGTCGTCGGCGCGGCACTCGATATCGGCTCGCTTTATGTCGGGATCATTGCCGACGGCATTCATGTGCATCCGGCCGCGATGGGCGTCGCGCTGCGCGCCAAGAACGGGCCAGGCAAGATCTTCATCGTCACCGACGCGATGTCGACCATCGGCACCGACATGAAGAGCTTTACGCTGAATGGCCGCGAGATCCTGCGCCAGGACGGGCGCCTGACGCTCGCCGACGGTACGCTCGCCGGCGCTGACATCGACATGATCTCATCGGTCCGGTTCGCGCATGAGGCGCTCGACCTGCCGGTCGAGGAGGCATTGCGCATGGCATCCACCTATCCGGCGGAAGCCGCTTACCTTGCCGACCGCAAGGGTGCGCTGAAATCCGGTTTCGACGCGGATTTTGTGTTGTTGACTGATGACCTCGGCATGAAAAGCACCTGGATCGGCGGCACGAAGGTTCACCAGCAATAAGACTTAGCCGGCTACGGGAAACCGTATCTCGACCTTCAGACCCTTGCCCTCGTGGCCGTCCGCGAGGATCATCGTCGCTCCGTGCAGGCGGGCGATCTCCTCGACGATCGGCAGGCCGAGGCCGGTGCCGAGCTTATCCGAGCGATCGCCGCGATCGAAGCGCTTGAGCACCGAGGCTCGTTTCTCCGGCGGAATGCCTGGACCATCGTCCTCGACCTCCAGCATGGCGGCACCGTCTTCCGACTTGACCCGAACCGTCACCTCGGCGCCGTTTCCGGCATAAAGCAGCGCATTGCCGATCAGGTTCTTCATCAGTTCGCCGATCAGCAGCGGCTCGGCGGAGATCATGATTTTCCCCTCCCCTTCGAAACCGAGGTCGATACCGGCATCGGCGCCAAGCGGCACGTTGTCGGCCGTCGCACCGCGCGCCAACGCGGTCAAGTCGACCCGCTGCATCGAGGCCGATCGCGTGGCCGCATCGATCTTCGCCATCAGGAGAAGCTGGGCAATAATGCGCTCGGCATCCGCCACCGCCTCGTCCGCCTTGCGGGCGGCCTCCTTGACCTCGGCAAGTTCGGTGGCGCGGTCGGCGAGTGCGAGCTGAGTGCGGATGATGGTGAGCGGCGTGCGCAGCTGATGGCTGGCATTGCCGGTGAAATGCCGTAGCGCCTCAAGCGCGCTTTCGAGCCGCACCATGAAGGAATTGACCGTGTCGACGAGGCCCTGCACCTCGTTCGGCACCCGTTCGCTGATCGGGTGAAGATCGTCCGGGCTGCGTTCGGCGATCGCCTCGCTGAAACGGTAGAGCGGACGGAGCGACAGCGTCACCGCCACCCAGACGATGATCGCGGCGCCAACGATCATGAACAGCAGACGCAGCGCGGAGCGGATCAGGATCGTCTGCGTCAGCTGCTGGCGGGCTATGGTGGTTTCCGCGACGGTGACAGTGAACGGCACGGAATTGATGCCAGTCGAGGCGGAGCGGGCAAGGGCGGCGACGCGGATCGGCTCGCCGCGGAAAGTCGCATTCTCGAAAGCGGCCGCTTGGCCCTCGCGACGGGGGATCGACGGCAGCGTCTGGTAGCCGGTGATGAATTTTCCGGGCGGCCCGTCGACGCGGTAGAAGACCCGGTCCTGGGCCGCGGAAGTCAGCATCTCCAGGGCCACATAGGGAATGTCCACTTCGAGAGAACCATCTTCGGCAACGATCACCCGCTCGGCGATCGCCAGCGCCGAGCCGGCCAGCACACGGTCGGACACGTCGTTTGCGGTATCGACCGCCTCGTCCCAGGTGTCGACCATGGCGATCGTGCCGATCACCGCGGTCGAGACGAGAAGCCAGGCAAGCAGCCGGCGGCGCAGGGAATAGGCGGCGATCGGCGGGACGGGTTGGGCGCCGTGAGGGACCGATGTCATGCCGTCGGTGCCGTGGTTTCGAGATAATAGCCGATGCCGCGGGCGGTCTTCACGGTAAGCCCGTGCGGGGCGAGGCGCCGGCGCAGGCGGCTCACATATTGCTCGATGGCGTTGGCGGAAAGGTCGTCGTCGAAGCCGGTCAGCGAAGCCATGATCGCGTCCTTGGAGACCACCTTGCCGGCGCGCAGGAAAAGCAGCTCCAGAAGCGCTACCTCGCGTGCGGGCAGGTCCAGGGTTACGCCCTGGCTCGAAAAGGTCCGCGAATTCAGGTCGAAGGTGATGCCGCCATAGTTGACGATCGAGCTGCGAAGACCCGCCTGACGGCGCAGCAGCACGCGGATGCGCGCCTCGAATTCCGGGATGTCGAACGGCTTGATCATATAGTCGTCGGCGCCGAGATCGAGCCCCTTCACCCGCTCCTCGGGCGTACCTCGGGCAGTCAGGATCATCACCGCCGCCTTGTTCGCCCGCGCCCGCATGGCGCGCAGCACGTCAAGTCCGTCCATTTCCGGCAGGTTCAGGTCGAGAATGACGAGATCATAGGCCTCGGCGGCGGCGACAGCTTCCGCCGAAGCGCCGTCGGCGACCGCATCGACCGCGTAACCGCTGCCGCGCAGGATCGTCGACAGCCCGTCGGCCAACGCCTGATTGTCCTCGACCAGAAGAATACGCACGAAATCTCCCCGCTTCCGCAGACGATTATAAACGCGGAAGCGGCGATGTCACTGAGGCGCTGATACGGTGGTTACCGCGACCGTTATTGGGAACGGCCGATGTAGTCCATCTTGCCGATCGGAACGCCCTTGTGGCGCAGGATGGCGTAGGCCGTCGTGACGTGGAAATAGAAGTTCGGCAGCGCGAAGCCGAGGACGTAGCTCCTGCCGGTGAACTTCGTCTCGCCGCTGCGGGTCTTCAGGATCACCTCGGCGTCGTCACGGTCCGCCATGCTGGCCGGATCGACGCTGTTCAGGAAGGCCACGGTCTTTTCGATGCGGGCATGCAGATCGGCGAGGGTGACTTCGTCGTCGGCCATCGCGATGCTCTCGATCTGCCCGACTCGGACCGGCACGAATTTCGCCGTGTCGCTGGCGCGCTGGATCTGGGCGGTCAGCGGGTACATATCGTGGACCAGCCGGGTTTCCAACAGTTCCTTGTGGGCAATGCCCTTCTCGTCGGCGAAGGCTTCGCCCTTCTTGAGGATTTCCGTGAGGTTGCCGAAAGCGCGGATGAAAACCGGTACCGTGATATCGTAGAGCGTAAGCGACATGGTGCGAAACCTTCGTTGACGGACGGGACGCCGGGGCTTCCGGCGCGAAAAGACCGCCCACACGTAATGGCACGGCATCGGAAAACAAGCCGGCGGATGGTTGCATCAGGCCCCCCTGTGGCGGGAATGTTACGGGTCATCCGATCGGCTTGTCGCCGCCGCCGCGGTGGGGCATTGTGAGCCCATGAAAAGGCTGCTTTTCTCACTCCTCTGTCTTGCCGTCTCGCCAGACCTCGCCGGGGCGGATACCAAGCTGTTCCAGGCGCTTTCCGGGCGGGACGACGCGCCGATGCTGACGGTCTATTCCTCGCTCGACGAGCCGCTCGCCAAGCCGATGATCGCCGGCTTCCAAACGGCCAATCCGGATGTGGCGGTGCGCTACGAGGACATGCTGACCGGCGAGATATACGACCGGATCGTCAGGGAAACGGACGCGGGCGGCAAGACCGCCGACTTCGCCTTTTCCTCCGCTATGGACCTGCAGGTGAAGCTCGCCAACGACGGCTACGCCCAGCGCAGCGACCTGCCGATGAGCGGGCAATGGCCGGGCTGGGCGAACTGGCGCAATACGGCCTATGCACTGACTTTCGAACCGGCCGTGTTCGTCTATCACAAGCCGAGTTTCAAGGATTCGTCCCCGCCCTCGACCCGGGCGGAACTGGTCGAATTCCTGCAAAAGCGGGGCGATGCGGTCTACGGCCGGATCGGCACCTACGACATCGAGCGTTCCGGGGTCGGTTTCCTGTTCATGGCGCGCGACCAGGAGCAGTTCGGCGATATCTGGTCGGTGATCCGGGCGATGGGTGCGGCGGGCGTGAAGCTCTACTCGACCAGCCAGGCGATCCTGGAACGCGTCGCCGACGGACGGTTCCTGCTCGGGTACAATATTCTCGGTTCCTATGCCGCCGACTGGGCTTCCCGTCATCCGGATGTCGGGATCGTGCTGCCGAAGGACTATACCGTGGTGATGTCGCGCATCGGCCTGGTGCCGCAGGCCGCCGCCGCTCCGGATCTCGGCAAGCGTTACCTCGAATTCTTCATGTCGAAGGAAGGCCAGACGATCATGGCCCGCGAACTGCAGATCCCCGCCGTCAGCCCGGAAGTCGCCGGCAACAACACCGCGACGACATTGCGGGAGATGCTTGGCGGGCAATTGAAGCCGGTGCCGGTCAGCCTTGGACTGATGGTCTATCTCGACCAGGTGAAGCGGGCACGGCTGATTTCCCGCTGGAACGAGGTCCTCAGGCTGCAATAGTCACAAAATTCGGCGGCGGCGGGTGGAAACCCCTTGCCAAATGGCAAGTCCAGGGAAAATGTCAGGTTAATGTCAGCTTCATATGCTGGCTTAGGGCATTCGGCCCCCATTTGGAGGTGGGGACCCGATTGACGATGGGAGGACATCGGCCAGGCGGTTCCCGCTTGCCAAACCCTCTTCCTCGTTCCGCCAACAAACATATCGCGTCGGATTACGACGCCAACGGAGGATCGACCCTTGAAACATTTCTTCCTTGCTTCCCTTCTCGCGGGCGCAATCGCACTTCCGGCCGCTGCGGCCGACTACTCGATCATGGCTCCGGCAGCGCCGGGCGGCGGCTGGGACCAGACCGCCCGCACCATGCAGACCGCTTTGCAGACCGAGAAGATCTCCGGCAAGGTTCAGGTCATGAACGTTCCGGGCGCCGGCGGCACGATCGGCATCGCCCAGTTCGCCAGCCAGCAGAAGGGCAATGCAAACGCCCTGATGGTCGGCGGTTACGTCATGGTCGGCGCCATCCTGACCAACAAGTCGCCGGTCACCCTGAAGGACGTCACCCCGATCGCTCGGCTCACGGGCGAATACGAAGTGATCGTCGTACCGGCAGCTTCCGACATCAAGACCGTTGCCGACCTCGTCACCAAGCTGAAGGCAAATCCGGGCGCGGTTTCCTGGGGCGGCGGTTCGGCCGGCGGTACGGACCACATCACGGCGGGCTTGATCGCAAAGGCTGCCGGCGTTGACCCGACGAAGGTCAACTACATCGCGTTTTCCGGCGGCGGTGAAGCGCTCGCCGCCATCCTCGGCGGCCAAGTCACGGCCGGCATCTCGTCCTACGGCGAGTTCGAATCGCAGATCAAGGCCGGCGCGTTGCGTCTGCTCGCCATCTCCTCCGAAAAGAAGCTCGAAGGCATCAATGCCCCGACGCTGAAGGAATCCGGCCTCGACGTCGTGATCCAGAACTGGCGCATGGTCGCTGCCGCTCCCGGTCTCACCCCCGAGCAGAAGAAGGCCGTGACCGCCGACGTCGAAAAGCTCGCCAAGTCCAAGACCTGGCAGGACACCCTGAAGACCAAGGGCTGGATCGACACCTATCTCTCCGGTCCGGAATTCGAAGCGCAGCTTGCCAAGGACATTGCCGCGACTGAAACCATCCTGAAGGACATCGGACTGGTTAAATGAGCCTCGACAACAACAACAAAACGAGCACCGAACAGCGCCGCCCCGATTGGGCGGCGCTTGTTATTGCCGCCATCCTCGTCGCCGTCGCCGCCGTCATCTTCCTGGATGTCGACCGGCTGCGGGACATGGGCGGCTATAGCCAGGTCGGTCCCGCCACCGTTCCCAACTGGATCGCCTTCGCACTGATCGGCCTCGCAATCTGGACCGTATTCGCTGCGTTTCGTCGTGACTTTCCGGCGCGCGAAAAACAGGAACTCGGTCCTGTCGCCTGGGTCGTCGCCGGCCTTCTGGCGCAGATGATCCTCATTCGGATCGCCGGTTTCTCGATCGCCACGGGCACGCTGTTCGGCCTCGCCGCGGCGGGTTTCGGCGCCCGCAGGCTGTGGATCAGCATTCCGGTCGGCATCGTCGTCTGTCTTGGCATCTGGTGGCTCTTTGCCGGCGTCCTGCAACTTTCACTTCCGGCAGGCCCGCTCGAACACCTGATCCAGTGACGTGACCCTGAGAGTAAGATCATGAGCACATTCGAATTCCTTCTCCAGGGGCTCGTGTCGGCAATGGAGCCGATGAACCTCTTCTACGCGCTGATCGGCGTGACGCTCGGCACCATGGTCGGCGTGCTTCCCGGCATCGGCCCGGCGACGACGGTCGCCCTGCTTCTGCCGGTGACCTACCAACTGGATGCGACCGGATCGCTGATCATGTTCGCCGGCATCTATTACGGCGGCATGTATGGCGGTTCGACCACGTCGATCCTCTTGAACACGCCGGGCGAAAGCGCCTCGATCGTCACCGCGCTCGAAGGCAACAAGATGGCCCGGGCGGGACGCGGCGGCCCGGCATTGGCGACGGCTGCGATCGGATCGTTCGTCGCCGGCCTGATCGCCACGCTGGCGCTTGCCTTCATCGCGCCCTACATCGTCAAGCTGGCGCTGGTCTTCGGTCCGCGCGAATATTTCGCGCTGATGGTTCTGGCCTTCGTCACCGTCTCCTCGGCCTTTGGCAGTTCGACGCTGCGCGGCCTCACCTCGCTGTTCATCGGACTTGCCCTGTCGCTCGTCGGCATCGACCAGCTGACCGGCCAGAACCGGCTCTCCTTCGGCGTTCCGGACCTGCTCGACGGCATCGAGGTGACGACCATGGCGGTCGCGATGTTTGCGATCGGCGAAACGCTCTATATCGCCGCGCAAGGCGAAGCGGCACCGGACAAGATCGAAGCGATCAGGGGCTCGGTGTGGATGACGGCGCAGGATTGGGGGCGTTCATGGAAAGCTTGGCTGCGCGGCACCGTGATCGGCTTTCCGATCGGCGCGATGCCGGCCGGAGGCGCCGAAATCGGCACCTTCCTCTCTTACGCGACTGAGAAGCGCCTTTCCAAACACCCGGAAGAATTCGGCAATGGTGCGATCGAAGGCGTGGCCGGTCCGGAAGCCGCCAACAATGCGTCTGCCGCCGGCACGCTCGTGCCGCTCCTGACCCTCGGCCTGCCGACCTCGGCGACTGCCGCGATCATGCTCGCCGGCTTCCAGCAATACGGCCTGCAGCCCGGTCCGCTGCTGTTTGCGACCAACCCGCAGCTCGTCTGGGGTCTGATCGCCTCGCTGCTGATCGCCAACCTAATGCTGCTCGTGCTCAACCTGCCGCTGGTCGGCCTGTGGGTAAAGCTGCTGACCATTCCGAAGCCGTGGCTCTACGCGGGCATCCTGGTGTTTGCAACACTCGGCACGATCGGCGCCAACCCCTCGGTATTCGAACTCGGCATGCTGCTGGTCTTCGGGCTGGTCGCCTATATCATGCGCGTCTTCGATTATCCGATCGCGCCTGTCATCGTCGGCCTCATCCTCGGGCCGCTTGCCGAACAGCAGCTTCGCCGCGCACTGGCGATCAGCCAGGGCGACGTGACGGTACTGTTCACCTCGCCGATCGCCGCCGTGCTGCTGAGCGTGGCAGCGCTTGCCCTTATCCTGCCGCTCGTCCTGCGCGCACGCGGACGCGGCGACGCTCTTTCGCAGATGGCAGCCAGCGAAGACTGATCATAACGCTGCCAACAAACTGAGAACCCGGCTTCGGCCGGGTTTTTTTATTGGCCGAATACCGACCAGCCGGTTCGGGTGGCCAGCATTTCGAGCGCCAGCGAACCGAGCAGCGAATTTCCGTTGTGATTGAGGCCCGGCGACCAGACGGCGACGGAGGCCTTGCCCGGCGCCACCGCCATGATGCCGCCGCCGACACCGCTCTTTCCGGGCAGGCCGACACGGTAGGCGAAATCGCCCGACCCGTCGTAATGCCCGCAGGTCAGCATCAGCGCATTGATGCGCCTTGCCCGCTGCTTCGAGACTACGGTGTGCCCGGTCAGCGGATTGCGGCCCGATGCGGCGAGGAAAAGGGCCGACTTGGCGAGTTGGGTGCAGGTCATCGCCAGCGCGCAGTGATGGAAATAGACGCCGAGGACATGTTCGACGGGATGGTCGAGCTTGCCGAAGGAACGCATGAAATTGGCGAGCGCGAAATTGCGGAAACCCGTCGCCTGCTCCGACTTCGCTACTTCCGGATCGATGGCGATGGAATCGTCATCCGCCAGGTAACGCACAAAACGGACGATCTCGCCGATTGCCTCGCGCGGCGTGTGACCGGAGAGCACGAGATCGCTGACGGCAATGGCGCCGGCATTGATGAAGGGATTGCGCGGTTTGCCTTCCTCGTGCTCGAGCTGGACGATCGAGTTGAAGGCGGAGCCGGAGGGCTCGCGGCCGACACGGTTCCAGGTGGTCTCGCCATGCTTGCCGAGCGCCAGCGTCAGCGTGAAGACCTTCGAGACGCTCTGGATCGAAAAGGGCTCGTCGCAATCGCCAGCCTTGAAGACCTGGCCGTCGACACCGATGATCGCCATTCCGAACTTCTTCGGATCGACATGGGCGAGCTGCGGGATGTAGTCGGCCACCTTGCCTTCGCCCAGACGCGGCGTCAGCTTGTCATGGATCTCGTCGACGATCGCCTGCAGATCTGCCATCTCTTAACCCCGAATTGTTGCGCCCGGAGACGAGCCTTACTATTCGAAGGCGCTGCCGGAAAGGTGGTTGCTGGCAGAAGCTTTCACCGCGCCGATCTCCGACCACAACGAGGCGATCATCGCCGGGTCCACATCGGCCATGATATCGCGCAGCCAGCCTTCGTGGGCGGCTGCCATGGCGACAAAAAGCTCGGTACCGGCGGGTGTCAGCTTGGCGACGGTGACACGGCGGTCTCCATCCGGCGTGACCCGCTGCACGAAACCGTCCGTCTCCAGCCGCTCCACTAGCCCGGTCACATTGCCGTTCGTCACCATGGTGCGCTTGGAAAGCTCGCCGAGCCTCAAGCCGTCCGCTTCGCGATAGAGCTGCGCCATCAGATCGAACTGGGGAAGCGTCGCGCCGAACTCGGTGCGGAGCCGGCGGCGGATTTCCGTGGTGATCAGCTTGGTGGTGGAAAGCATGCGCAGCCAGAGCCGCGTCTCAGGCTTGTTCTTCCCATGCGGGCCATGGGCGATCAGTTCCAGGTCGGCGCTTGCCGCTTCTGCTTCCATGCCTATACCCCGAGATATCGATCCTGCAGTTCTGTCGTCAGGTCCGTGGGCCTGCCGCTCCAGGCGCTTCTTCCGTTTTCCAGGATGACGCAGCGGTCCGCAACCGGCAAAAGCTCCGAAAGCGTCTTATCCACCACGAGGATCGACAGACCTTCGGCTTTCAGCCGCCTGATCGCCTTCCAGATATCCTGGCGGATGACCGGAGCAAGGCCTTCAGTCGCCTCGTCGAGAATGAGAAGGCGCGGATTGGTCATCAGCGCACGGCCGATCGCCAGCATCTGCTGCTCGCCACCCGACAGCGATCTTGCCATTTGCGTATGCCGCTCCTCAAGCCGGGGGAACAGTTCGTTGACGCGCTCCAGCGTCCATTGGCCGGGCCGCGCGGCCGCGACAAGGTTTTCATGGACCGTGAGGTTCGGGAAACAACGGCGGCCTTCCGGCACCAGGCCGATGCCGAGCTTGGCGACATGATGCGGCCGCTTGCCTTTCGTATCCGTGCCGCCGATCTTCACCGCACCGGCACGCGGGGGATTGAGGTTGCAGATGGCACGGATCGTCGTGGTCTTGCCCATGCCGTTGCGGCCCATCAGGGCGACGGCCTCGCCCTCGGCGACCGAGAGGTCGACGCCGAACAGTGCTTGGCTGGCGCCATAAAATGCTTCGATCTTCGTTACATCGAGCAGCATCAGGCATGGTCTCCGAGATAGGCGGTGCGCACCGTGGGGTCGCGGCGGATCTCCTCTACCGTGCCGGTCGCAATGATGCGGCCGTAGACCAGCACCGAAATCCGGTCGGCGAGCGCAAAGACCGCATCCATGTCGTGCTCAACCAGCAGGATCGGCGCTTCATGCCGCAGGGTATCGAGGAAGTGGGTCAGCGATTTCGAGCCTTCCGGCCCCATGCCGGCCATCGGTTCATCGAGCAGGAAGGCTTTCGAACCGAGCGCCAGCGCCATGGCGATTTCGAGCTGCCGGCGTTCGCCATGGGAAAGCTCGGCGGCCGGAATGCGGGCGCGCGCCGTCAAGCCGACGCGTTCCAGCATGGCCATCGCCGTGTCGATCAGCGACCTGTCGCGCATGACCGGTTTGAAGAAGCGGAAGCTTGAGCCCTGCTTTGCCTGGACCGCCAGCATGACATTGCGCAGGCCCGAAAATTCCGGCGCGATCGACGAGACCTGGAAGGTGCGGCCAAGGCCCAACTGGGCGCGTTCGGCAACCCCAAACGAGCCGATATCCTGCCCGGCAAAACGGATCGAGCCGCTATCCTGCCGGAGCGTGCCGCAGATCTGGTGGATGAGCGTCGATTTGCCGGCGCCGTTCGGGCCGATCAGGGCGTGGATTTCGCCAGGACGCAGGTCGAGCGTCACGCCATCGGTTGCCCGCAGCGCCCCGAAGTTCTTGACGAGATTGGAGATCTGGAGAACCGGCTCAACCATGTTTGGCCTTTCCGGCAAGCAGGCCCAGAAGACCGCCGCGCGCGAACAGCACGACGGCGAGCAGGATGAGGCCGAGGAAGAACTGCCAGCGCTCCGTGAGGCCGCCGAGCGCAAATTCGAAGATCACGTAGAGCGCGGCACCTGCCAGCGGCCCGAACAGCCGGCCGGTGCCGCCGAGAATGATCAGCACGATCAGTTCGCCCGACATATGCCAGGAGAGCATGGACGGGCTGACGAAACGGTTGAGATCGGCAAACAGCGCGCCGGCAAGGCCAGTGACTGCCGCCGAGATCGCGAAAGCGGTGAGCCGGATGCGATAGGGCTGGACGCCAACGGTCGCGACACGCACCTCGTTCTGTCGTGCTGCCTGCAGCGCCGTGCCGAAACGCGAGGCGCGGATCAGCGCAAAAAGGCCGAGCGCCAGCAGCAGGACGACGTAGCAGATCAGGAAGAAGGTCAGCGGCCGCATGGTGTTGACGCCCGGAAACTGGTTGCGGACGAGGATCGACAACCCGTCCTCGCCGCCATAGGCGGGCCAGGAGATCGCGAAATAATAGACCATCTGCGCAAAGGCGAGCGTGATCATGATGAAATAGACGCCCGAGGTGCGCAAGCTGATCGCGCCGATCGCCAAGCCGACAAGGGCCGACAGGATCACTGCGACAATCCAGATCATCCACATCTGCTTGGAGCCGGAGAGGCCGAACAGCAGCGGATCGCCAGAAAAGGCGTGGGCCGCCAGAATGCCGGCCACATACCCGCCGATGCCAAAGAAGGCTGCGTGACCGAAGGAGACGAGGCCGCCGAGACCGAGCGCCAGATTGAGGCCGGTCGCGGCCAGCGCGAGGATGGCGATACGGGTCGCCAGCGTGATGTAGAACGGCTGGCCGAGCGCGTTCGCCGCAAAAGGCACGGCGAGCAGCATTGCCGCCAGAATGAGGTTGATGAGGTTTTCGCGGGTCAGGGTCATCATTGAACCAGGGGCCTCACGCATGCGCCGCGGGGAAGAGGCCGCGCGGTTTGACCGCAAGAATGACCGCCATGACGATATAGATCAGCATCGAGGCCGCAGCGCCGCCGATCATGCCGGCCTGCGCCGGGGCGACGAACAGCGCCAGGATCTTGGGCAACAGAAACCGCCCCATCGTATCGGTAACTCCGACCAGCAGGGCACCGAGCAGCGCGCCCTTGATCGAGCCGATGCCGCCGATGACGATGACCACGAAGGCGAGGATCAGCACCGGTTCGCCCATGCCGACCTGCACCGATTGCAGCGCGCCGACCATGGCGCCGGCGAGGCCTGCCAAGGCTGCGCCGAGCGCGAAGACGACGGTATAAAGCGTGCGGATATCGACGCCTAAAGCGCCGATCATCTCGCGGTCGCTTTCGCCGGCGCGGATGCGCATGCCGAGGCGGGTCCGGGAGATCAGCAGGTAGAGGCCGAAAGCGACGATCGCTCCGGCAAGGATGATCGCCAGGCGGTAGACCGGATATTCCGTGCCGCCCGGCAGCGCGACGGCGCCCTGCAGCAAAGGCGGGATATCGAGATAAAGCGGGAAGGAGCCGAACAGCCAGCGCGTGCCCTCCGAAAATATCAGGATCAGCGCGAAGGTGGCGAGCACCTGGTCGAGGTGATCGCGGTCGTAGAGCCTGCGGATCACCACGAGCTCGACGATCGCCCCGGCGGCGGCGGCCGCGACGAGGCTGGCGATCAATCCGATCCAGAACGAGCCGGTCCACGCCGCCACGGTGGCGCAGGCGAATGCGCCGACCATGTAGAGCGAGCCGTGAGCAAGATTGATCAGGCCCATGACGCCGAAGATCAGCGTCAGCCCGGCAGCCATGAGAAACAACATGACGCCGAGCTGCAGGCCATTGAGCAACTGCTCGAGAGCAAGTGCCAAAGTCACGGGCGGACCTTAGATCTTGCAGTCTTTGGCATAGGCATCGCCGTGATCGGCAAAGATCTTCTCCACCGTCTTGTTGGTGATGACGCCGTTCTGCTTCACCACTTCCGTCAGGTAGATGTCCTGGATCGGATGCTGGTTGGTGTTGAACTTGAACTTTCCACGCGGGGACTGGATGTCGGCCTTCTTCAGTTCGGCGCCGAAGGCATCGGCGTTCTTGACGCTTGCCTTGGAAGCGGCCGACAGGATGAGCTGGGCTGCATCATAGGCCTGGACGGCATAGATGGACGGCAGGCGGTTATATTCCTTCTGGAAATCCGCCAGGAACTTCTTGCTTGCGGCATTGTCGAAATCCGGGGCCCACTGGCCGGACGCCTTGGCGCCGACCGCCGCATCGCCGATTGCCGGCAGAACGTCCTGGCTGAAGGAAAAGCCCGGGCCCATGACCGGGATTTTGACGCCCGACTGGGCGAACTGCTTCATGAAGGCGATGCCCATGCCGCCGGGCAGGAAGGTGAAGATGCCATCGGCGCCGGAAGCGCGCATCTGGGCGATTTCGGCAGCGTAGTCGGTCTGGCCGACCTGGGTGTAGACTTCGGCGACGAGCTGGCCCTTGTAATAACGCTTGAAGCCGGTCAGCGAATCCTTGCCGGCCGGATAGTTCGGGGCGAGGATGAACATCTTCTTGTAGCCCTTGTTGGCATATTCGCCCATGGCTTCATGAAGGTTGTCGTTCTGGTAGGCGGCGTTGAAATAGAGCTTGTTACAATTGGCGCCGGCAAGGGCTGCCGGGGCGGCATTGGTCGAGACGTAGAACTTGCCCTGGGCCACCGCGCTCGGGGCAACCGCCATCAGCAGGTTCGACCAGACGATGCCGGTCAGGATGTCGACCTGGTTGCTCTGGATCATCTTGTCGGCGATCTGAACGGCCAGTTCCGGCTTCTGCGCATCGTCCTCGGTGACGACGGTGATGTCCTTGTTACCGGAATTCTTGATCGCCAGCATGAAGCCGTCGCGCGTATCGATGCCGAGGCCGGCCCCACCGCCCGAGAGCGTGGTGATCATGCCGATCTTCAAAGGCTCGGCGAAAGCCATGCCGGCGGTGCTCATGCTCAGCGCCAAAGTGGCTGCAGCAAGCATTTTCTTCATGTGACGAACTCCCGTTTGTTGTTGTGTCGTTCCCGATGCCTTCGACGGACTTGGAGATCCGCCGGGTCTTCTTTGTCTTCCACATTTGCGTGGAAACTTCCACTCTACATGTCAGGCGAAATTCGACCGCCAATCGCCATGGTTATGCCGAGGGCTTCTGCTTCAGGCGGAAGCGCTGGATCTTGCCGGACTCTGTCTTCGGCAGCGCATCGGTGAAGACGATCGAACGCGGATATTTGTAAGGGGCGATGACAGTCTTCACGTGATCCTGCAGGGTCTTGACCATCGGTTCGCCTGGCTCGGCGCCTTTCGCCAGCACCACATGCGCCTCGACGATCGTGCCACGTGAATCGTCGGCCACGCCGATGACGGCGCATTCGAGTACCGCCTCGTGCTTGAGGAGGGCGGCTTCCACCTCGGGGCCGGCGATGTTGTATCCGGCCGAGACGATCATGTCGTCGGAGCGGGCGGCAAAGTGGAAATAACCGTCCTCGTCCTCGACGAAACTGTCGCCGGTCAGGTTCCAGCCGTCCCTGACGTAATCCTTCTGGCGGTCGTCGGCGAGGTAACGGCAACCGATCGGTCCCTTGACCGCAAGCCTGCCGATCGTGCCGCGCGGCACTTCGTTCATGTCGTCGTCGACAACGATCGCCTCGTAGCCGGCGAGCGGCTTGCCGGTGCAGGCGGGTTTGGAATCGCCGAGCCGGTTCGAGATGAAGATATGCAGCATCTCCGTGGCGCCGATGCCGTCGAGGATCGGCTTGCCGGTCTTCGCTACCCATTCGTCGAAGACAGGCGCCGGCAGCGTCTCGCCAGCGGAAACCGCAATGCGCAGCGACGAGAGGTCGGCACCGGCATCCATCGCCGCCAGCATGGCGCGATAGGCGGTCGGCGCGGTGAAGCTGATCGTCGCCTTGTAGGTCTCGATGATCTCGATCATCTTGGGCGGCGTCGCCTGTTCCAGAAGGGTGGCGGCTGCACCAAAACGCAGCGGGAAGACCGCGAGGCCGCCGAGGCCGAAAGTGAAGGCAAGCGGTGGGGACCCGACGAACACGTCGTCCGGCGTCACGTCCAGCACTTCCTTCGCGTAGGCATCGGCTATGATCAGGATATCGCGGTGGAAATGCATGGTCGCCTTCGGCACGCCGGTGGAGCCGGACGTGAAGCCGAGCAGGGCGACGTCGTCGCGGCCGGTCTTCACCGCTTCGAAACGCACCGGCTTGTTGAGCGCCGCCCGATCGAGCTCGGCGTCATGGTTGGCGGTGCCGTCGAAGCCGATCACCTGTTTCAGGAACCGGCTTTCCTTGGCGCAGGCGACCAGTTCGTCCATCAGCCGCGTATCGCAGAGCGCGATCGAGATTTCTGCCTTGTCGATGATCTTGGCGAGCTCACCGGAGCGCAGCATCGGCATCGTATTGACGACCACCGCGCCGGCCTTCGTCGCAGCCAGCCAGCAGGCAACCATGGCCGGGTTGTTGGCGGAACGGATCAGCACCCGGTTGCCGGGTTTCAGGCCGTAGTCCTCGGTCAGCGCCTGGGCGATGCGGTTCGTCCAGTCGGACAATTCCTTGTAGGTGCGGCGGCGGCCGTTGCCGATGAGCGCTGTGTTGTCGCCGAAGCCGCGCTCGACCATGCGGTCGGTGAGTTCGACGCCCGCATTCATCCATTCCGGATAATCGAAGCCATCAAGCCTGATTTCCGGCCACTGATCCGGCGGCGGAAGATTGTCGCGGGCAAACGTATCCAGATGGCCTGACGGTCCCAGCATATTTTCGTTCCCAAGCGTTTTTTATATAGCGGCTTTTTGCCTTTCGCCCAGAAAAGCACTGCTTTCCCTCGGTTGCAAGAGAGAAAGTTTAAGTTTGTAATAATTTTTCCTTCGACGCTTTTTGAAGCTGCGACGGGCTTCCATGCCGGCTGATGCGGTGACAGTATGACATTCGAAATCAAGCGGATCGAAGGGAAAGTGAAGATGCGTCATCGGATCAGCGACTGGGACAATGCCTATGCGAACGGCATCAACATTCCCCAGGGCGACCGCTGGCCGGCGGCATGGGTGGAGCCGGCACGACGTTATCGCGAGGCGCTCGCCACAGCCGGCCGCGCCAGGCTCGACCTTTCCTACGGCGAGAAGCCGCGCAACCGCTTCGACCTTTTCCTGCCCGAAACCGATCCGGCCGGCCTCGTGGTTTTCGTCCACGGCGGCTTCTGGATCGGTCTCGACAACAGCTACTGGTCGCAGTTCGCCAAGGGTTCGGTAGAGCGCGGATATGCCGTCGCCATGCCGATGTACACGCTGGCCCCGGAAAACCGCATTTCGGGCATCACGCTGGAAATCGGCAAGGCGATCGAGGCTGCTGCAAAGGACGTGGCGGGACCGATCCGGCTGATCGGCCACTCGGCGGGCGGCCATCTGGTGACGCGGATGATCTCGGCCACCTCCCCGCTGCCAGAGGCGGTGCGCAGCCGCATCGTCAATACCGTCTCGCTTTCCGGCGTGCATGACCTGCGGCCGATCATGAAGACGAAGATGAACGAAAAACAGCGGATCGACGCCGAGGAAGCGCAAGCGGAAAGCCCCGCCCTGCTGGAGCCGCTGGCCGGCGCTCGGGTGACCTGCTGGGTGGGTGCGGGCGAGCGAGCCGAATTCATCCGCCAGAACGCCCTGCTTGCGAGCATCTGGAAGGGGCTGGGCGCCGAGACGGAGGCCGTCGAGGAGCCGGACAAGCATCACTTCACCATCCTCGATGGCATGGAGGATCCTGCCCATCCGCTGATGGATGCGCTGTTTTCCTAAAGCGAAGCCGCAGCACGAGCGGCCTGGTCGTAGTGGCCGGACAGGGCGCGCAGGCGAGCCGCCATGGCCGACAGGGTTTCTCCCGAAACCTCGGTGGCCAGCACCGATTTGACCAGCAATTCCTCGCGCACCGCCGCATAACGCCTGCAGGCCTCGGCGCCCGCTTCCGTCACCATGACCAGCTTTTCCTTGCCGCGGCGGCCGGATTTGATCAGCTTCAGGCGCTCGAGCTTCTTCAGCGCGTAGGTCACCACATGCGTGTCCTCGATGTTGAGGACCAGTGCAATATCGGCGAGCGTCTTTGCCTTGTTGCGGCTGTTGATATTGTGCAGCACGAGGATATCGATCGGCGAGAGATCCGGCACGCCGGCAGCCGACATGCACCGGACCATCCAGCGGCTGAATGCGTGGTTCAGCATGATCATGCCGAATTCGATCTCGGAGAGCGCCGGCAAAGCGCCGCTCGCCAGGTGCCCGGAGGATACGATCGGGCCGAATTCACTCTTTTCCGATGCCATGATTTTTCCTCCCGGGACGAGTGCGCCGCAGGCCGATGCCTGCGGCGCCCCTCAAATCACATCTTCTTGTAGGCGTCCAGAATGGCGGCGCCATCAGCGCCGGCCTTCTTCGACCAATCCTCGGTCAGCTTGGCGCCGACATCGGCCAGGCCCTTCTTGAGATCGGCGCTCGGTTCGAGAACCTTCATGCCGTTCTTCTTGAGGGTTTCCATGTAGGCGGCGGTCTTTTCGGCACCGAGCGCCCAGCCGCGGGTCTCTGCGGCAGCCGCCGCATCGGTGACGGCCTTCTGGACAGCCGGATCGAGCGCTGCGAAGGCGGCCTTGTTGACGAAGATGACGTTCTTCGGGATCCAGGCCTGGGTGTCGTAATAGTGGGTCAGCGATTCCCAGATCTTGCTGTCGACGCCGGTGGCGCTCGAGGTCATCAGGCCATCGATGACGCCGGTTGCCAGCGCCTGCGGCAGTTCGGCCGCCTGGACCGTGACCGGCTGGGCACCGACGAGATCGGCGATGCGCGACGTGCCGACGTTGTAGGCGCGCCATTTCAGGCCCTTGAGATCCGCCGTGCTGTTGACGTCCTTCTTGGTGAAGATGCCCTGCGGCGGCCACGGAGTCGCATAGAGGAGCTTGAGACCCTGGGCGTCGAGCGCCTTCTCGATCGCCGGCTTGGAGGCGGCATAGAGCTTCTTCGATGCGTCGAAGCTGGTCGCCAGGAACGGCACGACGTCGATGCCGAAGACCGGGTTTTCATTCTCGTGCAGCGAGATCAGCACTTCGCCGGCCTGTGCCTGGCCGGTCTGGACGGCGCGCTTGATATCCGGCGCCTTGAAGAGCGAAGCGTTGGGATGGATGGTGATCTTGAGAGCGCCCTTGCTGGCGGCATCCACGTCGGCGGCAAACTGGCTCAGGTTCTGGACGTGGTAATTGGCCGGCGGATAGGCCGACGGCAGGACCCAGGCGGTCTGGGCGAAGGCCGCGCCGCTGGCGGCGAACAATACCGCGCCGGCAAGGCCGGTGCGCACGAGATTGGAAAGCAAGCTTTTCATATCAGTCCCCTTTTTTGTCACTCTGGTTAGCCCGGGAATGCCATTTTCGGCAGAACCATCACGATTTCCGGGAAGACCGTGATGATGGCGACAGTCGCCACAAGCAGGAAGAAGAATGGCAGCGAGGCGCGGGCAACGGTCAGGCTGTCGCGACCGCTCATCGTCTGCAGCACGAAGAGGTTGAAGCCCACCGGCGGCGAGACTTCCGCCATCTCGACGATCAGCACCAGGAAGATGCCGAACCAGACGAGGTCGAAACCGGCCTGCTGGACCATCGGCAACACCACGATCGTGGTCAGCACGATCATCGACAGCCCGTCGAGCGCTGCCCCGAGCAGGATATACATCACCGTCAGCACCGCGATAAGCGCATAGGGGCTGAGATTGAAGCTGTCGACCCAGGCGGCGAGCGCGTTCGGAATGCCGGTATAACCCATGGCGATCGACATGAAGCCGGCGCCGGTCAGGATCAGCATGATCATGCAGGTAAGCCGGGTCGCCCCCATGACGCTGTCCCAGAAGGCTTTTATCGTCAGCGTCCGCGACCAGGCGGCGATGGCAAGCGAACCGAGCACGCCCCAGGCCGCGCATTCCGTCGCCGTCGCCCAGCCGAGAATGAGGGTCGCGAAGACGAGCACAATGAGCAGCGTGACGGGAATGAGATTGGCCGATTCCTTGAGCTTCTCCATGAAGCTCATCTTCGGCGGTGCGGGCGGCTGCTTGTCCGGGTTCAGAAGCGACCAGACGATAATGTAGCCGGAATAAAGCACCATGACGATGACGCTCGGCAGGAAGCCGGCGAGGAAGATCTGGATGATCGATACGTTGGCCGCCACCGCATAGACGACCATGGTGATCGACGGCGGGATGAGGATGCCGAGCGTGCCGGCGCCGGCGAGAGAGCCGAGGCTGACCATCTCGTCGTAACCGCGCTTCTTCAATTCCGGAAGGGCGATCTTGGCGATCATGGCGGTGGTGGCGGCCGACGAGCCCGAGATCGAGCCGAACAGGCCGCAGCCGAGCACGTTGACGTGCATGAGGCGGCCGGGCAGCCAGCCGAGCCAGGGAGCCAGGCCGCGGAACATCTCTTCCGAAAGCCGTGTCCTGAACAGGATTTCTCCCATCCAGACGAAGAGAGGCAGGGCCGCGAGCGACCAGGATGCGCCGCCGCTCCAGGAATTGGTGGCAAGCACGGCGCCGATCGGGATGCCGGGAACGAAGAGCATGGCGATAAAGCCGCAGATCAGCAGCGAAATGCCGATCCACACCCCGCCGGCCAGCAGCGCCAGAAGGGCGACAAGAACGACGCCGGCGATTTCAACGAGTTCGATCGTGCTCATGGATCACGCTCCGCTCTGCATGGCGCGCTCGATCACTTCCTCGGCCGTTTGTGGCTCCGGTTTCTCATAGCGCGGCGAGCCGCCGAAAAGGACATGGAGGAGTTCGTCGACAAAGGCGATCGCGAGGATGATCAGGCCACCGCAGAAGCCGAGCTGCGGGATCCACAAGGGGACCGCGATGACGCCCTGCGACAGGTCGTTGAACTGCCAGGAGGTTTTCGTCATGTCATAGGCGAACCAGGCGAAATAAACCGCGGCAGCAGTGCCCGTGGCCAAGGCGACAATTTCGATGACCTGCCGCAGACGACCCTTGAAACGCTCGATCAGCAATCCGACACGGATCATTTCGCCGGAGCGGAACGTGTGGGCGAGGCCGAGGAAAGCGCTTGCGGCCATGCACCAGGAGGCGAAGTCGTCACCGGACGGCACGTCGATATCGAGCGGACGCCCGGCCGAGAGCCCCAGCATGATCAAGAAAATGGCGACCAGAAAAAGCCCGGCGAGATAACCGGAAAACAGGTAAAGTCCATCCAGCACCTTCCGGAGCCAATCCGGGAATATGCTGTGGCGGGGATCAACGGAGGACATGGATGGCCCTCCCGTTACAGGATCTCGAAAACGGCATGGTCGGCTCCCCTCGGTTGCCGGTTATCCGGGTGGAGCTCTTGGCGGCTTCCTGCCCGTTCGGCAAGCATGATGCTTCAATGTGCATTTTCCTGTCAACTAATCATTGACGTTTTATCGACGAAATGTTTTCGTTAAGGCACGCAATTTGATTTGAGGGGCGGAACATGACCGAGGCTAAGTGGGATTTCTGGATCGATCGCGGCGGCACGTTTACCGACATCGTCGGCCGAAAGCCGGACGGATCGCTCGTCGCCCATAAGGTCCTGTCCGAAAATCCGGAAGCCTACCGCGACGCCGCCGTGCAGGGGATTCGCGAGCTTCTCGGCGTGCCCGCCGGCGCCGCTATCCCTGCCGATGCGATCGGCGCTGTGAAGATGGGTACGACGGTCGCCACCAATGCGCTGCTGGAGCGCAAGGGCGAGCGCACGCTGCTCGTGACGACACGCGGCTTCCGGGACGCGCTGGCGATCGGTTATCAGGCCCGCGCCGACATCTTTGCCAAGAAGATCATCAAGCCGGAGCTGCTCTACAAGCACGTTGTCGAGGTGAACGAACGGGTCCGAGCCGACGGCACGATCGAGGCCGCGCCGGACGAAAATACGATCCGCGGTCAGTTGCAGGAGCAGTATGATGCGGGCTTCCGCGCCGTCGCGATCGTCCTGATGCATGCCTATCGTTTCCCGGCGCATGAGCAGCTGATTGCGCATATCGCACGCGACATCGGCTTTACCCAGGTTTCCGTCAGCCACGAGGTCTCGCCGCTGATCAAGCTGGTCGGTCGCGGCGACACGACTGTGGTCGACGCCTATCTGTCACCGATCCTGCGCCGCTACGTGGAGCAGGTTGCCGGCGAGCTCGGGACCGGGCTCGACGTCGCCGACAGTCAGGGCGCGCAGCTGATGTTCATGCAGTCCTCGGGCGGATTGACTGCGGCGCGGCTGTTCCAGGGCAAGGATGCGATCCTCTCGGGGCCTGCCGGCGGCGTGGTCGGGGCGGTCGAGACTTCGCGCTTGGCGGGCTTCAATCGGATGATCGGCTTCGACATGGGCGGCACGTCGACCGACGTTTCGCATTATGACGGCGAGCTGGAACGCTCGTTCGAAACCGAAGTGGCGGGCGTGCGCATGCGCGCGCCGATGATGTCGATCCACACGGTTGCCGCCGGCGGCGGTTCGATCCTGCATTTCGAGAATGGCCGTTTTCGCGTCGGCCCGGATTCGGCCGGTGCCAATCCCGGTCCGAAGGCCTATCGCCGCGGCGGACCGCTGACCGTTACAGACGCCAACGTCATGCTCGGCAAGCTTTCGCCAAACCTCTTCCCCGCGATCTTCGGACCCAACCGCGACCAACCGCTCGATGCGGATGCGGTGCGCGCAGCCTTCGAGGACATGGCCAAGGTGATCGGCGACGGCCGTTCGCCGGAAGAGGTGGCTGACGGCTTCCTGGCGATCGCCGTCGAGAACATGGCGAATGCGGTCAAGAAGATCAGCGTCCAGCGCGGCTACGACGTCACCCATTACGTGCTGACCTGCTTCGGCGGCGCCGGCGGCCAGCATGCCTGCCTGACGGCCGACGCACTCGGCATCTCGACGGTCATGATCCACCCCTTCTCCGGCATTCTTTCTGCCTATGGCATGGGCCTCGCCGACATCCGCGCCAGCCGCCAGCGCACGGTATCGCAAGAGCTTGCGGCCGCGCTGAAAACTCTTCAACCGATCCGTGACGACCTGACTGCCAGCGTGCTGGAAGAAATGGCGTCGCAGGGCGTGACCGCATCCGGAACCGAGGTGCTGCACCGCGCTCATCTGCGCTATCAGGGCACCGATACGACCCTGCCCGTAACTCTCGCCGATGCGGCAGAGATGACGCTTGCCTTCGAGACGGCACACAAGAAGCAGTTCGGCTTCATCTTCGAAAACCGCGAGATCATTTTCGAGGCCTATGAGGTCGAGGCGATCGGCGGCGGCGCCGATTCCGACGAACCTGAATTCGAATTGGACGACAGCGCGCCAAAGGCCGCCGAACAGACAAAATTCTTCTCCGGCGGGGCTTGGCGGGAGGCGCCGGTCTACCGCCGCGCCGACATCAAGCCGGGCTCGCGCGCCAACGGCCCCTGCCTGATCGTTGAGCCGCACCAGACGATCGTCGTGGAGGACGGCTGGGCCTTCGAGATCACCAGGCTGAACCATGTCGTGCTGAAGCGCGTCGCCGAGCTTTCGCGCGCCAAGCCGATCGGCACGCAGGCCGACCCGGTGCTGCTCGAAGTGTTCAATAACCTCTTCATGTCGATCGCCGAACAGATGGGCGTAACGCTGCAGAACACCGCGTCTTCGGTCAACATCAAGGAACGGCTGGATTTCTCCTGCGCCGTCTTCGATGCGGACGGCGCGCTGGTGGCCAACGCCCCGCATATGCCGGTGCATCTCGGCTCCATGGACCGGTCGGTCGAAAGCGTCATCGCCCAGAACCAGGGCAAGATCCGCCCCGGCGACGTGTTTGCGCTGAACGCCCCCTATAATGGCGGCACCCACCTGCCGGACATCACCGTCGTCACGCCGGTCTTTGATGCAGAGGGCCAGAACATCCTGTTCTACGTCGCCTCGCGCGGCCATCATGCCGATGTCGGCGGTACGGCGCCGGGTTCGATGACGCCGCTTGCGACCACCGTCGATGAAGAGGGCGTGCTGTTCGACAACGTGCTGCTCGTCGATCGCGGCCGGTTCGACGAGGCCGGGATCACCGATCTCCTCTCCAACCACCCCTACCCCGCCCGCAACGTCGCCCAGAACGTCGCCGACCTGCGCGCCCAGATCGCCGCCAATGAAAAGGGCGTGCACGAGATGCGCAAGATGATCGCGCAGTTCGGGCTGGACGTGGTCCAGGCCTATATGGGCCACGTGCAGGACAATGCGGAAGAGAGCGTCCGCCGGGTCCTCGAGAAGCTCGGAAATTCCGAGTTCTCCTATCCGACCGACCAGGGCAGCGTGATCAATGTGAAAATCACCGTCGACAAGGCCAAGCGCGAGGCGACCGTCGATTTCACCGGAACGAGCCCGCAAAAGAAGAACAATTTCAACGCGCCGGAACCGGTGACCCGGGCGGCAGTGCTCTATGTCTTCCGCGTCATGGTCGAAAGCTCCATTCCGATGAATGCGGGATGCCTGCGGCCGATCCGCATCATCGTCCCGGAAGGATCGATGCTGAAGCCGCAATATCCGGCGGCAGTCGTTGCCGGCAATGTCGAGACCAGCCAGCATGTCACCAATGCGCTGTTCGGCGCGCTCGGCGCGATGGCGGCAAGCCAGGGCTCGATGAACAACCTCACCTTCGGCAATGCGACCTACCAGTATTACGAGACGCTATGCTCCGGTTCGCCGGCCGGCGTGTTCAACGACGGGACCGGTTTCGAAGGCACGGATGCGGTGCACGTGCACATGACCAATTCCCGCCTCACCGACCCGGAAATCCTGGAAACCCGTTATCCGGTGCTGCTCGAAGATTTCCACATCCGCGACAATTCCGGCGGCAGGGGCAGGTTCTCGGCCGGCAACGGCACGAAGCGCACCATCCGCTTCCTCGAAAAGATGGATTGCGCCATCCTTTCCTCGCATCGGACGATCAGGCCGCACGGGCTTGACGGCGGCGAAACCGGCGAACTTGGCAAGACCACGGTGCGGCGCCTCGACGGCACGCTCGAAGAGCTTGGCGGCTGCGCCCAGACGATCATCGAGGCGGGCGAGGCGGTGACCGTCCAGACGCCGACAGCCGGAGGCTATGGCAAAGCGGAGTGATCTGCCGTAACCGGGAGGCATGACAAAGCAGATCGCGATCATCGGTGGCGGCCCGGCAGGGCTAATGGCGGCGGAGGTTCTCTCCGCTGCCGGCCATTCCGTGACCGTCTACGAGGCGATGCCGACCTTCGGGCGGAAATTCCTGCTCGCCGGCAAATCCGGGCTGAACATCACCCATTCGGAAGATTTTTCGAGTTTCGCGGAGCGATTCGGGAGTGCCTCCGCGCGCCTGCGCCCTGCCCTCGAGGCATTCACGCCGGACGACGTTCGGGCCTGGGCAGCGGGTCTCGGCACGGAAACTTTCGTGGGGACGTCCGGTCGCGTGTTTCCGAAAGCCATGAAGGCCTCGCCGCTCCTGCGCGCCTGGCTGCGGCAGCTGGAGGCGCAGGGCGTGGCGCTCAGGACGCGGCATCGCTGGGTGGGGTTTGCCGAAAACGGTTACCGGTTCGAAACGCCGGAAGGGCCGGTTACCGTCCGGCCCGATGCCGCTCTTGTGGCACTGGGCGGCGCCAGCTGGCCGCGGCTTGGCTCGGATGCCGCCTGGGTGCCGTGGCTGGGCGACCAGGGTGTCGAGATCACCGAGCTGCAGCCGGCCAATTGCGGTTTCGATGTCGCCTGGAGCGAGGCGTTTCGCGAGCGCTTCGCCGGCGAGCCACTGAAATCTGTTTCGACCACGTCCGACGCCGGCGCGTTCCAGGGCGAATTCGTGGTCTCGAAACACGGGATCGAGGGCAGCCTGGTCTACGCCCATTCCGCCGCGCTTCGGGACAGGTTTTTCTCGCAAGGCCAAGCGGCATTGACCGTCGATCTCGCGCCCGGCCGCACGCTGGAGCGACTTGGCCGCGACCTTGCCCGGCAGGATGCCAAGGCGAGTTTCTCCAACCGTCTGCGCAAGGGAGCAGCGCTGGAGGGCGTGAAGGCTGCCCTACTTCGCGAACTTGTTGGCGATATCAACCGCGTGTCCCCTGAGGAACTGGCGAGGCTGATCAAGTCTCTGCAGATCCCGGTTCTCCGTCCCCGGCCGATTGCGGAAGCAATCTCCTCCGCCGGCGGCATCGCCTGGAGCGATCTCGACGAAAACTACATGCTGAAACCGCTTCCTGGCCTGTTTGCCGCCGGGGAAATGCTCGATTGGGAGGCGCCGACCGGCGGTTACCTGCTGACCGCGTGCCTTGCGACGAGTCGGGCCGCGGCAAAGGGTATCGATGCCTGGCTGGGCCCGAGATAGGACTCGCTTCGGGGCGCGATTTGCGATTTCTTCTCTACTTATCCGACATTGTCCTAAATCGACGCCTCAAGGCGTGATTCGCGCAGAGTTACGCGGAGGAAGGGGCTCTATGAGCAGGGAAAGACGAAGACGCATCATCCGCAGGCGGCGGACCGTGACAGGTCTTGCGCTCGTTGCCGCCATTTCCTTCGTGGCGGGCATGACGGATGCCGTGGGCCTGCTTCTGTCGGGCGACTTCGTCTCCTTCATGACCGGCAACACGACCCGCGCGGCAATCTCCTTTGCCGATGGCGACTATAGCCATGCGATCATCCTCTTCATCGCGCTCTGGGTCTTCATCCTCGGCAACGCGCTCGGCATCGTGTTTGCCTATACGGTTTCGGCGCGGCGAACCTTCGTCGTGCTATCGGGCGTTTCACTCCTGCTGGCCGCGGCTTCCATCGTTCCCACGGCCGGTTATCCGCGGCTTCAATTCTATCTGATCGTGCTGTCGATGGGCATGATCAACGCGACGGTCGAACATATCGAAGGGCTGCCGATCGGCCTCACCTATGTGACCGGCGCGCTTTCCCGCTTCGGCCGGGGCATCGGCCGCTGGTTGATCGGCGACCGCAATCCGACCGGCTGGCTGATCCAGACGGTTCCCTGGACCGGAATGGCATGCGGCGCCGTCACCGGCGCTTTTTTGACGAAATATGCGGGCAGCCATGCGCTCTGGATCGTTTCGGTTCTGGCCCTTGCGGTGGCATTGGCGACGGCGCTTCTGCCGCGCCCGCTGCACCTGCACTTCCAGCAGCCGATCGTTTCCGCCCGCCGCCGCGCCTGATCGTTCCGAAAGTTTTTGATGTTCCTGCTTTCCAAGCTCTTCTGGGTGTTTGCCCAGCCTCTCTCGATTGCCTTCCTGCTCGCAGCTCTCGCCACATTTCTGGTCTTCGTTGGCTGGCGCAGGCTCGGCGGGGTAGCCGCATTCCTAACCGCGCTGGTGCTATTCCTGACGCTTTTCACCACGACAGGTACGGTGGCGCTGCAGGTGCTGGAAGATCGCTTTCCGAAGCCTTCCCAGGAGCCACAGGCGGTTTCCTGCATGATCGTGCTCGGCGGCGTGCTGGAAAACGAGGTGACGACGGTGCGCGGCGGCATCGAGCTGAACCAGGCGGCCGACCGGTTCGTGGAGGCTCTGCGGCTCGCCCGCAATCATCCGCAGGCGCGCATTCTGATTTCCGGCGGAGATGGTTCGATCAGCGGCGCCTACGAAGGCGAAGCGCAGGCTTCGGAACGGTTCTTCTCCGCCTTCGGCATTCCGGCCGATCGGCTGGTGACGGAAAACGCGTCCCGCACGACCTATGAGAATACGGTGAATACGGCCGGGCTTCTCAAGGCTCAGGGGTTCGATAACTGCCTGCTGATCACCTCCGCCTTCCACATGCCGCGCTCGATGGGCCTGTTCCGGGCGGCCGGTATCACGGTCACGCCGTGGCCGGTCGACTACCGCACCAGCGGCATCGTTCGCCCGTCGCTGGATTTCACCCAGCCGGCGCTGAATGCGCAGCTGGCGACGACGGCGGCCCGGGAGTGGATGAGCCTGACCGCCTATTATCTCACCGGGCGGATCGGCGGGATCTTTCCGGGATGAGCCATCTCCCGGCCGTTCTATTTCTTCGACAGGATATTGAAATCGAGGCCGCGCACCCTGACGCGCATTTCGCAGGGCGCGGCGTCGTTTCGACCGCAGAAGCGGGGATGCATCGTCAATTCAAAGACCATGTTGCCGAAGTATTGAACGAAATCATATTTATAAAGCTGGGCGGTGGCGACCATGACATAGCCGCCTTCCTTGATCTGGACATAGAAATTGTAGCGGCAGCCTTCATTTGCGCAACGCGGTCCCTTGACCCCGTCGCAGGTTACTTCGGATTGGTCGGAAACGAGGTCGATCATGCCGTCATTGTTGATGTCGAAGCGCTTGATGAAGGCCGGTCCGAAATCGACGGTCTTGCATTCCTTGCGGAAGTAGTCCCTTTCGTAGATTTCCGGATCGCTGAAACGCTGCGGCTGCTGAGCAAAAACAAGTGTTGGCGCAAACACCAGGACGAGCGCCTGCACGATGATGATCAAGAGCTTTTTCACAGGCCGACCTCTGCAAATTCATCTGTTCACGGCACGCGCGGAAGGGTGACGCACGCAACGATCGGCGGTTATGCTAACGGCCTGCACTTGCGCGACGCTGGATCACAAGGTCTGACATGTCACTGCTGATGATCCTCGACTACGCCGGCATAGCGCTTTTTGCCGCGACCGGCGCGCTGGCGGCCTCGCGAAAACAACTCGACCTCGTCGGCTTCCTGTTTTTCGCGGCGGTCACCGGGCTCGGCGGCGGCACGCTCAGAGACATCATCCTCGGACGAATGCCGGTCTTCTGGGTGCTCGACCCAACCTATATTTTGATCTGCGTGGTTGCCGGTGCTTTCGTCTTCTGCACGGCCCATCGGGTCGAATGGCGCTATCGGCTGCTGATCTGGTTCGATGCGGTGGGGCTTGCCGCCTATAGCGTGCTCGGCGCGGCAAAAGGGCTTGCCGCCACGGGATCACCGACGATAGCAATCGTCACCGGGGCGCTGACGGCTGCCTTCGGGGGCATCCTGCGCGATCTTCTCGCCAACGAGCCCTCGGTGCTGCTGAGGCCGGAAATCTACATCACCGCCGCGCTGGCGGGCGCCTGCGGGTTTACCGCGGCAAATGCGCTTGGCCTGCCGCTCTACGCGAGTTCAGGCCTGGGCGCGGCGCTGGCTTTCGGCCTGCGCGGCGGCGCGATCCACTACGGCTGGACATTGCCGCGCTACAGGCCACGGCCCGGCCGGGAGCAGGACGAGGCTATGAGGGGAAACAAAGGGAAAGAATAGGAGCGTCAGCTTTTCTTCTCGCGCAGGCGGATGATCACATCCACATGGGCGATTTCCATGCCTTCCGGCGCTTCCGGCAGATTGTCGATCTGCAGGTTGCTGACCGGAATGTCGAGCACCTCGTTGCGGCCCTCGACGAAGAAGTGGTGATGGTCGGAAATGTTGGTGTCGAAATAGGTCCTGGCGCTTTCGACCGCCAGCACCCGGATAAGGCCGGCCTCGGTGAACTGATGCAGGGTGTTGTAGACGGTCGCGAGCGAAACCGGAACGCCGGCAAAAGTGGCTTCCTCGTGCAGTTCCTCGACGGTCAGGTGGCGGTCACCCTTGGCGAACAGCAGGTCGGCAAGCGCAACGCGCTGCCTCGTCGGACGCAGGCCGCAATGGCGCAGTCTCGTCTCGATGTCCGTCATGGCTTCTGCCATATTGCCCGTCAGCTCCTGCCGTTTCACGCTCATATCAGGTATCTTGACTTTCCGATATAACTTTTACGGCGAGCACTTTCAACAGTTTCCGCAGGATACCTGCCGCGAGAGCGCCAAAAACGCGCAATTTCGCTACAAGCCTCTGGTTTGCGCCTGTAGCTTCCTATATGCGGACCAGAACAAACGCATGTTCCAGTGGCTCGGCTGCCATCCCCAGGCGGAGCGCAAGTTCATCGTTACGCTTCAATTCCGACCGATCTTGCACTAAAGCTGCTGAAACAAAAGGTCTAAGGTTCAACGGGGGGAACGGAAATTTATGGCACCCAGGCAGTCCAGCTTCTCTTACGAAGAACTTCTCTCTTGCGCCCATGGCGAGCTGTTCGGACCCGGCAATGCGCAGCTTCCGCTGCCGCCGATGCTGATGGTCCACCGCATCACCGATATTTCGGAAACAGGCGGGGCGTTCGACAAGGGTTATCTTCGCGCCGAATACGACGTTAAGCCCGACGACTGGTATTTTCCCTGCCATTTCGAAGGCAATCCCATCATGCCGGGCTGCCTTGGCCTTGACGGCATGTGGCAATTGACCGGCTTTTTCCTCGGCTGGCTCGGCGAGCCCGGACGCGGCATGGCGTTGTCGACCGGCGAAGTGAAGTTCAAGGGCATGATCCGCCCGGACACCAAGCTGCTCGAGTATGGCATCGACTTCAAGCGCGTCATGCGCGGTCGTCTGGTGCTTGGCACCGCAGATGGCTGGCTCAAGGCGGACGGCGAAACCATTTACCAGGCAACAGACCTTCGTGTAGGCCTGTCGAAGGAAAAGGCCGCCTGATCCTGCTTCGCGGCCAGAGAAGAACAAGCAGAAAAGGTTTTGATGAAATGAGACGGGTAGTTGTAACGGGTCTCGGTATCGTATCCTCGATCGGGAGCGACGCCGCCGAAGTCACAGAATCCTTGCGTCAGGCAAAGTCCGGCATTTCCTTCTCTCCCGATTTCGCCGAGCACGGCTTCAAGTGCCAGGTATGGGGCAGGCCGACGCTCGATCCGACGGAATTGGTGGACCGCCGCGCCATGCGCTTCCTCAGTCAGGGCGGCGCCTGGAACCATGTCGCCATGAAACAGGCGATCGCCGATTCCGGCCTTGAAGACAAGGATATCGGCGAGAACGAACGCACCGGCATCATCATGGGCTCGGGCGGCCCCTCCACCCGCACGCTGATCGAAGCCGCCGAGATCACCATCAAGAACAACAGCCCGAAGCGGATCGGCCCGTTCGCCGTGCCGAAGGCGATGTCGTCCACGGCATCCGCGACGCTTGCCACCTGGTTCAAGATCCACGGCGTCAACTATTCGATCTCGTCTGCCTGCTCGACCTCGGCGCATTGCATCGGCAACGCCGCCGAGATGATCCAGTGGGGCAAGCAGGACGTGATGTTCGCCGGCGGCCACGAGGACCTCGACTGGACGATGTCGAACCTGTTCGACGCCATGGGCGCGATGTCCACCAAGTACAACAACGATCCCGACAAGGCGTCGCGCGCCTATGACGTCGACCGCGACGGTTTCGTCATCGCCGGCGGCGCGGGCGTGCTGGTTCTCGAAGAGCTCGAACATGCGAAAGCTCGCGGCGCCAAGATCTATGCCGAAATCGTCGGTTACGGCGCGACCTCGGACGGCTACGACATGGTTGCCCCGTCGGGCGAAGGCGCGATGCGCTGCATGCGCCAGGCGCTTGCGACCGTGAAAGGCGATGTCGACTACATCAACACCCACGGCACCTCGACCCCGGTCGGGGACAGCAAGGAAATCGGGGCGATCCGCCAGGTCTTCGGTGATAAGATCCCGCATATCCAGTCGACCAAGTCGCTGACCGGCCATTCGCTCGGCGGCGCGGGCGTGCAGGAATCGATCTACGGCCTTTTGATGATGCAGGAACGCTTCATCGGCGAAAGCGCCCATATCGAAAACCTGGATCCGGAATTCGAGGGTGTGCCGATCGTGCGCAAGCGCATCGACGACGCCAAGATCGACACTGTCCTTTCCAATTCCTTCGGGTTCGGCGGCACCAACGCCACGCTCGTCTTCCAGCGCTTTAACGGGTAAATCCATGACCGGAATCATGCAGGGGAAACGCGGCCTGATCATGGGGGTCGCCAATAATCACTCCATCGCCTGGGGGATTTCGAAAGCCGTCGCTGCGCAGGGCGCCGAACTTGCCTTCACCTTTCAGGGCGAAGCACTCGGCAAGCGCGTCAAGCCGCTTGCAGCTGAACTCAATTCGGATTTCGTGGTGCCTTGCGATGTCGAGGATATCGCCTCGGTGGACGCCACCTTCGCGGCGATCAAGGAACGCTGGGGCAAGCTCGACTTCCTGGTGCACGCCATCGGCTTTTCCGACAAGAACGAGCTGAAGGGCCTCTACGCCGACACCACGCGCGAGAATTTCAGCCGCACGATGGTGATCTCCTGCTTCTCCTTCACCGAGATTTCCAAACGGGCGGCCGACCTGATGATCGATGGCGGAACGATCTTGACGCTCACCTACGGCGGCTCGATGCGGGTCATCCCGAACTACAACGTCATGGGCGTTGCCAAGGCCGCGCTGGAAAGCTCGGTGCGCTATCTCGCTGCCGATTACGGCCCGCGCGACATCCGCGTCAACGCGATCTCGGCAGGCCCCGTGCGCACGCTTGCGGGTGCGGGCATTTCCGACGCGCGCGCGATCTACTCCTGGAACCAGAAGAACGCGCCGTTGCGCCGCACCGCGACCATCGAGGATATCGGCGGCTCGGCCCTCTACCTGCTCTCGGACCTCTCCCGCGGCGTCACCGGGGAAATCCACTATGTGGACGCCGGCTACAACATCACCTCGCTGCCGAGCCTCGACCGGCTGCGGAACGCCGATTCGGAGTAAATATGATGCGCATAATAATGCGCATCATGATCTCTTATCTCGGCCGCGCTATGTTCTTCGCATAGCAAAGGTGGACGGTTACGAACTCGTCTCCGTAAAAGGCTCACACCACAAGCTCCGCAGGGGTGCGCAAACCATCATCGTTCCGCACCCGAAGAAAGACCTGCCTGTTGGGACCGCGCTTGTGATTGCCAAGCAGGCAAGATGGGTTGAGGTAGACCGATGAAATACTTCATTGCGCTCATGCATAAAGACGGCGACAGCGCTTTCGGCATCAGCTTTCCCGATCTGCCGTCGGTTTTTTCCGCAGCAGATGTCGAGGACGACCTGACCGCAAATGCGATCGAAGCGCTTCGGCTCTGGGCGGAAGATGGCGCACTGCCGGGCCCCTCCTCCTATGAAGAGCTGATGTCTCGCAGCGAGATTCGCGCAGAACTCTCCAAGGGAGCGTTCCTGGCGCGTATTCCCTTCATCGAGGATGATACGCGCGTCGTGCGTGCCAACGTCACTTTCGAAAAAGGCATGCTCGACGCGATCGACGCGGCTGCGAAAGAGCGCGGGCTGACGCGCTCAGCCTTCCTGGCCAGCGCCGCTCGCAAGGATATCGAGGCGGCTTAGGACTGCCTTACTTCTTCGCCCATAAAACCTTGAAGCGGGCGTTGCGGCAAGTCTCGCCGCTTTCGCGGAAACCTTCGGCCAGGACCGGCTCATAGGTCAGGCCGCGATTGGCGACCAGCATCAGGCGGCCGCCGTTCTTGAGTGCCGCAGCGGCGGTGCGGATCATCGTCTTGCCGAGCTCCGGATCCGTCGCCTGCGTCTCGTGGAACGGTGGGTTCATGATGACGAGGTCGTATTTTTCCTTGGGCGGCTCAGCGCCGAGATCCTGCCAGTAGAAGCGTGCATTGAGATCCGGGCAATTGCGCGCGATGTTGCGCTTGGCAAATTCCAGCGCCTGGTAATCGGCTTCGAAAAGATCGATGCGGTTCACGCGCTTCGACTTTTCGGCCAGCATCACCGAGAGATAACCCCAGCCGGCGCCGAAGTCGGCAGCATTGCCGTCGAAATCGGTCGGCAGGCGGCCTGCGAGCAGTTCCGAACCGGCGTCCACACGCTCGTGGGAGAACATGCCGGGTGCTGCCTCGAACCGAGCGTCGATCACCACGGTCGACTTCTTCAACGCCTTGATTGCCGCATCCGCATTGGCGGGCCTGGCGAACCATATCGCGACGCCGTGATATTTCGGGGTGTAGTCGAGTTCGATGCCGAGCTTCAGGAGCGTGTTGCGGAGCGGCTGGATGCCGTCTTCCTTGCCGCCGGCCACGATGATGACGCCGCCTGTTCTGACGCGCTCCAGAGCCTCGGCGACGCGGTTCTCGTTCTCGCCGCGATGCTTGCCGCAGAGCACCAGCCCCACGTCGTAGCTATCGCCCTCGGCCTCGGGAAACGCGCCTTCGCTCAGGGCCCGGAACAAAGGCCGGAACGACTGTACCGCGGTGATCTCGGCAGCAAACCCCTCGGGTAGGGCGTTGCCTGCCTCAGCGCCCAGAAAGAGCACACGCTCGCCTTCGCCGGGCATCGGAACAGCCTCGGTGTCGAAGGGGTGGAACAGGGTTTTCAGGGCGTCTCGGCTCATGGCTAGTCTCGTCGGTTCGTCTCGTGACAGCAGATAAACAAAAGGCGCGGAAGAGCTTCCGCGCCTCGATGTCTCGGAAGGAAGAAGGCCTTATTCGGCGGCTTCGCCTTCGGCCTTCTTGACTTCCTGGCCGGTGGCCTGGTCGACGACCTTCATCGACAGGCGAACCTTGCCGCGCTCGTCGAAGCCCATCAGCTTGACCCAGACCTTGTCGCCTTCCTTGACGACGTCCTGGGTCTTGGCAACACGCTCGGAAGCGAGCTGCGAGATGTGCACGAGGCCGTCACGGGCGCCGAAGAAGTTCACGAAAGCACCGAAGTCGGCGGTCTTGACGACCGTGCCTTCATAGATAGCGCCAACTTCCGGCTCGGCAACGATCGAGTGGATCCACTTGCGGGCCGCTTCGATTTCCTTGCCGGAAGACGAAGCGATCTTGACGGTGCCGTCGTCTTCGATGTTGATCTTGGCGCCGGTCTTTTCGACGATTTCGCGGATGACCTTGCCGCCCGAACCGATGACTTCACGGATCTTGTCGACCGGGATGTTCATCACTTCGATGCGCGGTGCGAATTCGCCCAGCTGGCCACGGCTTTCCGAGAGAGCGTTGGCCATCTCGCCGAGGATGTGCTTGCGGCCGCCCTGTGCCTGGCCGAGTGCGACCTTCATGATCTCTTCGGTGATACCGGCGATCTTGATGTCCATCTGCAGCGAGGTGATGCCGTCGGCAGTACCCGCGACCTTGAAGTCCATATCGCCGAGGTGGTCTTCGTCGCCGAGGATGTCGGAGAGAACCGCGAAACGCTCACCTTCGAGGATGAGGCCCATGGCGATGCCGGCAACCGGCTTGGCGAGCGGTACGCCGGCGTCCATCAGTGCGAGCGAGGTGCCGCAGACGGTCGCCATCGAAGACGAGCCGTTGGACTCGGTGATTTCGGAGACGACGCGCAGCGTGTAGGGGAACTGCTCGACAGTCGGCAGCATCGGACGAATGGCGCGCCATGCGAGCTTGCCATGGCCGATTTCGCGGCGGCCCGGGGAGCCCATGCGGCCGGTTTCGCCAACCGAGTAGGGAGGGAAGTTGTAATGGAGCAGGAAGCGCTCCTTGTACATGCCCGTCAGGCTGTCGACGTACTGCTCGTCTTCGCCGGTGCCGAGCGTGGCGACAACGATCGCCTGGGTCTCGCCGCGGGTGAAGAGGGCAGAACCGTGGGTGCGCGGCAGGATGCCGACTTCCGAGACGATCGGGCGGACGGTCTCGAGATCACGGCCGTCGATGCGGCTCTTGGTGTCGAGAATGTTCCAGCGGACGATCTTGGCCTGCAGGTGCTTGAAGACGGCGCCGATGACTTCGGCGCTGTATTTCGGCTCGACGCCCTCGGGGAAGAAGTGGGCCTTCACCTTCGCCTTGACGGCGTCGACGGCCGCGTAACGGTCGGCCTTCTGGGTGATCTTGTAGCCTTCGCGAAGCTCGGCTTCGAAATGCTGGAGCATTTCGGCTTCGAGCGCGGAATGGTCTTCCGGTTCGAATTCGCGGGGTTCCTTGGCGGCAACCTCAGCGAGCTTGATGATCGCGTCGATGACCGGCTGGAAGCCGCGATGGCCGAACATGACGGCGCCCAGCATGATGTCTTCGTTGAGTTCCTTGGCTTCGGATTCAACCATCAGGACGGCATCGCCCGTACCGGCGACGACGAGGTCGAGGACCGACTCGTCCATCTCGTCGAGATGCGGGTTCAGAACGTATTCGCCGTTGATGTAACCAACGCGAGCGCCGCCGACCGGGCCCATGAAGGGAACGCCGGAGAGCGTCAGAGCTGCGGAAGCCGCAACCATCGACAAGACGTCCGGATCGTTCTCAAGGTCGTGCTGCACGACGGTAACGACGACCTGGGTGTCGTTCTTGTAGCCTTCCGGGAAGAGCGGGCGGATCGGACGGTCGATCAGGCGGGAAACCAGCGTTTCCTTTTCCGACGGGCGACCTTCGCGCTTGAAATAGCCGCCCGGAATCTTGCCGGCGGCATAGGTCTTTTCCTGGTAGTTGACGGTGAGCGGGAAGAAATCCTGGCCAGCCTTCGGAGCCTTGGCGGAAACGACGGTCGCGAGAACGACGGTCTCGCCGTAGGTCGCGAGAACAGCGCCGTCAGCCTGGCGGGCGATCTTGCCCGTTTCCAGCCTCAGCGGGCGGCCTGCCCATTCGATTTCGACGGAATGAGTATTGAACATATGTCTTGTCCTTCAATGCGGGAGCACACGCATCGCCGATATCGGGCGCAGCGCACAGTCGACCGCAATCAATGTGACACATCATGGGCAAGACAACGGGAGGCTTTGCATCACCGGCATCCTGGAAAAGGAGCCGCGGCTAAAGCCCCGAGGGCTTTGGCCGAAAGCATCCGGCAATCCTGCCCCATGACAGGTCAACGGTTTGTTTGGCAGATCCGGCCCATCCGGGTCTGCGGGCAGTCACCACGCGAACTAGGGCGTAGCGCAAACATTTCATCGGACCTTGGCCCGAATAAAGAACCGGCAGGCGCCCCAGGAGCGCCCGCCGGAAATTTTTAGCGGCGAATACCCAGAGCAGCAATGATCTTGCTGTAACGGGCCTCGTCCTTCTTCTTGAGATAATCAAGAAGCGAGCGACGGGTGGAAACCATGGTCAGAAGGCCACGACGCGAGTGGTTGTCCTTCTTGTGATCCTTGAAGTGACCCGTCAGGTTGTTGATGCGTTCCGTCAGGATTGCGACCTGAATTTCCGGAGAACCGGTGTCGCCTTCGACGGTTGCATATTCCTTGATCAGCGCAGTCTTGCGCTCGGCAGTGATCGACATCTTACGATCCTTTCGTAAAGAGGAGAACGAGACGCCAGAAGCCGAGATGTCGTTCAGCTTCGGCCATGAATGCAGTAGGATGCCTATAGGCTCCTGATGCTGGCGCTGCCTATAGACCATTCACGTTGCAATTGGAAGAGGCGTCCGCCGATCAGCCGAACACCCGCTTCGGCCGGAATTCGCCCTGGCCGATCTCGCCGATGGCGATCAGCTTGCCACGTACCGTCGCATAGGCCTCGGCCTCAGCAAGCGGCGCATCGCGGCCGCGCAAGATGACCGGATTGCCCATTTTCAGCCGATGCGCCTGATCCTCGGTGACGGGCAGGTGCGGCAGGCTGGACAGCGCCTCGGCGGTATCGATCAGGAACTCATCGAGCGCCGCCAGGCGTTCGTCGCGGTCCTCGATCTCCTCGAGCGCCACGAGATCGGCGAGCGGCACCATCTTTTCCTCGGCGAACGGTGCGACGAAGGTGCGGCGCAGTTCGGAAATATGGCCATAGCAGCCGAGATCGCGTCCGAAATCGCGGGCGAGCGCGCGCACATAAGTGCCCTTGCCGCATTCCACCTCGAAATGCGCCTTGTCCGCGGTGACGCCGAGCAGCGTCAACCGGAAGATCTCCACTTCGCGCGAAGGGATATCGACCGTCTCGCCGTCGCGAGCTAGGTCATAGGCCCGTTCGCCGGCAATCTTGATCGCCGAGAACTGTGGGGGGATTTGGCTGATCGTGCCGGTGTATTTCGGCAGCAGATCGCGGATCGACTGCTCGTCGGGACGCATATCCGAAGCGGCGGTGACTTCGCCTTCGAGGTCGTCGGTCGAACGCTCTTCGCCCCAGCTGACGGCGAATTCATAGATCTTGCGGCCATCCATGACGTAAGGCACGGTCTTGGTCGCATCGCCGAGCGCGATCGGCAGCATGCCGGAAGCGAGCGGATCAAGCGTGCCGGCGTGTCCGGCCTTCTGGGCGTTGAACAGCCATTTGATCTTGGAGACGGCTTCGGTCGAGCCGAAATCGACCGGCTTGTCGAGGATCAGCCAGCCGGAAACCGGGCGGCCCTTTGGTTTGCGGGGTTTGGACATGCGTTCTCTTGACTATTCTTTGTCTTCGCTGCCGCCATCGAGATCCCGCTGGACCTCCGGCGAGCGCAGCAGCTCATCGATCTTCTTGTAGTTATCGAAGCTGGTATCGTCGCGGAAGCGGACTTCCGGCATGTATTTCATCTGCCGGAGTTGACCGCCGATACGGCCGCGAATGTATTTCGCGTTGCGATTCAGCGCCTCGATGACTGCCGCGTGATCCGGCACGCCGAGCGGTGTCACATAGGCCGTGGCGACTTTCAGGTCCGTCGACATGCGCACTTCGGACACGGAGATCACGGTCTTCTCGATCAGGTCGTCGCGCACTTCGCCGCGCTGGAGGACCTGGGTTATGGCGGCGCGGACCTGTTCGCCAACGCGAAGCATGCGCTGGGACGGCGCCGAGGATGATGCCTTGGTCATTTTATTTCTCTTCTAGAGCACTTGCGGGGTTCGTCCCGTATTCCAAGCGCTGCGTCAGCAAAGGCGGTCACATGACCCAGGCGCGCCCAAAGGTCAAGGCGCGGCCTTCGCTTTATCTTAACAGGAGGAGCTGCCGGATGCAGCCCCCAAACCGGCTCCCGCAGGTGCCGGCCTCTCAGAACAGGGCGTCGTCGATATCGTCGTCGGACATGGTGGTCGTGACGGCAGCGGCTTCCACCGGCGGCTGGGTGCCGAGCAGTGCGGCATGCAGTTCGCGTTCGCTCACCATTGTATAAAGGCGGGCAATGCGGCCGCCGACATCGGCAAGCGCCTCTTCGAGACCCGGCGCTTCGAAGACGTCCTCATCGAGCTCCATCTCATTGGCGCAGGAGCGCAGCACCTCACCGAGTTCGGCGTTGAAGTTCAGCCGGGCGAGCGAGATATCCATCTCGCCGACCGCCGTCCTGCTCTGATCGCCAAGCGCCAACATCTGGGCATCCATCCGGTCGCCGACCGAGCGAATGTTTTCAAGCGCGTTTTCCAAACGCTGGTCGAGGCTTTGCTCGCTCTCTTCGCCGTGGACGCTGGTCAGCTTGTTGGCAGCGATTTCGAGTGTCTGGAGTTCGATCAGGATCTTTTCGGCCGTCTCGTCGAGCACCGCGGCGAAGTTGCGCAGTTCGGCGGTCACGACATTGATCGCCCTGCCTTCCTCACCGATCTTGCCGCAACGCAGGTTGGTGTTGAGCGCCATATAATGAATGTCGGTGCGCACGACCTTGACGATGCCGATGCCCTCGACAAGTTCCCCGACGGTATCGCTGGTCGACCGGCTGAGTTCACCGGCGTGGTGGGCAACCTCCTCGATTTCGCGCACGGCACCGCGAGCTGCGGCCACGCCGCTCTCGAGCTGCCGGATCGCATTGTCGTTGTCGCCGCTGTCAGCGTCGGTCATCGTCGCGCGCAGGGCCTCGATCTGTGACAGATCGGACCGGAAGCTTGCGACAATGGCAACAATCTTTGCAGTATCGCGATCGAAGTCGGAGACGGATTGATTGAGCTGCAACGATACCAGCTTGCGGATGATCAGCGACAGGCTTTCGCGCTGGTCGCCGGTCAGCCTGGCGGCCGCAGGCGACTCCAGATAGTCGGAAAGGATGCGCAGGGCCGACTGGCAATGTTCGATGCGCTGGCGGGTGATGTCACCGACCTGCATGGCCGACAGCGTCGAGGCGAGCTTCGACTGGATGCCGCTTGCAACGGTGCGAACCCTCGCAGCGCGCTCGACCAGCAGCTTGCGGTGCTTGCCGATCTCCGCCGCGCCGTTGGAGAGGCCGACAACGATCTGCGGCACCGTTTGATCGTAGCGTGCCAGGATCGCCTTCCCCTTGACCATTACCGGTCCAAGGCCGTGGCCGAGGGTGCTCAGCTTGCCGGCCAGGTCGTTGACCTGACGCGAGCCCTCCTGGATCCTTGCGAGAATCTCCTCTGCGAAGCCGGCGAAATCGGCAATTCCGGCACCGGTGATCTTGGCGGTTACCGCGAAAGTGCGCAGATATCGCAGCGTTTCCTGCATCTCTTCGATCTGGGGCCGGAGCTTGCGCTCGGCACAGGCGATTTCCTGGAAGCCTATCTGGCGTCCGGATTCGAACCTGGTCAGGTGCGACAGGCGCTCGACCGTGCTCTTCAGTTCGGCCATCGTGGCGTTTGCCGTTCCTTCATCCAGCGAACCGGTCAACTGGTCGAGAGAGCTGATCAGCTTGTTCAGCACGTCGAGGATCGACAGAAGCGCAGCCCCGCCATCGAGAAAGCGTTCCTCGATACGTGACCGTGCCGTTTCCATCCGGTCAACAAAGACCAGAACGCCCGTCGAATTGTCTGCGACGTCAAAAATGGGTGCCCTGACAGCCACTTTGCCTCACCTTTCGGGTCCCGCGGGACCTCTGCCTGCTGACGATAACGACGATGAACTCGTCTGTATTGTTTTGGGACGGCCCGCACCTGCAAGTCGCCGATACGGTTTGTCCCGTGCGAGAGGGACTGTGAGCGCCCAGGGGTTAATTCTCGCAGAATCCGCGGTCTCATTTGCGACTTGTGGTTAATTTTTCCGCCTCCTCGGTGGGCCAAAATACAACCTATAAGTATTGTTTCGCGAAAAGTCGCCATACGCGATTAACTCGCCATTAACGATGCAAGTCCAAATTCTGCCAGCTATTTCAGCTCTTTCGGAATTACGTTGAGGTAAGAAATGCCTGCTTCCGATGTTAAAGAAGATTGCCTTCGCCTGCCGCAGAACCTGACGGTTCGCGCGATCACCATCGTCCAGCAGGAAATGCTGCAGTTTCTCGACAAGACCGCCTCCGCAACCATCGAACTCGACGATGACTGCCAGGTGGACATCAGCTTCATCCAGCTCATGGAAGCGGCACGCATTTATGCCGATACAGCCGGAAAGCACATCGCGTTGGCCCGTCCCGCCAGCGGCTCGACGCTCGATGTTCTGAAGCGCAGCGGTTTCCTCGAAGGGATGTCCGCTGAAGACCTGAAATTCTGGCTTCATCAAGGGGGTATTCAATGAGCGCCAGCATCCTAACAGTCGACGATTCCGCCAGCATCCGGCTGACGACGCGCGTCGCCCTCAGCAATGCCGGATATCAGATCACCGAGGCAGTCGATGGACTGGACGGCATTGCCAAGCTCAAGGCCAGCCAGTTCGACCTGATTGTCACCGATCTCAACATGCCGAACATGGACGGCCTGACGATGATCCGGGAACTGCGCAAGATGCCGGCCCATATGGGCGTTCCGGTCATCTTCCTGACGACGGAATCCGACAGCGACATCAAGCAGGAAGCCAAGGCCGCCGGTGCCACCGGCTGGCTCACCAAACCGTTCGACCCGGAAAGCCTGGTCAAGATCGTGCGGAAGGTACTCGGCCGATGAGCTTTCCCGATCCTATCGCGGTGTTCAGGACAGAAGCGGCCGAGCTTCTGGAACTGATCGAAGCAGGACTTCTCGACCTGAATGTAAACCTCGGCGACAAGGATCAGGTGGACGCGGTCTTCCGCGGCCTCCACACGTTGAAGGGATCGGGAGCCATGTTCGGCTTCGATGCCCTCGCCGCCTTCACCCATCACTGCGAAACGGCTTTCGACCGCGTCCGCAAGGGCGAAGTTCCGGCAACCCGGGAACTGGTCACCGCGGTCCTGGAAGCCAAGGACCACATGCGTGCCCTGGTCGACACGCCGAATGGCGACCATGAGGCTACGGGCGAAGCGCTTCTCGCCAATCTGCGCGCCGCCGTCGATGGCGCCAACAGCCCAGGCGCGGCCAGCCCCGCCAAGGCTGCGCCGGGCCGCAACCATTTCAAGATCCGCTTCAGCCTGCCGCAGAACGCGATGGCAAACGGCACCAATCCGCTGCCGCTTCTCGACGAACTGCGCGAGCTCGGCGAGTGCGAGATCGTGGCAAACCGGTCCGCCATCCCATCGCTCGAACTTCTCGCCCCGACCGATCTTCATGTCTCCTGGCAAGTCGAGCTTGTGACCACCCAACCGCGTTCGGCGATCGACGACGTGTTCATCTTCGTCATGGACGAAATGCAGCTCGACGTCGTCACGGTGGAGCCTCCGCTTGCCGCCAGGACACTGACCAAGAGCGAAGCTCCTATCGCCGAAGCCCAACTTGCCCCGGCACCCCAGGCCGTTGCAGCGGCACCGGCCACCCTACCTGCGCCGACCGCTCCGGCACTCGTCGATGCAAAGCAGAAAAAGACCTCCGAAAACGTCCGTGTGCCGGCCGAAAAGCTCGACGAGCTGATGGACCGGGTCGGCGAGCTCGTGATCGCGCAGTCGCGCCTCAGCCAGCTTGCAGGCGGCAGCGGCGATCTGCAGCTGCGGGCCGTCTCGGAAGACGTGGAACGCCTTTCCGGCGAGCTGCGGGATACGATGATGGTGCTGCGCATGGTGCCCGTCACCCAGCTGTTCGGCCGCTTCCGCCGGCTGGTACACGATCTGGCGCGTGAAACCGGCAAGACGATCGAGCTGTTGACCGAGGGCGAAACGACGGAAGTCGACAAGAGCGTGATCGAACGCCTTGCCGATCCTCTCGTGCATCTCGTGCGCAACTCCTGCGACCACGGTCTCGAGACACCCGAGGAACGGCGTGCCGCCGGCAAACCGGAGGCGGGCCACATCCTGCTCACCGCCCGCCAGCAGGCCGGCGAAGTGATCATCACCATCAAGGACGATGGCCGCGGCATCAACAAGGAGCGGGTGCGGGCCAAGGCGGAATCCTCCGGTCTCATCGCATCCAATGCCAACCTCACCGACCAGGAACTCTATCAGCTGATCTTCCAGCCCGGCTTCTCGACGGCCCAGACGGTCACCAACCTCTCCGGCCGCGGCGTCGGCATGGATGTGGTCAAGCGAACGATCGACGCGCTGCGCGGCACGATCAACGTCACCAGCCACGTTGGCAAGGGCTCCGAGATTTCGCTCGCCATCCCGCTGACGCTCGCGATCATCGACGGGCTGCTCGTGCGGGTCGGCGACGGCCGTTATGTCATTCCGCTTTCGGCGGTAGAGGAATGCCTCGAGCTCCCGATCGAGGAAGACATGCGCTCACGCGGCCGCAGCTTCATTTCGCTGCGCGACAGCCTCGTGCCGTTCCTCAGGCTTCGCGACCTCTTCCGCACCGGCACCAAGCCCGATCCCTTCCAGAAGGTGGTCGTCATCTCGACCGGTTCCGAACGGGTGGGCCTGGTCGTCGACCAGATCATCGGCGACCACCAGACGGTCATCAAGGGAATGTCGAAACTGCACCATGACGTCGCCACCTTCTCGGGGGCGACCATCCTCGGCGACGGGGACGTGGCGCTGATCCTCGACGTCGGCCATCTCGTGGCCGAAGGACAACAACAGGAGGCGCATCTGCGCGCGGCCGGATGAACGAAGCAGTCAGAAAGATCTCCGAAAACCTCTGGGGCGGCCGCGACGAGCTGGAAGTCCTGACATTCGACATCGCCGGCGAGATGTTTGCGCTGGAAGCCGTGAGCGTACAGGAAATCCTCGATCTCCTGCCCGAGACCATGGTTCCCGGCGCAAAAGCCTTTGTCGGCAGCGTCATCAACTTCCGCGGCAAGGTCATTCCGCTTGCCGATATCCGGCTTGCATTCGGCATGGAAGCGACGAAGCCGACGATCGACAGCCGGATCATCGTCATCGCGATCAACATCGGTGGCGAACCGGTTCTTGCAGGCATCCGTACAGACAAAGTGCATGAGGTCACCACCCTGCTCCGCGCCGCCGGCGAACCGCCGCCGAGCGTGGGCATGCGCTGGCGGCCGGATTTCATCGATTGCCTCGTCAAGCGGGGGGCGGAGTTCATCATTCTCCCCAATCTCCAGGCGATCTTCTCTGCCCAACACGACCATTCCGCGACCGGGGCTTCCCACGGTTGATCACCCTTTCGATGGACGAAAAAAAATGCACGCTTCGATCAAGCTTAAGCTGGCTTCAGCATTCGGTTTCATCATCATCATGCTGCTTGCGACCGCCGCCTATGGCATCGTCAGCCTTGGCAACATGAACGACACGCTCGAGAATGTGCTGCAGGGGCCGGCCCTGCGCCTGAAACTGGCCCAGAACCTGAACAACGAGCAGCTCCAGCAGACCCGTCAGCAGAAGAACCTGCTCCTGGCTGCAAATCCTGGAGAGATGCAGGGATATATCGCCAAGGGCGATGAGGCTCGACGCACGTTCGACGAGACGCTCAAGGCGGTTGAAGCCCGTGCAACCGAGCAGGGCAAGGCTCTGTGGGCGAAGCTTGGCGGCTTCACGGTCGAGTTCCGCAAGCAGGACGACCGGATCCGCAACTCCATGCTCGGCGGTGACACAGCCTCCGCGCTGCACATTTCCAACAATGAGGCCCGCGTTGTCACCAACGACATCGACACGCTGCTCTCGGATGTTGTCAAGCTCGAGGAGAGCCGCCTCAGCGAGGCCGACAAACAAACTGATCTGGATTACGCCCAGACCCGCCTGATCATGATCTCGGTCGCCAGCGTCGCTTTCCTGATCGCCGTGCTGGCCGCGCTCTGGATCGCGCTTTCGATCAACAGGGGTCTGCGCAATGCTGTAACGGCAGTTCAGAACGTCGCCGACGGTGACCTGACCAGGTTTGCCTCGATCACCAGCAAGGACGAGATCGGCGAACTGCTTGGCTACGTCAACACGATGATCGAGCGTCTGCGCGGCGTCGTCGGTGATGCGCTGGCCGCATCCGACAACGTCTCCTCGGGCAGCCAGGAGCTTTCGGCAAGCTCGGAACAGCTGAGCCAGGGCGCCACCGAACAAGCGTCCTCGGCCGAAGAAGCCTCCGCCTCGATGGAACAGATGGCGGCCAACATCAAGCAGAATGCCGACAACGCCGCGCAGACGGAGAAAATCGCCCGCCAGTCGTCGCGCGACGCCGAAGCATCCGGCCAGGCCGTCGGCCGCGCCGTCGGTGCCATGCGCACGATTGCGGAAAAAATCTCGATCGTCCAGGAGATCGCCCGCCAGACCGACCTGCTCGCCTTGAACGCCGCGGTGGAAGCCGCCCGTGCCGGCGAACACGGCAAGGGGTTTGCGGTCGTCGCCTCGGAAGTCCGCAAGCTCGCCGAACGGTCGCAGGCGGCAGCGGCCGAAATCAGCGCACTTTCCGGCGATACGGTGCAGGTGGCGACGGAAGCCGGCGAGATGCTCAACAAGCTGGTGCCGGACATTCAAAAGACCGCGGAGCTCGTGTCGGAAATCTCCGCAGCCTGCCGGGAGCAGGATATCGGTGCTTCCCAGATCAACGAGGCGATCCAGCAGCTCGACAAGGTGACCCAACAGAATGCCGGCGCCTCCGAAGAGATGTCGGCGACGTCCGAAGAACTCGCCTCGCAGGCCGAAGAACTGCAGGCCTCGATCGCCTTCTTCCGGGTCGATCAGGCCGGCGGCAAAAAGCCGACCAAGCGGGCTCCGGCTACCGTTGCGGCCCACAAGCCGATCGGCAAGCCGGCCCCGATGCGCCGCCCTGCGGGACAGCCGTCTCACAAGGCCGATCATTCGGTGCTCAGCCAGCAAGCCCGCGCCAAAGGTTTTGCCCTCGACATGTCGATGGGCGGACCGGATGCCGACGACGCGGACTTCCGCGAAAGCGCCTGACGGAATTGAAACGGTCCCGGATCGACAGAATCCGGGATCGCCTCTCGTATGTAAGCGGGAGAATGTCCGGACAGCCGGACCATCGCAGAAGGGTGAATGTATCGGTCTTCTCGTTCCAACCGCTTTCCTCCGCCGGAGGAAGCACCGACTGATGCACTTCACCGCCTCGAGGGGATAGGGCTATGCGATTTACGATCAAGGCCAAGCTGGGACTGGCTTTCGGCTTTCTTGTCAGCCTGCTGATTGGTACGGCCGGCTATGGGATATATAGCCTCGCCGCCGCGCACGATTCCATGACCTACGTGACAGAGGTCGCGGCAAAGCGCCTCGATAGCGTCCAGCAGATGGACATCCTGTCGCTCAATCGCATCCGCGCGCAGAAGAACATGCTGCTCGCCACCTCGCCGCAGGAGATCGAAAAGTTCTACGTCGACGGCGACAAGCTGGAGCTGCAGTTCACCACGTTGCTGGACCAGCTGGCTTCGACGGCGTCGGTAGACCAAAAGCAGTTCTGGGATGAAACGCGCGCGCTCTCGACGACCAATCACGCTGCAAACGAAAAAGTCGACGCCGCGGTCAAGCGCGGCGACATGCAGGAGGCGATCGCCCTCTCGGCCGGAGAAAGCCGCAAGGCGATCATGGAACTTTCCGCGCAACTGGACGAGGCCGTACAGATCAACCGCGACCGGATGCAGAAGGCAAACGACGAAGCGGAAGCCAGCTACTGGACGACGCGCAGCCTGATGATCACGATCGCGGTGGTGGCCGTCATTATCGCAGTGGCAACGGCGTTCTGGATCGCCCTCGGCATCGGCAGAGGCCTCACCAAGATCATGGGCGTCGCCAAGGCAGTGTCGATCGGAGATCTCGACCAGAATATCGAGATCAAGACAAACGACGAGATCAAGGATCTGGTCGACACGATCAACACGATGACGGCGAACCTGCGCAATACGGCGACTATCGCCAACCAGATTTCCAACGGTGACCTGACCGTCTCGCCGAAACCGCTCTCCGACAAGGATACGCTCGGCCTGGCGCTCGAAAGCATGGTGGAACGCCTGCGCGGCGTCGTCGCCGATGCGCTCGCCGCGTCCGACAACGTCTCCTCGGGCAGCCAGGAGCTTTCCGCAAGCTCGGAACAGCTGAGCCAGGGCGCCACCGAACAGGCTTCCTCGGCCGAAGAGGCCTCCGCCTCGATGGAACAGATGGCGGCGAACATCAAGCAGAACGCCGACAATGCCGCCCAGACGGAAAAGATCGCCCGCCAGTCGTCGCGCGACGCCGAAGCATCCGGCCAGGCTGTCGGCCGCGCCGTCGGCGCGATGCGCACGATCGCCGAGAAGATCTCGATCGTCCAGGAAATCGCCCGCCAGACCGACCTGCTCGCCCTGAACGCCGCGGTGGAAGCCGCCCGTGCCGGCGAACACGGCAAGGGGTTTGCGGTCGTCGCCTCGGAAGTGCGCAAGCTTGCCGAACGCAGCCAGGCTGCCGCTGCCGAGATCAGCGCCCTCTCCGGCCAAACGGTGCAGGTGGCGACGGAAGCCGGCGAAATGCTCAACAAGCTGGTGCCGGACATCCAGAAGACCGCGGAACTGGTTTCGGAAATCTCGGCCGCCTGCCGCGAGCAGGACATCGGTGCTTCCCAGATCAACGAGGCGATCCAGCAGCTCGACAAGGTGACCCAGCAGAACGCCGGTGCCTCCGAAGAGATGTCGGCGACGTCCGAAGAACTCGCCTCGCAGGCCGAAGAACTGCAGGCCTCGATCGCGTTCTTCAAGGTCGATCGGGCCGGATCCAGGCAGCGGAAACAGCCGGTCCCGGCCGCCAAGCCCGCACCGGCCAAATCCAGACCCCAGCCGGCGTCCAAGGCCTATTCGACCGGTCATTCAGTCAACGCACAACAGGCTCGCGTGAAAGGTTTTGCCCTCGATCTGTCGATGGGCGGCCCGGACGCTGACGATGACGATTTCAGGGAGAGCGCGTAATGGCAGGTATATCCTTCGAATCCCAGTTCGTAACCTTCAGCCTCGGCGATGAGATTTTCGCGGTCCCCGTCGAGGTGGTCCGCGAGATTCTCGACCACGAGGAGCCGTTCAAGATCCCGCACGGCCCGGAATATCTGCTCGGCCTGCGCGATGTGCGCGGACAGGGCGTGCCGGTGATCGACCTCCGTCTTCGCCTCGGCCTGACGAGGACGGTCAAGACGCCGCATACGCGCATCCTGGTGCTCGACGTGCCGGTCGCCGATCGCGTCCTGGTGCTCGGCCTCGTCGCGGACCGGGTCTTCGAAGTGGTGCCGTTCCGCAAGGAACAGATCGAGACGGCACCGGATATCGGGGTGCGCTGGCGCTCCGACTATATCGCCGGCGTGGTGCGCCGGGAGAGCGGCTTCGTTGTCGTTGTCGACCTTGCTCGGCTGTTTTCGGATTCCGGGTCGGCGCTCGCCGATGTTGGGCCGCAGTCCCAGGTCGCATAATGGAATTCGCATAACCGGATAGGTTCTTGTACGGGGGGCATGCGCGTGAGTGCAGCAATGAGGAGCCAGCCGCTCGACGACCGGCTGAGCAAGCGCAACTTCGATCTGCTTTCGAAGTACATCTACGACTATAGCGGCATCAAGATGCCGCACAGCAAGCTGACCATGCTCGAAGGACGGCTTCGCCGGCGCCTGCGCGTCACGGCCATGCCGACCTTCGACAGTTATTGCGACTACCTCTTCAAGCACGGAGGTATCGAGGCCGAATCGATCTTCCTCATCGATGCGGTGACCACCAACAAGACCGACTTCTTTCGCGAGCCGAAGCATTTCGACTACATGATGCAGACGGCGTTGCCGGACATCCTGAAAACCTACGCCGACCGGCGTATCCGCACCTGGAGTTCGGCCTGCTCGACGGGCGCCGAGCCCTATACGATGGCCATGGTGCTTTCGGAATTTCTGAGCTCGTCGACGCCGGAACGCGACTATTTCGTGCTTGCCACCGATCTTTCGACCGACGTGCTGCAGAAGGCCCAGCGCGGCATCTACCAGAGCGATCTCCTGGCTCCCGTTCCGGCCGACATGATGAGCAAATACGTCATGCGTTCGTCCGACAGCCGGCGGCAGGAAGTGCGGATTTCACCGAAACTGCGCTCCCGCGTCGGTTTCGCCCGGCTGAACCTGATGGACGAGGCCTACCCCGTCGGCGACCCGATGCACATGATCTTCTGCCGCAACGTGCTGATCTATTTCGACAAGCCGACGCAGCAGCATGTGCTGTCCCGCCTTTGTCAGGCCCTGCTTCCCGGAGGCTATCTGTTCATCGGTCATTCGGAAACCGTGACCGGCTTCGACCTGCCGATCCGTCAGGTGGCAAATACTGTGTTCAAGCGAGTATGAACCATGAGCGGCAAAATTCGCGTTCTGATCATTGATGACTCCGCCAGCGTCCGCCAGACCCTGACAGCCGTCCTGTCGGCGGATCCGGATATCGAAGTCATAGGCGCGGCCAGCGATCCCTTCATGGCGGCGCGAAAGCTGCGCGAGGAAATCCCCGACGTCATTACGCTCGATGTGGAAATGCCGCAGATGGACGGCATTACCTTTCTGCGCAAGCTGATGTCCCAGCATCCCATTCCGGTGGTGATGTGCTCATCTTTGACCGAAAGCGGCTCGGAAACGCTGATGCAGGCGCTCGAGGCGGGCGCCGTCGATATCATCCTGAAGCCGAAGATCGGCGCGGCCGACCACCTTGCCGAATCCGGAGAAAGAATCCGCACCGCGGTCAAGGGAGCCGCACGCGCCCGCGTCGGCCGGCTGCGCCCGTCACGCATTTCCGACGGCGGAACGACCGCCAAGCTGACGGCCGATGCGGTGCTTCCGCCCCCCAAGGCCGGAGCCATGGCGAAGACCACCGAAATGGTCGTCTGCGTCGGCGCCTCGACCGGCGGAACCGAGGCTCTGCGCGAGCTTCTCGAAGCCCTGCCGGCCAATTCTCCGGGCATGGTCATCGTCCAACACATGCCGGAAAAATTCACCGCCGCCTTCGCCAAGCGGCTCAACAGCCTCTGCGAAGTCGAGGTCAAGGAGGCGGCCGACGGCGATCCGGTGCTGCGTGGCCACGTGCTGATCGCCCCCGGCGACAAGCATATGCTGCTCGAACGGCGCGGCGCACGTTACGAGGTTTCGATCCGCTCCGGCCCGCTGGTCAGCCGCCATCGTCCGTCCGTCGACGTGCTGTTCCGGTCCGCCGCACGCTCGGCCGGCGGCAATGCGATGGGCGTGATCATGACCGGCATGGGCGACGACGGCGCCCGCGGCATGAACGAGATGCATCAGGCGGGCGCCTATACGGTTGCCCAGGACGAAGCGTCGTCCGTGGTGTTCGGCATGCCCAAGGAAGCCATCGCCCATGGCGGTGTCGACAAGGTCGTTTCGCTCGAACAGATCGCCCGGGAAATCCTCGCCGCCGATCGTCGGCGGTAAGATCTGGCAACGGATTTTTCACGGCTCGTTAACCATGTTTGGCAAGAATGGGGCAACGCATCATGAGGGTGCGGTGAGAGAGCAATATTTCGCTCGTAGCCGGACAGGGACCCAAGATGCCAGTCATTACCTTTGCCAACACCAAGGGCGGAGCGGGCAAGACCACCGCTGTGCTTCTTCTTGCAACCGAACTTGTTGAGCAAGGCTACCGCGTCACGATCCTGGATGCCGATCCGCAATACTGGATCACCCGCTGGCACATGCTCTCCCCGCGCGATGACAAGCTCAACGTCATTTCCTACGTGACGCAGGCTTCGATCGACCGGCATATTTCCGAGAACCGCCACAAGACCGATTATTTCGTGCTCGACCTGCCCGGCGCCCAAAGCCCGCTGCTCGCCAAGGCGATCGGCCTTTCCGACCACGTGCTGATCCCGATCCAGGGCTGCGCCATGGATGCCCAGGGCGGTGCAAACGTGCTGGAACTGCTGCGCTATCTCGAAGAAAAGGCCAATCTGCGCGTGCCGCATTCGGTGGTGCTGACTCGCGTCAACTCGATGGTCACCACCCGCGCCCTGCTCGCTGTCAAGATGCTGCTGGCCGAACGCAAGGTCGAAGTGCTCGACACGCCGATCATCGAACGCGCCGCCTTCCGCGACATCTTCGATCTCGGCGGCACGCTCTACACGATGGACGAAAACCGCATCAGCAATCTCGACAAGGCCCGGCAGAACGCCCGCCTGTTCGCGCTCGAAATGCTCCGCCGCGTGCCGCTCCACAAGCCGGCCTCGCTTTCGAAGCGCTTCGTCCGCGCTGCCTGATCACGCCTTGCCGTTCATCAGGATCTGCAGCTTGACGTCGGACGGATGTCCGGCGGCAGCCCGCTCGAAGGCCTTGATCGAATCCTTGAAATCGAAGACGCCGGTGATCAGCGGCTTCAGGTCGACCTTGCCGGACGCGATCAGCTCCAGCGCCCGGTCGAAGATGTTGGCGTAGCGGAACACGGTCTCAAAGCGAACTTCCTTGGAGATGGCGCTCGAGACGTCCAGGGGCACCGGCTCGACCGGCAGGCCGACCAGCACGAAGGCACCGCCGGGCCGTACCAGGTCCAACATGCCTGCGTAGGCCCTCGGGCTGCCGCTAGCCTCGAACACGACATCCGCACCCCAGCCGCCGGTCGCTTCGGCGATGACCTCGGCAAACGGCCGTTCGGTAATGTTGACGGGGATGATGCCCGGGTACTGGCCGGCGATCTTCAGCTTGTCGGGGCTCAGATCCGAGATGAAGACGCGGGCGCAGCCGCCCGCGAGTGCCGCCAACGCCACCATGATGCCGATCGGACCGGCACCGATCACCGCACCGACATCGCCGGGCTGGATACGGGCGCGGCTGGCGGCCTGCATGCCGATCGCGAATGGCTCCACCATGGCGCCTTCGGCAAAGGAGACGTTGTCCGGCAGCTTGTAGGTGAAGGCCGCAGGATGGATGACTTCCGGCGTCAGCACCCCGTGGACCGGCGGCGTCGCCCAGAAACGGACGTCCGGATCGACGTTGTAGAGACCGAGCTTGGAGGCGCGGGAGGACAGGTTCGGCACGCCCGGCTCCATGCAGACGCGGTCGCCGACCTTCAAGGTCTTCACCTCGCTGCTGACCTCGACGACGATACCGGCCGCCTCGTGGCCGAGCACCATCGGCTCGCGCAGGACAAAGGGACCGATTGCGCCGTGGGTGTAATAATGGACGTCGCTGCCGCAGACGCCGACCGTATCGATGGCGATCTTCACGTCGCCCGGCCCAACCTCGGTCGGAAGATCGATCTCCCTTAACGCGAGAACGCCTTTTTTCTCGAGCACCAGTGCCTGCTGCATGCGATGTTTCCTTCCCATTATTTCCTGACGCTGGCCGAGCTTCCGGGCGAGATCAAGGCAGCCATCTGCCGCTTTCAGCCACGGCCGGCATAAGGCATGCCGTTTGCCATCACTGTCATGAACAGGACATTGGCTTCCAGCGGCAATCCATCCATGTAGAGCACCGCATCAGCCACGTGCTTGGTATCCATGACCGGCTCCACAGCAGTCGTGAGGTCCGCCTGCAGCGCCCCTTCCTTCATCCGCACCGTCATCGGCGTGTCGGCATTGCCGATATCCACCTGGCCGCAGACGATGTTCAGCGGCCGCCCATCGAGCGCGATCTGGCGCGTCAGGCCGGTAATGGCGTGTTTGGTGGCGGTATAGGCAGCTTGGTACGGGCGCGGCACATGCGCCGAGATCGAACCGTTGTTGATGATCCGCCCGCCGCCTGGGTTTTGCCGCCGCATCATCCCGAAGGCCGCCCGGGCGCAATAGAAGGCGCCGTTGAGGTTGAGGTCGATGACGGCCCGCCAGGTTTCAAGCGGCAATTCGTCGATCGGAACCGCCGGCGTGCCGCGTCCGGCATTGTTGAACAGAAGATCAAGGCGGCCATAGGCCTCTTCCGTCGCGGCAAACAAAGCCTCCACGGCGGCCGGATCGGTGACGTCCGTCGGCACGACGAGCGACTCCCCGCCGGCCAGTTCCGCCGTGCCCCGCAGCTCGCTCTCGCGCCGGCCGGCAAGCACAGTCCTATAACCTGCGTTCAAAAGCCCGATGGCGACGGCCCTGCCAACGCCCGAGCCCGCGCCGGTTACGATCGCTACTTTCGACATGTCCACTCCTCCTTGTCCGTTTCGCCGCATCTTATAGTCGGCGATCGGCATGGCCGTCGAGGCCCATCAGTCCCTTGCCAGCAGTTCGCGAAGGGCCAGCCGCTTGTAGGTTTCCACCATGGCTACACCTTGGGCGCGCTCGACGGAGATCGCCAGCCGCATTGTCGACGTGCCGAGATACATGACCAGCATGGCCCGGTTGAACAGTTCTTCCGGATGGGCGTCGGGCTGCATATGCGCCAGCGCTGCGGCGACGATCGCGCCGTTTTCGCGGGCATCGGCGAGATCGATATCCTGCAACGCCTTGTCTGCCTGGGTGCCGGACCAGATGTCGCGCATCACGGGTTCGGCGAGGAACAGGCCGTAATAGATGTCGATCAGCTCTCTGAACGCTTGCGAAAACGCGGCCTCGTTCCGGACCGGCTCCAGCGCCTCGCGAATGCAGGCGCGGCCTTCCTCGTTGTAGCGTTCGGCGAGCGTGCGGACCACCGACCCCTTGTCCGGGAAGAATTGGTAGAGCGAGCCGATCGGCACGCCCGCCTTTTCCGCCAGTTCACCCATCTTCATCACGTCGCTGCCGCCGCGGGCGATCAGCTCCTTCGCCGCCGCGAGAATCCGCTCCACCCGCTCCCGGCTGCGCTTCTGCTGGGGCTGGCGTGGCGTCGATGCAGAAATCTCCATTGTCTTTCCGTGCTTTGAGTTTCAAACGCGAGGAACATTCGCATTTTTTGTTGACAAGTGCAACATGAGGATTTATCGCTTTAAAACATGAGGAAAATTCATGTTAAAGGAGACATCCCATGGAAGACCCCGTTCTCATCATCGGCGGCAAGGGCAAGACCGGCTCTCGGGTTACAGAGGGCCTGCAGGCATTGAACAGGCCTGTCCGTTTCGCTTCGCGCTCCACCGGTTTCGACTGGACGGACCGTAGCACCTGGGCGCCGGCCCTGGAGGGAGCGTCGGCCGCCTATATCACCTATTATCCGGATCTCGCGGTGAAGGGGGCGCCGGACGATATTGAGGCGCTTGCGACGCTGGCGGTATCGCTGGGTGTCAAGCGGCTGGTTCTCTTGTCAGGCCGGGGCGAACCCGCGGCGGAGGAAAGCGAACGGCGGCTGATCGCCTCGGGCGCCGACTGGACGATCGTTCGGGCAAGCTGGTTCGACCAGAATTTCGACGAGGGACAGCTCTTGCCGATGATCCTTGAAGGCGAACTGGCGCTGCCGGTCAGCACCGTGCGCGAGCCGTTCATCGATGCCGGCGACATCGCCGACGTGGTCACTGCCGCCCTCACCGACCCTCGGCATATCGGCGAACTCTACGAAGTGACCGGTCCGCAGCTTCTGACCTTTGCCGAAGCCGTGGCGGAAATCGGCAAGGCAAGCGGGCGCGCAATCGCCTTCCAGACGATCTCCAACGAGGCGTTCGTGGAAGGTCTCAAACAGGCCGAAGTGCCCGCCGATGTTGCCGAACTGTTGGTGGAGCTGTTCACCGTCGTGCTCGACGGCCGCAACGAATACCTGTCGGACGGCGTGATGCGCGCCCTCGGCCGGCCGGCCAGGAGCTTCTCCGATTATGCGAAAGACGCCGCGGCCCGCGGCGCCTGGGCATGATCTCAGGCGGGTTTTTTCTTGGTCACGGTCACTGTGCCGGCATCCGCATCGACCACGACCCAGTCGCCGGTCTCGATCACATCGAGCGGGTCCTGGTCCAGCTCGGTGATCGCCGGAACCCGGGTGACGACGGCCCCGAGCGCGATCTTGGTGGTCATCCGGGTAAAGATCATCGCCGCCGGCTGGACGCCGTTCAGCCGCGTCATATGGAAATAGGCCGACCAGCCGGACGAGCCTTTGGCGCCGGGGAAAACCAGAATCTTGCCGGCGAAGGAGACGCCGCGCATTTCGTGCCGGCGCTCGATGACCGTGCCAGTGCGCTCGTTGATGCCACCCCAGCCGGAGATCGTCTCGGTGGTGACGAGCGCCTCGCCCTCGGCACGGCCGGCCACCACCTTGCGGCCCTTGAGCTCGATCGTGTCGGGTTTTGCTTCGGTCGCGATATCCATCAGGCTCTCCCGTTCCACTGGCCGGTCAAGGCCGCATCGACGCAATCGCTGACCGAGCCGAACCAGCCCTGCACGCCGGTGATCGCCGGCAAGTAGTGTGCCTGCTTGGCGGAATCCGTGGCGATGACCTTGGTCCCCGCCGGCAGTCGGCGGGAAATGGCGGGACAGGTATCGCTCATGACGACCCCGCCCGCTTCGCGGATGACATCGATATAGCCGTTGCGCTCGGCGACCTGCTTGATCGCACGTGGCGTGTGCACCCAGAGCTGCACATTCGAATGGATCTTTTTATTCTCCAGCATATGGGCGATCAGCGCCATCTGGTCGATGGAATTGTGCGGGCAGCCGAGCATGATGAAATCGACCTTTTTCTCGGTCGAGCTCTGCAGTTTCTCATAGGTTTCGCGGCGTTCCTTGGCGCCGTAGCGGAACGTGCCCTTGACCTTGCGGCCGCCGAAGGCTTCCTCGATGCTGTCCGCTTCCGGCGTGATGCCGGGAATATGGTACATCTCCACCCCACCGGAGGACGCTGCGGCTGCGCCAAAATGCTTGAGCTTGATGAGGTCGGGCTGGCGGCTGGCGCCCTTCAGGACAGGGATCTCCTCACCGATCACCTCACCGATATAATAACCGAGCAGGCCCCAATCCATCATGTCGTCGACCTCGATATCGAGCTCGACCAGATGGGTGCCGCGGCGGTTTTCGGTGATGTGGAACCCCCAATAGGGAATGCGGCCGGTGAGCGCCGCAGCGCCGGTGCTTTCCTTGCCCTCGACATTGGTGCGGGCGCCGAGAACAGAGTTGCAGTAGATGACGGCCGATGATTCCATCCAGGCGCAGTGTTCGCCCTTCACCGGCACGTTGCCCACTTGATAGGGCGTGCAGGTGGCGAACATGTTGACGCCGCGTCGCCCCAGATACTTCTCATTGGCGCGCTGCATGTCCACAAGCGCCTTGTCCACGCCTTGCAGTTCCCAGTTGTCGTTGTCGATGCCGGTGATCAGCTGGCAGGTATGCGCCACCATATGCGGCACCTCGACGACTTCGTCGCTGTCGAGGTTGAGCTCTGAATAGACGTGCTCCATGCCCTTTTCGGCAATCGCCTGCACCGATGGCGTCGAGGCATTGAAGGCGCCGGCGACATTGTTGGTCTCGACCAGACGCTCGGCGCCGAGCGCTTCGCCGTAGCGAACCAGCAGGTCCATGGCGCGCGCCTTGGCGCGGCCGTGCTCGCCGTCATACATCGCCTTTTCGTGATCCGTCAGGTTCATCGCATCCTCCTCACGATGCGGCGCGCATTTTCGCGTCGGCCCACCGATAATGCTTCTTTTCGACGTTGTCGGAAACCCGCTCGCGCAGCGCATCGCGGTCGATCTGGTGCACGCTACCGGTTCCGGCAAGGTCGAGCGCGTTGGCAGCCGCCATGCCCATGGCGATGCACGGCCCCATGACGCGGATGCTCGAAAGCGCCGCGGAATCCGCGTCGACGCAGCGGCCGGCGGCGGCAACGTTGTCGCATTCGTCCGGCGTCAGGCTGCCAAGCGGAATGTAGTGGGCATGCTCTTCGTCGAAAGTGATCCAGTGGTGGCCGTCGCCGTGGTCATGCAGCTCGATTGGCCAGGCGGTGCGGGCAACGGCGTCGTCGAACTTGGTGCCGGCCTTGATCTCATCGACGGTCAGGTGATGGCTGCCGGCGATCCAGCGGGTCTGGCGGATGCCCGGCAGACCGAAGGAGCGGATGCGGGCGTTGCCGAAACATTCCGGGAATTCCGCCTTCAGGAACTCCACTGCGCGAGCCGCCTGATCCTTGCCTTCGAGCGCCTTTCTGGACGCCTCGACCGGATCGAGCGGCGTTTCCACATGGGTCATGTTCATGGCGGCAATGCCGCGGCCGGGAATGGTGAAGCCGAGGCCTTCGCGGCGTAGCAGGCCGTAGCTTGCCGCCTTTTCCTTCATCCGGTCGCCGATCTCGTAGCGGGTCGGCTGCTTGGCTTCGTCGATGTTTTCCAGCACCACCATCTGGGTACCGAAGACGCCGCCCTTTTCCGGTTGGCGGCAGGCAAAGCCGGCCTGCCAGACGAGCGCCGCGTCGCCACTCGCCTCCACCCAGCCGGCCGCCTCGATCGACACGCCGCCGTAACGGGTCATGAAATCGGTCTGGACGACGCGCCGGCCTTCGACATGCACGTCGAGAATCTGCGCACCGAGCACGACCTCGATGCCGGCGTCCAGAATGCTCTGTTCCATCCAGCGGCCGAGGACGACCTCGTCGTAATAGACGACCGTGGTGTTCGGCCCGTGGCGGTAATAGATCGACTGGTCCTGGCTTTCGAGATGGGCGAGCAACCTGTCAGCAATGCCATAGGTGAACTGGTAGCCGTGCGTGCCGTTCGAAAACAGGCCGCAGAACGTGGCGATGATCGAGTTGACCGCCTGCCCGCCGAGCGCTGCCTGGCCATCGACGATCATCACCTTGCGGCCCAGTCTCGCGGCTTCGAGTGCGGCCGAAATCCCGGCAATGCCGGCGCCGACGACGCAGATATCCGCCTTGAGCCTGCGGAACGGCGCCGACTTCTCGCGCCGGACAATCCGCGTTTCCCTGCTCAGCGTCTCCGCCATCGAACCCTCCCGTCAGCCTGCGCCCTCCCGGCGCTTTGGCTATGATCGTAACCCAAGCCGCCTCGCCTTGAACCCGGCAAGTGATGCGATCAGCTTTCTTGTTTCGAGAAAGGTCCCGCTGGATTTCAGCGGCTTTGGCGTCAGTGAAACTGCGAGCTTGAGGCAGGTCCGGATTTCTTCTCAGAACATTGGGATGACCTGATCCGGCACCCCTTCCGAAAACCGCTTCTGCACGTAGGATATGAACTCGGACACCACGACCTTGTTCATCTTGATCCTAGGCACCGAAGCCTTGACCCAGAGCGGCTCGACCGGAAATTCCGGCATCACCTCCTCGAGCGCGCCGCTATCGAGATCCGATCGAGCGAGGAACCTCGGCAGGATCGCAAGTCCCAATCCCTGACGCGCAGCGGCGAGCAGGACCCGGCTATCGTTGGCCGTGAAATTCGAGGTGATCTCCACGTTGAGCGTGCTCGTTTCCATCTGGAAGGTCCAGGTCGTGCCGATCGTGTGGAAGGTGATGCATTCGTGGCCGACGAGTTCGGTGGGCGTCTTCGGCCGCTTGCGGCCCGCCAGATAACCCCGCGATGCGCACAGAACCCGCGGATAGGGACAAAGCGGATGATCGATCACATAGGCGTAGGATTGCGGCAGGGCGCCGATCGCCACGTCGAACCCTTCCTCCAGCGGATTGACCGAGCGGTCGATCAGCACGATCTCCATCTTCACCCGCGGATTGGTAGCCTGAAACGCGGCGCAGATATCGCCGAAGAACATCGAGGTCAGCGTCGTCGGCGCCTTGATGCGCAGCGAACCGGTCAGCCCCAGTTCGTGGGTATTCGGCGTCGCCAGCGTCTCCTCGATCTCGCCGACCAGAAGCTGCAGACGGGGCCGCAGCCGCTCGCCGTCGAGCGTCAGGGCCAATCGTCTTGTGGTGCGCACGAAAAGCTGGGTATTCAAATGCTCTTCGAGCCGCTTGACGCGCTTGGTAATGACCGAGGTCGCAACGCCCAGGTCACGGCCGGCGGCGGAAAAGCTGCCGGCGCGGGCAGTCGCCAGAAAGGCGCCGATGTCGAGAAGTATGTTCACTGTCTTTCTCGTTTCGAGAAAAAATCCTAACCGGCATCACGCCCATATTTTTCGGGATTTCGCAACTCCCGCCACGTTCCATAGCCGGCGTCCTATTTGGTTGCCCCCTCGATGGATCAGCCGCAACGTGCGCGGTGAAAATCGAACTCCGCAGCCAGTTTCCCGACTGCGCCAGTTTCCGAGATGCGCAATGCCATCCATACCGACACGGCCGACCAGGCAGCGCGCATATAGCTGTCGGCGCGGTAGAGGGCGGCATCCGGATCGCTCTGAAGCGCCGTCATCCGCCCGCTCAAGCGCTCGAACCCATCCAGGACCACGAGAGCCTGTTCCGATGCCGCGGGATGTTCGGCGATGTAGGCGTCGATCTCGTCGCGCGCCTTCTCCAGGAAAAGCGCGAGCCCTCGCCCCTCGTCGCGCCAAAGGCGGCGGGTCAGGAAATCCAGTGCCTGCATGCCCGTCGTGCCCTCATAGATGGTCATGATGCGGGCATCGCGCAGATATTGCTCGAGCGGCCAGTCGCGGGTGTAGCCGACGCCGCCGAGCACCTGGATCGCCGAATTCGCCGTCTCGAACCCGGCCGCAGCGCCAAAATTCTTGATCAGCGGCAACATCCAACCGGTAAAATCCTCCAGCCCGGACTCGGGCTCCAGCCGGGCGATATCCATGGTCGTGGCAAGTTCGAGAATGGCGGCGCGCAGGATTTCTGTGGAGCTGCGGATCTCATGGAGCTGGCGCTGCACATCCGGATGGCTCGATATCGGCACCGGCGGCTGGTCCGGCCTTCCGCCCTGGCGGCGCTCCCTGGCATAGTCTCCGGCAATATCGGCCGCGGCGGACGCGATGCCCAGCCCCTGGCAGCCGGTGAGCAGCCGCATCAGCTCGATCATGGTGAAAAGCTGCGGCAGGCCGCGGCCTTCGCGGCCGAGCATGATGCCCTTGGCGTTGTCGAAGCGCATGGCGCAGGTGGGAGAGCCGTGCAGGCCCATCTTCTCCTCGATCCGATCGGCGGAAACGCCGTTCGGCTGGCCGTCGATGAGGTTCGGCACGAGAAAGAGGCTGATGCCGCGCGTGCCGGGCTGGTCGTTGGTACGGGCGAGCAGGCAATGACCGATGCGGTCCGCCATGTCATGGTCGCCGAAGGAGATCCAAATCTTCTGGCCGGTGATCAGCCATTCGCCATCGCTGAGTTCGGCCATGGTGCGCAGCCGGCCGACGTCGGAACCCGCATCCGGTTCGGAAATGCAGATCGTCGCCGCCCATTCGCCGGTGCTAAGTTTCGGTACCCATTCGTTTGCGGTCGCTTCGTCGGCGGCTTCCGCCAGAAGATGGGCCGCCGCACGGGTCGAGCCGGCGGCCATCATCAGCGCTATGCAGCCGCGCTCGAACAGCGGCGCGCAGGCAGCATGCAAGGTCAGCGGAACCGCCTGGCCGCCGAATTTCTCGGCCACGTCCATGCCGAGCCAGCCGGCCTCGGCATATTGCCGGAACGCATCGGCAAAACCGTCCGGCGTCCTCACCCGGCCGTCGACCATCCTCGCACCGACCCGGTCGCCCACCGCATTCAGCGGCGCCAGCACGCCCTCGGCAAAACTTGCCGCCCCCCCGATAATCGCGGCAACCGTCTCGTCGTCGCAATCCTCACGGAGTTCTTTCAGCCGGTGCCAGCCCGGCGTCAGGGCCAGGATGTCCAGCGTCCGGTCGGCCTGATCCGCAAACGACATCGCCGGTCACCGCGGCTGCATGCGCAGTGCGCCGTCGAGCCGGATCACTTCGCCGTTGACATATTGGTTCTCGATCACGAACCGCACCGCATCGGCAAACTCGCCGGGATCGCCGAGCCGGGACGGATAGGGGATCGCGCTGGCAAGGCTGTCCTGCGCCTCCTGCGGCAGCTCATAAAGCAGCGGCGTCAGGAAGATGCCGGGTGCTACAGTGTTGACCCGTACGCCGAAGCGGGAGAATTCGCGCGCCGCCGGCAAAGCCAGCGAAACGATGCCGCCCTTGGAGGCCGCATAGGCCGCCTGGCCGATCTGTCCCTCGAAAGCGGCGACCGACGCGGTGTTGACGATCACGCCGCGCGCCTTGTCGTCGCGCTCGGGCAGGCCCGACATGCGCTCGGCCGCAAGCCGCATCATGTTGAACGTGCCGATCAGGTTGACGCGGATCACCCGCTCGAAATCGGCAAGCGGCATCGGCCCGTTCTTTCCGACGATGCGCCCCGCCGTGCCGATGCCGGCACAGTTGACGAGGATGCGCAAGCCGTCGCCCGCTTTCGCCGCAATATCGAGTGCCTTGGCCGCATCGTCCTCGCTGGTCACGTCTCCGGAGAGCGCCACGCCGCCGATCTCGGTCGCGACCTTCTCGGCTGCGGCCTGGTTGCGGTCGAAGACATGCACCACGGCCCCAAGTTTCGCGAGAAGCCGTGCTGTCGCCTCGCCGAGCCCCGATCCGCCACCGGTGACGACGGCGCTTGTTCCTTCGATCCTCATGCCGCCAGCTCCTTGCCGACCCGGATGACGCCCGGCGCATCCGCGTACAGTTCCTCGACGAGATCGCCGCGATGGGCGAGCACCGCGCGCTGGTTGATCGAGCCCTTGTCGGTCACCTCGCCCTTTTCGAAACGCAGCGGCTGGGTCATCAGCATCATGCGCATGACGCGCGTCGCCGAACCGCTCGACTGGCGCTGGTGTTCCTTCAGCCGCTCAGCAATCGCCGCCCTTACCTTCGGATGGGCAACCACCGCCTCGTCGGAAAGAGCAGCGTCGCCGCCGATCAGTTCGCGCAGTGCCGGCATGAAGGGAACCACCAGCGCCCCGAGCTCGGCCCGGTTCTCGCCGGTGATGACCGCATCGCGGATCAGCCCGCCGAACTGGTTGACGAGCTGTGCCCGAAGCACGCCGACCGCCACCCAGGTGCCGGTCTGTAGCTTGAAGTTTTCAGCCGTGCGGCCGTCGAAATAGAACCCCTGGCGCGGATCGCCCGGCACGGCGAACTTTACCGCATCGCCGATCCGGTAAAAACCTTCCTCGTCGAAGGCCTCCTTGGTCAGCTTATCGTTGCGCCAATACCCGGGGGTGACGTTCGGCCCCTTGAGGCGTAATTCGTACTTGTCGTCGATCGGCACCAGTTTCATCGTGACGCCTTGGCCGGGCACCCCGATATTGCCGGGCTTTTCCTGCGGGTCGGTGCAGAAGATCGCGAACGGTGCAGTCTCGGTGGAACCGATGCCGGTGCCAAGCGGCACCTGTTCGCCGATCGTCATCTCGGAAAGCTCGATCAGCGCGTCCCAGGTGTGCTGCGCCATGCCGGCGCCGGCATACATCAGGAGCTTCAGGTCCTTGAAGAAGGTCTTGCGAAGTCCCTCGTCCTCGTGCATCGCCTGGATCAGCATTTCATAACCGGCCGGCACGTTGAAATACCAGGTCGGCGAAATTTCCTTCAGGTTGGCGATCGTCTGGGCCATCAGCGCCGGGCTCGGCTTGCCACGGTCGATGTAATAGGTGCCGCCGCTATAGATGGCGATGTTGAACACCTTGTTGCCGCTGGCGGTGTGGTTCCAGGGCGCCCAGTCGACCAGGATCGGCGGTTCATCGCGGAAATAGGAATAGCAGTCGGTCACCATCTCCTGGTTGGAGCAGAGCATGCGCTGCGTCTGGATGACCGCCTTGGGCGAACCGGTGGTGCCCGAGGTGAACAGGAATTTCGCGACCGTATCCGGCCCGACTGCGTCAAAAGCCTTGTCCACGGCCTCGGTCGGTTCGGTCTTGAGGATGTCGTCGAGAAGATAGGTGCCGGACCGGTCCTCGGGCAGGTTGCGCATGCCGGCAAAGGAAATGTCAGCCCCGAAAGCCGTATCGACCGCCTTGCGGAAGGCACCCGCGTCGTCGGCGAAGATCAGGCCGGGGGTGATCTGTTTGGCGATGTCATGCAGCTTGGAAAAGTCGGAGGAGATGGTCGCATAGGCCGGTGCAATCGCCGCCGACGGGATGCCGACATGCTGGGCGCCGAGCGCCATCAGCGCATGTTCGATCGAGTTTTCCGAAAGGATGACGAGCGGATTTTCGGCCGAGAGCTTCATGTCCAGCAGGAACTGGCCGATGCGGCGCACCTGATCCAGCGCCTCGGCAAAACTCACCCTGCGCCACTCGGCCGTCCCTTCACGATCGGCCATCCAGGTGCGGTCGGGTGCGGTTTTTGCCCAATGGACCAGCCGCTCGTTGAGCTTGTCGGGATAAGGTCCGAGCGGATCCTCACGCCAGACCACGAACTCGCCGTTCGGCCGTTCTTCCCAGCCGACCACAGGCGACCACAGCTTCACGTCACGCACAGGTTTTCCGCTCATGACTTCTCCTCCCAGACGTCAATGCTCCCTATCGGGCTCCCAAAATTTGTTTACAAAGAAACAATCTCCCTGTAAACGATCAAAAACTGATGACGGGCTGGGGAGCGTCCGTTGCTGGAGGAGAATGCATAAAATGGCCGATCATACGGCAACCAGCTTCGTGACCTATGAGCTCAAGGGCAATGTTGCCCATATAGGTCTCAATCGTCCGGAAAAGCGCAATGCGATCAGCGACCGTTTCGTCGAAACAATCGCCGAGACCGTGGCCCGCGCCGAAAGCGAGGCGAAAGCCGTCGTGCTGTTCGGTCATGGCGATCACTTCTGCGCCGGGCTCGACCTTGCCGAACATGTGAAGAAGACGCCGATCGAAGGCGTGCGCGGTTCGCGCCGCTGGCACGCGGTGTTTGCCGGCATCGAACACGGCACGATTCCGTGGATTTCAGCCCTGCACGGGGCGGTGGTCGGCGGCGGCCTCGAACTGGCGTCCGCCACCCATATCCGGGTTGCGGACAAGTCCGCCTTTTTCGCCCTGCCGGAAGGCCAGCGCGGCATCTTCGTTGGCGGCGGCGGCTCGGTGCGGGCCGCACGGCTGATGGGCGTCGCCCGCATGACCGACATGATGCTGACCGGCCGCGTCGCTTCGGCGGAAGAGGCCGAGCGCTGGAACCTGGCGCAATACGTGGTCGAAAAGGGCATGGCCCGGCAGAAGGCGCATGAGCTTGCGGAAGCCGCCGCCAGCAACGCCGAAATTTCCAACTACGCGGTGCTCAACGCATTGCCGCGGATCCAGGACATGGCCAAGGAAGACGGGCTTTTCGTCGAATCCTTCATCGCCTCCTTCACCGCCACCAGTCCGGAGGCCGAAGAGCGTCTGCGCGCTTTCCTGGAAAAACGCGCCGCGCGGCTGAAGGCGCCGGGCTCGGCATAAGGGGGAACGCCCATGGACATGCCGATCCGCACCGCAGACCAGGTCGAACTCGACCGGCTCAATTCAGCGCTCGGTTTCCTGATGCGGCTGGCGCAGCTCAAGATCTACGAGCGGTTTTTCGAAGAGGTCGGCGAGCATAATCTGAAGCCGGGGGAATTCTCCGTGCTTTGGGTCATTCTCCACAATCCCGGCATCCGCCAAAGCGTGCTCGGCCAACGGCTGATGATCAAGCGGGCTCATATGACCAAGCTGATCCGGGCACTGGAGGACCAGAACCTCGTTTCGCGGACGGTGCCGGATGGGGATCGCCGCGCCGTTGAGATCACGCTGACGCCGGAAGCGGTGACAAGGGTGAAGCAGGCAAGCCAATGGTTCTTCACCTACGAAGAGTCGGTCGGCGCCAACCTTACCGGTGACGAGCGCCAACAACTGACGGCCCTGCTGCGGAAATTCGTGGGCCTGGGCTGAATTTAAGGATCGGGAGGAGCGAACCTTGAACATCGACGAGCTGATCGCCATCGACGTCCACACCCATGCGGAAGAACCCTGCTGCGGCCCGCGCGACGACGGTTATGACCAATTCCAGGCCGGCATGGCCAAATATTTCAAGAACCCGGCCGGCCACAAGGGCATGCTGCCGACGGTGAACGAGACCGCCGTCTATTACCGCGAGCGCAAGATCGGCTGCGTGATCTTTCCGGTCGATGCCGAGCGCGAGACCGGCTTCCGGCGTTACAACAACGAAGAAGTGGCGATGATCGCCGCCGAAAACAGCGACATCATGATCCCGTTCGCGTCGATCGACCCCGCCAAGGGCAAGATGGGCGCCCGCGAGGCGCGTCGGCTGGTGCGGGAATTCGGCGTCAAGGGTTTCAAGTTCCACCCGACCATGCAGGCCTTCTACCCGAACGACCGGATGGCCTATCCGCTCTACGAGGCAATTGCCGAAGAAGGCGCGATTACGCTGTTCCATACGGGCCAGACGGGCGTCGGCGCCGGCATGCGCGGCGGCATGAACATGCGGCTGAAATATTCCAACCCGATCTATCTGGACGACGTGGCGGCGGATTTTCCCGACATGCCGATCATTCTCGCGCACCCCTCCTTTCCCTGGCAGGAAGAGGCGCTTTCCGTCGCGACCCACAAGCCGAACGTCTATATCGACATGTCCGGCTGGTCGCCGAAATATTTTCCGGCGATCCTGGTGCAATACGCCAACTCGATCTTGAAGCACAAAATGCTGTTCGGCTCGGACTGGCCGGCGATCACCCCGGACCGCTGGATGGCGGATTTTGCCGCAATCTCGATCAAGGACGAGGTGCGGCCGTTGATCCTCAAGGAAAACGCCCGGAAGCTGCTGAAGCTTTAAACCGGGACGAAACTCTTTCGCACCACCAGTTCGGGGATGACCCGCTCGTAGCCCGGGGAAGCGTCCGGGTTTTCGAGGCGCCGTTCCAGAAGCTCGACGGCCCGAAGCGCCATGGTGATCGGGTCCTGGCGGAAGGTGGTGAGGCCGTAGCTCAGCCAGGCCGCTTCCGGCACGTCGTCGAAGCCGATCACCGCCACATCCTCCGGGATGCGCAGCTTCTTCTCGATGCGGATGAAATCCATAAGGCCGAAGGCGATCTGGTCGTTGGCGCAGAACACCGCGTGCGGGCGTTCGCCACCGGCGAACAGCTCGCGGGCGGCGGCGATGCCGCTGTCGTAATCGGAATCCGGCCCGCCGGCGGAGCGGACCTCGGCGCCGAGCGCCAGCGCCGCCGACGTGAAGGCATTTTCGCGTTCGACGATGCTCGGTGTCCCCGATTGCGAACCGACAACGGCGAGGCGCCGACGGCCGGTATCGAAAAAGGCATTGGCGGCCTTGCGGGAAGCCTCGGAATTGCCGGCGCGGACATGATCGGCATCCGGTTCCGAACGGCCGATCACCACCAGCGGCTGGCCGTTGCGCTGGGCGAGCTCGAAGAAGCTTGCCGGCGGCGAGCCGGACAGGATGATGGTCGCCTCGGCGCGGTGGCCGATCAGCATCTTCTGGGCAGCCAGCAATTCCTCTTCAGCCTGTCCGGTATTGATGAGGATCGGGATGCTGCCGCGCTGAATCAGCGCCTTGGCGAGCGCCGCAGTCAGATGGGCACGGAAACCGACTTCCGGCTTGGTCGCGACGATGCCGACAAGCCGGCTCTGGTTGGCAAGCACGCCGCGGGCGAGGTCGTTGACGTGGTAGCCGAGCTCTTCCGCTGCCCGCAGCACCTTTTCGCGCGTCGCCGGCGCAACGCTGGCGCCTGGCGTAAACGTGCGGGAAACGGCCGAGCGGGAGACGCCGGCAAGGCGAGCGACCTGTTCGGCGCTGACAAAGCGCATCCGTTTTTCGTCCTTCATGCTTTCCTCAATGCCCCACCCGCGAAAGGACGTCCGCCTTCAGGAATCGCTCCACGATCAACATGAACACCAGAGAGGGAACGAGCAGCAAGAGGGCGGTGATCGACGCTATCTGATAATTGCCGCCGGCAGCGGTCGTATAGAGCAATAACGGCAGCATGTTCACATCGGGCGCGCCGACGAAATAGCTGCCGGTGAATTCATCGAGCGATTCCAGGAAAACGAAGATGGCGCTTGCCATCAGGCCTGGTGCCGCCAACGGCAACGTTACGTCGAGGAAGGCCCGGAAGGCGCTGGCGCCGATGTTGCGCGCTGCCTGCTCGAGTTCCGCGTCGATCGCAGAAAAGGCGGCCGTCGCGATCCACACCGCATAAACGAGGCCATGCGAGACATGCACCAGCACGACGCCGGGAATCGTGCCGTTGAGCCTGATCTCGTAGAATATCCGGGCCACGTTGACGTAGACCGTCAGGTTCGGAAAGGCCTGCGGAATGAGGAAGGCGAGCAGGATGAGGCCGCGGAATGGCAGTTTCAGCCGCGCCAGCGCGTAGCCGGCAGGGATCGCCAACAACAGCGAGACGACAACGGTCAGCAGGGCAACGACCAGCGAATTGGTCAGCGATTCCATCGCCCCGCCGCGCGGTGCAAACACCCGCGCCCAGGAACTGAAGCCGTATTCGAGCGGCAGGCTGTGGGGGAAATACCACTTCTCAGCCACCGTCCAGATCAGCAGGTTGAAGAGCGGCCCGAAGATGAAGAAGGCCATCAGCCCGAAGATGATGCCGCGCGGCACCCACCAGAGGGCCGTGAGAGGATTGCGGGCGGCGGGATTATGGGCGGCTGTCATGCGCGCTCCTTGAGGCTGGCGCGCAGGTAGATCCATGCGACGGAGGCGGCGAGCACGAGCGAGATCAGGCCAAGCGCATTGGCGACACCGTAGTCCCCGTAGGAATTGACCCGGAAGGCGATGTCGGCGGTCAGCATGGTCGGCGACTGGGCGTTGATCATCAGCGGCACGGACAGAACCGACATCATGGTGACGAAGGAGAGGATGAGGCCGACCGTCAGCGTCATCGCCACCTGCGGCACGACGATTTCCAGCAGCAGGCGCAGCCGCGAGGCACCGAGATTGCGGGCCGCCTCGATCGTATCGCGGTTGATGGAGGCCATGGCGCCGGCGACGAGCAGCGCCACGAATGGCGTCTGCTTCCAGACGAAGGCGATGACGATGCCGCGCCAGTCGAGGAAGCTCACCGCATCGAGCGGCGTCAGCAGGCCGAGATTGATGAAAGTGTTGTTCATCATGCCGTTCTTGGAGAGGAACGTGCGGAGAATCTGGCCGACGACGATGAAGGGAATGAACATCGGCCAACGATAGAGCCAGCGCAGGATCGCGACGGCGACCGGATGTTCGCCGAGCGTCAGATAACCGCCGATCGCGATCGAGGCGATGCCGATCAGCACCGTCGACAGGCTGACGATCACGACGGTGAAGATGATGTCCTTGGTGTAGAGGTCGAAAGTCTTGGTGAAATTGCCCCAGCCGAAAACCCCCTCCACCTGGAAGGCACCGACCGCCGACATGATCAGCGGCAGGATGAAAAGGAAGGCGATCACCGCGAGTGCCGGCAGCACGAGAAGGAGACCGAGGAGGCGTTTTGGCATGGTTCGACCGTTCGGAGGGATGATGGGCACTATCTTCTCCCCTCGGGGAGAAGATGTCCGAAGGACAGATGAGGGGGTGAGCTGCAGACGCGACCCTGAGGCCTCGTATGCCGTGCCACAGCCCCCTCATCCGGCCCGTTGGGCCACCTTCTCCCCAAGGGGAGAAGGGATCTCGGATTACTTCACGGACTTCTCATAGGCTTCGAGGATCGCTGTGTTGTAGGGCGCGATCGGGAAGGGCTTGCCCTTGGCGGCAAGGTCGGCCGGCGAGATGTCGACGAACAGCTTGTTCCACGTTGCGTCGTCCAGTTCCCGCTTGACGTTGTCGGCGTCGATGCCCGGATACCAGTTGAAGCGCTTGACGATGCCTTCGGCCTGGACCTTGGGGCTGGTGGCGAGAGCGATGAACTTCTCGGCCAGCGCCTTGTGGGCAGCCTTTTCCGGCATCACGTAGTGCATCGGCTGGCCCGGCATGCCCGGAGCCGGCAGGACGAGTTTCATGGTCGGCGGCAGCTGGCCGTTGGCCTGCCAGGAATAGAACATGTCGACCCAGACCGGGCCCATGGCGATTTCGCCGCGCGACAGGAGGTCAAGCGTGCCGGCATTGCCGGGCGTCAGCGTGGCGTTGGTGGTGAAGTCGGCGAGGCTTTTGAAGGCCGTATCCCACTTCTTGGTTTCGTCTTCCTTGAACGGACCGTTCATCAGGGTGTTGGCATCACCACCGCCGAAGGCATAGATCCAGCCCATGACGAACGAAACGCCGGAAGCGCCGCCCTTGATGCCGTTATAACCGAACTGCTTCGGATGGACTTTGGCCCAGTCTGCAAGCTCCGCATAGGATTTCGGCGGGTTCGGAACGAGCGCAGGGTTGTAGGCGATCGCGGTCTGGCTGTTGAACATCGGCATGACGTAACCGTCGACATTGGTGCCGAGCGCCATCTTGGCGTTGGCACGGGTGACGAGCTTGCCGGTTTCGATGTCGCTGCGGTACTTGTCGAGATAGTTCTTGGTCACCATCGGGCCGACGAATTTTTCGTGGACGACAGCGACGTCGACGTCCCACTTGTCGGACTTCGCCGCAGCCTGGGCGTCGAAGCGCTCGAGAATCTTCTGCGAGCCCGCATCGCCGGGGCCAGTGCCGACGGCGCGAACCGTATTGCCGGGATAGGTCTTTTCGAACAGCGGTCCGAGATACTGGTTGATGTAGTCGACCATGTTCTGGTCTCCGGCGGTCGCAACCGTCAGCTCTTCGGCATGAACCGGAAGGGCTGCGAAAACGACGGCGAAGGCTGCGTAGGACATCTTCTTCATGAGTGCTTCTCCGTGAGTTGAAAAGGCAGAGGTATCGAAAGATCAGGCGTGGACTTTCCCGGATGGCGCCCGGGAAATGGGGGAGGCCGAAGCAGCCTCCGGTGAATTGAACAGGAACAGCGCCTCGGCCGGCACGAACACGGCAACGCGGGCGCCCGGCTCGAAGGCGCGGTCGGCATCGGCCATGATCTCGTGGTCGCCGAGCTTGACGACGTGGCGCCAATGGCCACCGGGATAACTGACGGCGGCAACCTCGCCCCGGAAAGTGATGCCGGGGCCGATCTCGGCGATATCATCGGCCGGGAACAGACGGGCGGCCTCCGGGCGGAAGCGGGCCTCGACCGGACCGGCGGCCAGCGGACGGCCGAGGAGCGGTAGGGAACAGGCCGCATTGGCCGGGCCCGCAGCGATCGCAAACTGGTTGTCCTGCGGCTCACCGTTCAGGAAAAGCACATTTTCCGCGCCCATGAAGGCGGCGACGAAGGCCGAGGCGGGACGGTTATAAACATCTTCCGGCGTGCCCTGTTGGGCGATCCTGCCGGTATTGAGGATGACGATCCGGTCGGCCATCACCATGGCCTCCTCGCGGTCGTGGGTGACGTGGATGGCGGTGATGCCGAGCCGCTTCTGCAGCGCCCGCAACTCGTGGCGCACCGTCAGGCGGATGCGGGCGTCGAGGTTCGACAACGGTTCGTCGAGCAGCAGGATTTCCGGATCGATGGCGAGCGCCCGGCCGAGCGCGACACGCTGGCGCTGGCCGCCCGACAACGCCTGCGGCTTGCGCGCTTCCAGCCCGTCGAGGCCGAGCAGCGACTGCATGGCGGTGACGCGGGCCGCGATCTCGGTTCGAGAAATACCCTTCAGCTTCAGGCCGTAGCCGATGTTCTGCGCCACCGTCATATGCGGCCACAGCGCGTAGGACTGGAAAACCAGCGCCATGCCGCGCTTGTCGGGCGGCAGGTAAGTCACATCGCGATGGCGCACCTTCACTTCACCGGCCGACGGGCTGATGAAACCGGCGAGCAGACGCAGAAGCGTGGTCTTGCCGCAGCCGGACGAACCGAGCAGCGCCACGAATTCGCCCTTGGCGATCGACAGATCGATATCGGCCAGAACTTGCGTGGCGCCATAACGGCTGGCGACACCGCGCAATTCCAGAAAACCGTCCCGTTCCATCGAACCCCCTTTTGCACAGCCGTGCAATCTTGCTGGGCGTTTCTTAGGGCCGGAGTTTTACAGGCGGATGACACCTCAAATTTTTTATTGCCGGATGCTCGTGAGGTGGCCGCTCAGGCGTCCACGGAGAACGGGGCTTCGAGCCGGGCGAGCGCTTCTGCAAGCTCCTCGGCTCCGGTCGCCACGAAAACGGCTCCGGCCTCCGCCAGGATTTTCGCGCGGCCAGGTCGCGGATCGGCGGGATCGACAAAGCCGATCGCCGTCATGCCCGCCGCAATCGCCCCGGTGATCCCGTGGGCGCTGTCGTCGATCACCACGCAACGGGCCGGATCGGCGGCGAGCGTTTCGGCGCAGAGATGAAACAGATCCGGCGCCGGTTTCGGCCGCGCCACCATGTCGGCGCTGAAGATCGACGGCGCGAAAGCGTGCCAGAGGGGCAGAAGGCCGAGGCTTTTCGACAGCCGGTCCGTCGAGCTGTTGGAGGCGACGCATTTGCGGTGCGGCAGTGCGCGGACGAGGCTTTCGATGCCGGGCATGAGCTCCAGCGAGCGGGCGAATTCCGGATAGATATCGAGATGCCAGGCCTCGAAGACCGCATCCATATCGGTTATTCCGAACTCTTCGGTGCAGATGCGGCGGATGGCGCTGGCGGAATTGCCGGTAAAGCGGACCAGAACCTCCTCGGCGGTGATGGCGGCACCAGCATCCTGCAGGGCTTTGGCCAGCGTGCGGCTGGCGATCGGCTCGCTGTTGATCAGGACGCCATCACAATCGAAAATCAGGAGATCTATCTGCATGAAAGTCCAATTTGAATGAGGCGTCAAAGCCGATTGACGCCGGCTAAACCGTCGGCGACGGCAAAGCTCTGGAAAACAGCAGCAGGGGAATTCTGCTGCTTGCGGTCGGTGATCCCGATGAAATCGACCTCGGTCGATCGATCGCTCAAGCGCATGATCGCATAACCATGCTTGTCCGAGGCAAACTTGAGGTGCGGATTTTCGGCAAGCGCCGTTGCCAGGCTCGCTGAGGAAGGCGCATCTGAGGTGATCGAGCCGCAGACGAATTCGCTGGCGATTGCCCGAGCCTTCTCATCCGCGAAATCGCGCTTCACATCCGCCGCGTAGAAGGCATGCAGGTCGCCGCCGATGATCAGCGGATTTTGGACCGCCGAGGTCTGCACCGCCTCCAGCAGACGGCCGCGAGCCGCCCGATAGCCGTCCCAGCCGTCGAGATTATACGCGGTGGCCGCCCCGGATTTGGTGTCGCGCTCGGCAAGCAGTGTCTGCTGGGCGATGAGGTTCCACTTCGCCCGGCTGGTACCGAGCGTATTGCCGAGCCACTCTTCCTGCGCCGGGCCGAGCATGGTCCGCTCCGGCCGGTCGTCGCCTGCCGACCCTTGGAGTTCCGGCGAACGATATTGCCGGGTGTCGAGCAGCGTCACGCCAGCCAGATTGCCGAACTGATAGTGGTCGTAGATACGCAGCGCATCGAAGCCGGCGGCGAGGCTTGGATGCACCGGCATGTGCTCGAACCAGGCTTGGTAGGCGGCACGACGGCGGGCGAGGAATTCGTCACGGTTCGGTGCGTCGGGAGCACGGTCATTGGCGTAGTTGTTGGTGACTTCATGGTCGTCCCAGACGGCGAGCCAGGGAAAGGCTGCATGGGCGGCCTGCAGTTGCGGGTCGGATTTGTAGAGCGCGTAACGATCCCTGAATTCGTAGAGCATCGACGGCACGCCGGTCTCATGCTTGCGCACCAGCTGCGCGCCGTAACTGCGCTCGTAGATATAGTCGCCGAGATGGATGACGAGGTCGAGGTCACGGCCTGCCATGTCGGCATAGGTGCTGTAGAAACCCTGTTCGTATTGCTGGCAGGAGGCGAAGGCGAGGCGAAGCGTATCGGCATTGCCCGTTGGCGCGGTGCGGGTGCGACCGACCGGGCTTTCCGCATTGCCGGACCGGAAGCGGTAGAAATACCAGCGGCCGGGTTGAAGGCCCGTGACCTCCACATGCACCGAATGGGCAAATTCGGGGACGGCGCGGAAGAGGCCCGACTGGACCGGCTTTGAAAAGGCCTCGTCCTCGGCGATCAACCATTCCACGTCGATCGGATCGAGGTTCGGCTTCGGCGCCGGGGCGAAAGGATCGGCGGAGGTGGCGGCCGATGTGTCTTCCAGGATAAGACGGGTCCAGAGGACGACGCTGTCGGCCCTCGGCGCGCCGGACGCGACACCGAGAGCGAAGGGATCGGTCTTGAAGCTCGCCGCACGCGCGGAGCCGAGCGTCCGCCAGATGGCCGCCGCCGCCAGTCCGCCCACCAGCAGGCTTCGGCGATCAATGAGCGGCATCAAACAGCCCTTCTCGTGCCTTGACGGCGAGATCCGGGCGGTCGGTGGTGATCTGGCGCAGCGGACGCTTCAGCCAGAAGGACAGGTCTTCCAACTCGTTCGGAACCCAGACGCCGAGCTTTTCAGCCGGGACCAGCGCGGAGAGCAGTTCCCATTCTTCCAGCAGCAGCGCCTTTTCGATCGCCAGCACGTTGGAAACCCGCAGCATGGCTTCGACGGACTGGCGCAGACCGAGAGCCTGGACGGACTTGTGATTGAGCGAGGAGAGCCGGCGGATATGCGGCGCGACTTCGCCGATCGTCTTCAGGACTTCGCCGCTGAAGCTGGTCAGGAAGGAATTGTCAGCCACGCCGAAACGATCGATCATGGCCGCAGCCTTGGCTTCGAGGCCTTCATAAGGCTTGCCGTCGGCATCGGCCTTCAGTTCCACATGCAGTTCGAGGCCGGTCGGCGCGTAGATTTCGAGCACGTCCTCGAGCGTCGGGATGTGCTCATCGGTGCCCTTGAGGATCACCGAACGGTATTCGCCGGCGGCAAGATCAGTCACCCGGCCAGAACGCTCGGTGGTGCGGTCGAGCGTCGCGTCATGGATCACAAGGAGCTCGCCGGTGGCGCTCAGATGCACGTCGAATTCGACCGATTCGACGGAGAGGTCGAGAAGATTGCGGAACCCTGTCAGGCTGTTCTCGGCCCAGAGATTGCGGGCGCCGCGATGGCCGACGATGATGGGATTGGTCATTGGAAATACCTCATTTCTATTTGCTCGAATCCACCAGGCCCTTGGTGAACCAGCGTTGCATCAGAAGGATGACGAGAGCCGGCGGCGCCATCACAAAAAAGGAGGCGGCCATGGCGATATTCCAGGCCGGCTGGGCGTCGGCGACCGGGATCAGGTCCTTCAACCCGATCATCGCCGTCGCCATCGCCTTTTCGGTGGTGAAGAGGAGCGGCCAGAGATACTGGTTCCAGCCGTAGAGGAAGAGAATGATCGACAGCGCCGCGATATTGGCGCGCGACAGCGGCAGCAGCACGTCCCAGAAGAATTTCAACGGCCCGGCGCCGTCGAGCTTGGCCGCCTCGCAGAGTTCGTCCGGTACGGTCAGGAAAAACTGCCGGAACAGGAAGGTCGCCGACGCCGAGGCGATCAGCGGCAGGATCAGCCCGCCATAGCTGTTGATCATGTTCCATTGCAGCGCCGCGTCGAGCTGGTAGCCGGTCTTGTCGGCAACAAAGCCCGTCAGGCCGATCGCGTCGAACAGCGCGCGCAGCGGGCCGGCGGCATCGGCCACCGCCTCGTAGGTCGGGATGATGCGCACCTCGACCGGCAGCATCAGCGAGATGAAGATCAGCCAGAAAGCGGTCATGCGGAAGGGAAACCGGAAATAGGTGACCGCGAAGCCGGCTATCAGCGAGACCGTCAGCTTGCCGACGACGATGCCGATGGTGACGATGAGGGAGTTGATGTAGAGACGGCTGAACTGGCCTTCGTTCCAGGCAAGGACGGTGTTCTCGACGAAATGGCCGCCCGGGACCAGCGGAAACGGCACCTGCTGCACCTCGCCGACCGTCAGCGAACCGGCGACGAAAGCGAAATAGAGCGGCATGCAGACGACTGCGGCACCGATCAGCAGAATGACGTGGCAGAAGATCGAGAGGCCCGTGTGATGTTCGACCATGGTCACACCTGATAATTGACTTTGCGCTCGACGGCGCGGAACTGCAGGAAGGTGAAGAGCACGGCGATCGCCATCAGGATCACCGACTGAGCGGCCGACGATCCGAGGTCGAGCTGGCGAAAGCCATCCTGGTAGACCTTGTAGACCAGCGTGTTGGTGCTGCCGGCGGGTCCGCCGTGGGTCACGGTGTCGATGATGCCGAAGGTCTCGAACAGGCCGTAGACGAAGTTCATGACGATAAGGAAGAAAATCGTCGGCGCCGCCATGGGCAGCGTCACCGTGAAGAAGCGGCGGACCGGACGGGCGCCGTCGATCGCGGCCGCCTCCATCACCGAGGCCGGCACAGCCAGGAAGGCCGCAACGAGGAAGATGTAGTCGTAACAGACGTGTTTCCAGACCGCCGCGACCGAGACAAGCAGCAGCGCATCGAACGGCCGGCGGTTCGGATCCCAGGCGAAACCGATCTCATGCAGCATCTGGGCGAGCGGGCCGACGGTCGGGTTGAACAGGAAGGCCCAGAGCACGCCCGATATCGCCGGGGCGATGGCGTAGGGCAGAAGGATGACGCCCTTGTAGATCGCCCTGCCGCGCATGACGTTGTCGGTGGCGAAAGCCAACAGCCCAGCGATGACGAGCGTGGCGACGCATTGCACCACCGTGAACCACAGCGTCAGGATGGCGCTGTCGCGGTATTCCGGGCTTGAAAACAGGGTGGTGAAATTTTCCAGCCCGACGAAGATCATCCTGCCGCCGAACGGATCCACCTGCACGAAGGCGAGCGACAGCGCTTTCCAGGTGGGGATGAAAAAGAAGAAGAGCAGGATCAGCAGCTGCGGCGCGAGCAGGCCCGCGGCCAGCCAGGGCCGCCGGAAATGCGAGGCCTTGAGCCCCGCTTCCGACGTCCCCACCAGGGAGCTCAGGCTCCGCCGCAAGGGTAACCGAGGGCGTGTCGCCGCGCCCTCGTTCCTGATCATGATGGCATCACTTGCCGGCATGGAGCTTCTCGTACTGGCGCAGGATCTCGTTGCCACGCTTGACCGATGAGTCCAGCGCTTCCTGCGGGGTCTTCTTGCCGGTCCAGACGGCCTGGATTTCCTCGATCAGGATAGAAGTCGACTGGTTGTGGTTGCCGAAGCGGAAGCCGCGGGAATTGTCCGTCGGCTCGCCACGCGACAGCTGTTCGATGGCGATTTCGCGGGTCGGATGATCCTTGAAATAACCATCGGTCTTCATCTTCTGGTAGGCGGCATTGGTGACCGGAACGTAACCGGTCGCCTTGCTCCACCATTCCTGGGTATCCGGCTGGGCGACGAAGTTGAAGAAGGCGGCGACGCCGGCCTGAACCTCTTCCGACTTGCCCTTGACCGCCCAGAGCGACGCGCCGCCGATCGTGCCGTTCTTGACGTCGGCGCCCTCTTCATGCGGCATGACCGCGGCGCTCCACTTGAACTTGGCGTCCGCTTCGACGCCGGAATGGCTGGCGGTGGAGTTGATGATCGTGGCGCAGGTGCCTGACGTGAAGAGGCTGATCGGGGCGACGCCCTGGCCGGCGATCTTCAGCACGCCGTCATCCACCCACTTCTTGAGACGGGCGACCTGGCCGACCACGCCGGTCTTGTTGTAGGTGAACTCGGTGTCGAGGCCGGCATAACCGTTGGCCTTGGTGGCGAAGGGATAGTTGTTGATCGCCGAATAGTTCTCGATCAGGCTCCACTGGAAATCGCCCGGCAGCGCCATAGAGCAATCGGTGACCTTTTTTTCCTCCAGCGCATAGAGCTGCTTTTCGAGACCCTGCCAGGTATCCGATGGCGCATCGAAGCCGGCGGCCTTGAAGGCATCGGCATTGTACCAGAGGATCGGCGTCGACGAGTTGAAGGGCAATGCGGCCGGCTTACCGTTGACGATGTAGAAGCCGGCAACCGGCTTGACGAAGTCGTTCCAGTCGATCTTGTAGCCTTGCTTGGCCATCAGCTGGTCGACAGGGATGACCGCACCGGAGTTCAGCATGGTCATGAAGCCGCGCTCGGCAGACTGAAGGATAGCCGGCTGCTGATTGACGCGGTATGCGGCGACCATGGCCGCCATGGTCTCTTCGTAATTGCCCTTGAACGTGCCGACGACCTCGTACTTGTCCTGCGACTTGTTGAAGTCGGAGATCAGTTGCTGGACGGTATCGCCGAGCTTGCCGGAGATCGCATACCACCACTCGATCTTGACGCGGTCGGCAGCAATTGCTCCCGTCGCGCCCATCAAAAGTGCGCTTGCGGCAAGAAGGCCGGTGATCGATTTCACATATGTCGAAGCCATGTTTCGGTCCCTGATAATCGGGTCTTTCGCACGACCCGCCCTGTTTCGGTTCTGGCCATCTCCATCAGTCTGGGTTAGCCATGACATGGATGGGTAAGTTACATGTGTTACGTGCGTGTGACATATGATACTTCGAAGGGCAGGGACAATGGAATATCGTGAGCTGATGGTGCGGGCCGCGTGGCTCTATCATGTGGAAAGCCTTACCCAGCAGCAGATCGCCGAACGGATGAATATCACCCGCCGGCGGGTCAACGAGATCCTCTCGGAGGCGCTGGAAGCAGGCGTCGTCAGGATCAGCTTCGATTCCGTGCTGGCGGAAAGCGTCGAGCTCGAAGCGAAGCTACGCAAGCGGTTCGGCCTGCAGGATGCGGTCGTGGTGCCGACGCCGGCGGACCCTGCGCTTCTGCATTCGGTGCTCGGACGTGGGGCAGCCGGCTTTCTCGGCCGGTTGATCCAGACGCAGAAACCCGCATCGATCGGCGTCGGCTGGGGCTCGACGCTGCGCGAGACGATCCAGCACATCCCGTCGCTGAACGAGCCGCAGATCAAAGTGCGCTCGATGATGGGCGGGCTGACGCAGGGCTCGGAAATCAACACGTTCGAGATCGTGCGCGGCTTTGCGCAGGTGCTGAACGCTCAGTGCCGTTATTTCGTGGCGCCGATCTATGCCGAGAGCCCGGAATCGCGTGATGCGATCATTTCGCAGGCGGTGTTCCAACGAACATTCAAGCAGATCTGCGAGGTGGATGTCGCTTACTTGAGCGTCGGCGACGTATCGCAGCAGTCGCTGCAGGTGCGTTATGGCCTGCCCGAAGGCATGAACGAGCAGATCCTCAGGAAAGCCGGCGCGGTCGGCGACCTGATGGGCCGTTATCTCGACGCCTCGGGCAAGGAAATCGACCATCCACTGAACCGCCAGGTTCTCGCCCCGGAGATGGAGGATTTCCGGAAAATCGGCTGCCGCATCGTCGCCTCGGGCGGGCCGCACAAGCACAAGATCCTGCAGGCGGTGGCGCAAAACGGGCTCGCCAACGTGATGATCACCGATGCCGACAGCGCCAAGGCGATGCTGGCGGCGAAGTAGCCGTCAGATATTGCGGCGCTTGCCCTCCAAGAGGTCGATAATGGAGTTGGCGGCATCCAGCACATTGGTGCCCGGGCCGAAGACGGCGGCAACGCCGTGGTCCATCAGGTAGTCGTAATCCTGCCGAGGCACGACGCCGCCGACCACGACGATGGTGTTTTCGGCACCTTTCGCCTTCAACGCTTCGACGAGCTGGGGCGCAAGCGTCCGGTGACCGGCGGCGAGCGACGACATGCCGACCACCTGGACGTTTTGCCTGACCGCGAGGTCGGCCGCCTCCTCGGGCGTCTGAAATAGCGGACCGGCGAGAACCTCGAAACCGATATCGCCAAAGGCCGATGCGATCACCTTGGCACCGCGGTCATGGCCGTCCTGGCCGAGCTTGGCGACCATGATCTTCGGCTTAGCGCCAAGCGTTTGAGCATAGCTGCCAAGCCGCGAGACGATCGTCTTGTATTCCGGATCGTCCTCATAAGCGGGTCCATAGATATCGCTGACCACTTCCGGCACGGCGGAATGATCGCCGAAGGCTTGCCGCATCGCGTCGGAGATTTCGCCGACGGTGGCGCGGGCGCGGGCCGCTTCGATCGCCACCTCCAACAGGTTTCCCTCGCCGCTTTCGGCGGCCTCCTCCAGGACGGCCAGCGCCGCCGCCACCCGCTTCGGATCCCGCTGCCGACGCACTTCCTCCAGGCGTTTGATCTGGCCTTTGCGGACCGCGGTATTGTCGATCGCCAGGATGTCGATCTCGTCCTCGTTCTCCAGCCGGTATTTATTGACGCCGACGATGATTTCCTCGCCGCGGTCGACGGCTGCCTGGCGGCGGGTGGCGGCTTCCTCGATCAATCGTTTCGGCAGGCCGTCGGCGACAGCCTTGGTCATGCCGCCCATCGCCTCGACCTCCTCGATCAACGCCCAGGCCTTTTCGGCAAGCTCATTGGTGAGGCTCTCGACGTAATAGGAACCGGCCAGCGGATCGACGACCTTGGTGATGCCGGTCTCGTGATTGAGGATCAGCTGGGTGTTGCGGGCGATGCGGGCGGAAAAATCGGTCGGCAAAGCCATCGCCTCGTCGAGCGCGTTGGTGTGCAGCGATTGGGTGCCGCCGAGCACCGCCGACAGGGCCTCATAGGCCGTGCGGATGACGTTGTTGTAGGGGTCCTGTTCCTGCAGCGAGACGCCCGACGTCTGGCAATGGGTGCGCAGCATCAGCGAGGACGCCTTCTGCGGCTTGAACTCCTCCATGATCCGCGACCACAGAAGCCGGGCGGCGCGCAACTTGGCGGCCTCCATGAAGAAGTTCATGCCGATCGCGAAGAAGAAGGACAGCCGGCCGGCGAACTCGTCGACGCTGAGGCCCTTGGCAAGGGCGGCCCGGACATATTCGCGCCCGTCGGCCAGCGTGAAGGCGAGCTCCTGGACGAGCGTCGCGCCCGCTTCCTGCATATGGTAGCCGGATATCGAAATCGAATTGAACTTCGGCATTTCCTTTGCCGTATATTCGATGATGTCGGCGACGATCCGCATCGAAGGCTCGGGCGGATAGATATAGGTGTTGCGGACCATGAACTCCTTGAGGATGTCGTTCTGGATGGTGCCGGAGAGCTCGGCCCGCGAACAGCCCTGCTCCTCGCCGGCGACGATGAAGGAGGCGAGGATCGGGATGACCGCGCCGTTCATGGTCATAGAGACGGACATCTCCTTCAAAGGGATGCCGTCGAACAGGATCTTCATGTCCTCGACGCTGTCGATCGCGACGCCCGCCTTGCCGACATCGCCCTCGACCCGCGGATGGTCGCTGTCGTAACCGCGGTGGGTGGCGAGGTCGAAGGCGACGGACAAGCCTTTCTGCCCGCCGGCGAGATTGCGGCGGTAGAAGGCGTTCGATGCTTCGGCTGTCGAGAAGCCGGCATATTGGCGGATCGTCCAGGGGCGGCCGACATACATGGTGGCGCGCGGGCCGCGCACGAAGGGCGCAAAGCCCGGCAGCGAATCGAGATGCTCGATGCCATCGAGATCTTCGGCCGTATAAAGCGGCTTGATGTCGATTCCTTCGGGCGTATGCCAGACAAGGGTTTCCGGCGAAGCCTTCAGCTCCTTTTCGGCCAGAGATTCCCAATCCTTGACGGTCTTTGCGGCTTTCACGGTCTTCTCGGCCATCACTCGAACTCCATGATCAACTCGTCGACCGCCAGGCTTTGGCCCTGGCTCGCGGCGACGTGCTTGACGATACCCCTGCGCTCGGCCTTCAGCACGTTTTCCATCTTCATCGCCTCGACGGTCGCGAGCGTCTGGCCGGCTTCGACTGCGTCGCCGGCTTTCACCGACACGGAGGTAATGACGCCGGGCATGGGGCAGAGCAGCATCTTCGAGGTGTCCGGCGGCAGTTTTTTCGGCATCAGGCGGGCAAGTTCGGCCACGCGGGGCGAACGGACGCGGGCGGTGACGTCCATGCCGCGCCAGCGCAACCGCACTGCGGAGCCGATGAGGTTGACCTTGACCCCCATCGTCTCGCCGCCGACATGGAAGCGGGCATGGCTCTGGCCCGGCAGCCAGCCGCTGGCGACGGAAAGCTGCGTCCCATCGGCAAAGCGGACGCCGGCGCCGTCAGGCCCGGTTTGGAGCGTCACGGCCTCTTCGAAGCCTGCGAGCGTCACCACCCAATCCTTGCCGATCACCCGACGATGATTGCCGATCGTGCCGGAAATCTGGACCGCCCGCTCCTGCAGGACCTGATGAACTAGGACGGCGATGGCGGCGAGCTTCCTCGCGGCCGCCTCGTCGGGATGCACGCCTGAAAAACCTTCCGGGAACTCCTCGGCGATGAAGGCCGTGGTGATGTTTCCGGAGCGAAAACGGTCGTGATCCATGACGGCCGAGAGGAAGGGCAGATTGTGGCCGATGCCGTCGACCTCGAAATCGTCGAGCGCCTTGCTCATCGCGTCGATCGCCGCCAAACGATCAGGCGCCCAGGTGCAGAGTTTTGCAATCATCGGGTCGTAGTACATGGAGATCTCGCCGCCCTCGAAGACGCCGGTATCGTTGCGGACCACGGTGCCGTCGTCCTGCCGGCCTTCCGCCGGCGGACGGTAGCGGCTCAGCCGACCGATCGACGGCAGGAAGTTGCGGTAGGGATCCTCGGCATAAAGCCGGCTTTCGATCGCCCATCCATTCAGCTTGACGTCGTCCTGACCGAGCGACAGTTTTTCGCCTGACGCAACGCGGATCATCTGTTCGACAAGATCGATGCCGGTGACGAGTTCGGTGACCGGGTGCTCCACCTGCAGGCGGGTGTTCATCTCGAGGAAATAGAAATTTCTGGCGCCGTCGACGATGAACTCCACCGTGCCGGCCGAGAAATAACCGACCGCTTTCGCGAGTGCGACCGCCTGTTCGCCCATGGCCCGCCGGGTTTCGGCGTCGAGGAAGGGCGACGGAGCCTCCTCGATGACCTTCTGGTTGCGGCGCTGGATCGAGCATTCGCGCTCGCCGAGATAGAGCGTGGTGCCGTGTTGATCGCCGAGCACCTGGATTTCGATGTGGCGCGGCTGGTCGACGAACTTTTCGATGAAGATGCGGTCGTCGCCGAAGGAATTCTTCGCCTCGTTGCGGGAGGACTGGAAACCTTCGCGCGCCTCGGCATCGTTCCAGGCAATCCGCATGCCCTTGCCGCCGCCGCCGGCGGACGCCTTGATCATCACCGGGTAACCGATCGAGGCGGAAATCCTCACCGCCTCCTCGGCATCCTCGATCAGGCCCATATGGCCGGGAACGGTGGAGACGCCGGCTTCGGCCGCGATTTTCTTGGAGGTGATCTTGTCGCCCATCGCCTGGATGGCTTTCACTGGCGGGCCGATGAAAACGACACCTACCTTTTCCAGCGCCTGCGCGAACGCGGCATTTTCGGAAAGGAAGCCATAACCCGGATGCACCGCATCCGCGCCGGTCGTCCGGATCGCCTCCAGGATCTTGTCGATGACGATATAGGACTGGGAAGACGGTGCCGGGCCGATGTGAACAGCCTCGTCCGCCATCCGTACATGCAGCGCCTCGGCATCCGCGTCCGAATAGACCGCCACCGTCTTTATGCCCATCTTGCGGGCTGTCCTGATGACCCGGCAGGCGATCTCGCCGCGATTGGCGACGAGGATTTTCTTGAGCGCCGGCATCAGACCTCCATGACGTCGTCAAAGGATTCGGGGAACGTTCTGCGGGCGACCTTCTCGTCGATCCTGAGACGCGCGTCGTAGGAGGTCGGGTCGAAATCGCTTTCGGCCGGAACGACCTCGCGGCCGAACAGAAGGTTAAGCCGGCCGGCATCGAGATTGCCCCGCTCGAACGGCTCAGAGCCGAAATGGTGCCACAGCGCATGCAGGAAGGCGGCATCCACCTTGTGTTCGATCGTGCCCGGGCGGGCGAGGCGCTGCAGCTGCTTCAGCGGCGTCGCCCCCTTTTCGTTTGCCCGCCGGATCGTGAAATGATGCCCGTGGCCCGGCATGCCGGAAGGGAAACCCCTATGTTTCGTCATGTCGGGCGGTCTGGGCATGCTGGTCTCCTTGCGGTCGTTCTTCAAGCCTTGACGAGCTTGTCCTGTGTCTTCGTCTCGAAATCGGAAGCGTCGTGGCGTTCGTGAAGCTGTTCGGACGGATCGCCGTTCACCCGGTTGACCATGCGGCCACGCTTGACGGCCGGCCGTTCGGCGATCTCGGCCGTCCAGCGCTGGACGTTCTTGTAGCTCTGGACGTCGAGGAAGGTGCCGGCCTCGCCATAGGCCTTGCCTTGCGCCAGGTTGCCGTACCAGGGCCAGATGGCGATATCGGCGATCGAATATTCGGTGCCTGCCATGTACCGGTTCTCGGCAAGATGCCGGTCCAGAACATCGAGCTGGCGCTTCACCTCCATCGAGAACCGGTCGATGGCATATTTGATATAGACCGGCGCATAGGCATAGAAATGGCCGAAGCCGCCGCCGAGATAGGGCGCCGAGGCCATCTGCCAGAACAGCCAGTTCATCGTTTCGGTGCGGGCCTTGTGGTCCTTGGGCAGGAATGCGTCGTCGAACTTGTTCGCGAGATAGAGAAGGATCGAGCCGCTCTCGAAAACGCGGGTCGGCTCGGGCGTGGAACGGTCCAGCAAGGCCGGGATCTTCGAATTCGGATTGACGTCGACGAAACCGGAACCGAACTGGTCGCCATCGCCGATCTTGATGAGCCAGGCGTCGTATTCGGCACCCTTGTGGCCCGCGGCCAGCAGTTCTTCCAGCATGATGCCGATCTTCACGCCGTTCGGCGTTGCCAGCGAATAGAGCTGCAGGGGATGCTTGCCGACCGGCAGCTCCCTCTCATGTGTCGGACCGGCGATCGGCCGGTTGATATTGGCGAACTGGCCGCCGTTTCCCTGTTCCCAGGTCCAGATCTTCGGGAGCTCGTAGCCCGCTGGAAAATTCTCGGCGGGGGATTTGTCGGTCATGAAATCTTCCTTCCATTCAGGTGGCGCGCCCGAGGGTTTTAGCGGGGCGACACCTATATAGAGAGCGGCCAGCCGAATTTCCGCTGGTCACAGCGGGATCGTGTCGTGTTTCTTCCAATGCGTCGTCACCTGCTTGTTGCGCAGCGAAGCGAAGGCGCGGGCGATGCGGCGGCGCGATGAATGCGGCATGATCACCTCATCGATGAAACCGCGCTCGGCCGCCACGAACGGATTGGCGAAACGCTCTTCGTATTCCTTCGTCCGCGCCGCGATCTTCTCCGGGTCGCCGAGTTCCAAGCGATAGAGGATTTCGGTCGCTCCCTTCGCACCCATGACCGCGATTTCGGCGGTCGGCCAGGCATAATTGAAATCGGCGCCGATATGTTTCGAGGCCATGACGTCATAGGCGCCGCCATAGGCTTTTCGCGTGATCAGCGTAACCATGGGGACGGTCGCTTCGGAATAGGCAAAGAGAAGCTTGGCGCCGTGCTTGATGACGCCGCCATATTCCTGCGCCACGCCCGGAAGGAAACCCGGCACGTCCACCAGAGTCAGGATCGGGATCGAGAACGCGTCGCAGAACCGCACGAAGCGGGCGGCCTTGCGGGAACTGTCGATATCGAGGCAGCCGGCCAGCACCATCGGCTGGTTGGCGACGACGCCGACCGTCTGGCCTTCGAGACGGATGAAGCCGGTGATGATGTTTCTCGCATAGGCTTCCTGGATCTCGAAGAAATCGCCCTCGTCGGCGATCGCATAAATCAGTTCCTTCATGTCGTAGGGTTTTGCGGCGCTGTCCGGGATCAGGCTGTCGAGGCGGTTTTCGATGCGGGCCGGATCGTCGTGGAAGGGACGGACCGGCGGCTTTTCACGGTTGTTCAGGGGCAGGAAATCGAAGAGCTGGCGGACGGCTTCGAGCGCTTCGATATCGTTTTCGAAGGCGGCATCGGCGACCGAGGATTTTTTCGTGTGTGTGCCGGCGCCGCCGAGTTCTTCGGCGGTGACGATCTCGTTGGTCACGGTCTTCACCACGTCGGGACCGGTGACGAACATGTAGGAGCTGTCGCGCACCATGAAGATGAAGTCGGTCATGGCCGGCGAATAGACCGCACCACCGGCGCACGGCCCCATGATGACCGAGATCTGCGGCACGACGCCGGACGCCTCGGCATTGCGGCGGAAGACTTCGGCGTAGCCGGCAAGCGAGGAAACGCCTTCCTGGATGCGGGCACCGCCGCTGTCGTTCAGGCCGATCACCGGCGCGCCGACGCGTACCGCCATATCCATGATCTTGCAGATTTTTTGCGCATGTGTCTCCGACAGCGAACCGCCGAGAACCGTAAAGTCTTGGGAGAAGACATAGACCTGGCGGCCGTTGATGGTGCCCCAGCCGGTGACGACGCCGTCGCCCGCGACCTTTTGGCTATCCATGCCGAAATCCACCGCCCGATGCGTGACGTACATGTCGAACTCCTCGAAGGAGCCCTCGTCGAGCAGGACCTCGAGGCGCTCGCGGGCCGTCAGCTTGCCCTTGGCATGCTGTGCCTCAATACGCTTCTTGCCCCCGCCGAGCCTTGCCTCCGCCCGGCGTTTCTCGACCTCACCCAGAACTGCTCGCATGTTTGCTCCCGGTATTCCCTTGGGCATTACTTAGCGTTTCGCGGGCCTACGGGAAACCGTGGAACGCGCATCTATACGAATTGATAAGAGCGCCGGCCGGAAAATGCAAAACGGCCTGAAACCATATGACCACACCTAGAGCGGCGGCCTGGCTGGCCTCGTCACCATCAAATCAGCCGTAGCTGTCTTTGGTTGATAACGGCCGCGTACGATTTCGCACTCCTCTTGTTCTGCCCCCATCAACCGCCAAGCGATCCTTCTCTCGGTAGACCGCAGCTGCGCGGCCAATGGCTTACAGCTCATCGCGTTCGGCATCACGCGGCTCCTACTGGACCGCTGGGTAGTTAATCCGGAAAAGCTGAAAAGGGTTGGAAGCATCGCCTGGTATTCGCACAAGACCCGGCCATTCTTCGCCGCCCGCGAGCGCTGTATATACAGGCGCGTCGCCCGGCATCGGTTTTAGCGGAAAACGGCAGATTGCGACATAGTCGAACGACTCGAGTGCTTGTTGCCTGACATGCGCACCAGGCAAGATAAAAAATTCCAGTGCCCGTCTGATGCCAGGAGACGCCCGATGGAAAGGAATTGCCCCGACGGAAAAACCGTCGGGCATGCCTTCAGCCAGTCGAAGGGACAATCCTTGTGGTGCCATAATTCGCCCCGGCGTAACCTTCCCGAGTACGGAGAAATCGCCGTGCGGGCAGTCGTCAAACGCCATGTAGTCGGCCGCATCGTAGTTCAGTTCGATCGGTGGCATGAACATGCTGGCTGATTGGGCGGCCGCGATCGGCAGTAAAAGAGACGCCAGAAAGATTGAGCGGGTATGCCACCAGGCAACTGGCGTTGCCTGCCCCTGCTTCAGATAGTGATAGGCGACCGGCAGGAACAACGGAATGAAGGCAAATGGGAAACGGACGTAGCGGGCGATTCCAATCGTGAGAAAAAGGCTTGCAGCAGCAATAGCAAAGATGACTGGCCGTCCGGGCTGCTCGCGGCCGCGAGGCCCCAGCATTGGTGGCACGGCAGCCAGCAAAAGAGACCCCGCGAGCCCAACCCACCAGATGACGGCCGGTGGCGTGTGCGCAGCCGCGGACCAAAGCGGTTTTTCCTGGAGGATACGGTCAAACCATAGCGAACGAGAAATGGGATCTATGACTTCGTAAGGTCCTGCGAGACATCGCGGGAAAAGCAAGGCAGCGAAAACGACCGCTGCCGCCCCGACGACACATATGATCGCCAATTGCCCCCACCCTGTTATGCGGGGGAAAACTGTAGTGACCAACAGCAGCGGGGCCGAGCATCCGACGAGCAAGAAGATATAGGGAGCGGAAAAAGCGTCGCATTGCGTTGATATAGAAGCCGATGGGCCAAGCAGGACAAGCGCCACGGGCACCGTACAAAGTAAAACAGATGCCGATGCTCCGGCGAGAACTTGTTGTGATGCGCGGGTTCTGCACAGATATGAGATCACCAGCCCCGAAAAGGCGGTGACAACCAAAGGCAGTCCCTCCAATGCTATCGCGACGGAAGTAACGCTGCCCAGTCCTATCAGAATGCCGCCGAACCGGTCCCAGCGGACAAGGCCAAGCACGATCGTCATCAACGCGAGGATCTGCATGCCGTGATGATCGATTCGCCCCGGCGCAAATTCGCCCACAGCCAGGGTCATGGAAATAGTCGTTGCGACCAGCAGCAGATAATCTGCCGTCGTGTGGAATTCGGTCAGGCGCCGTAAAATTTGACTGACCAGTATGCTGTAAATGCCGAGCATCAGGGGGGGCCAAATCAGGAATGACCAGGAGATGGCATCGTTATGGCCAAGCATCGGCGACAGAGCGATACTAATCGCAACGTATGGTAGATCGACCAGTCGCGACCAAGGAGAAACATAGGGTTCAGGCATGGAAACGACCGGTAGCACAAGGCTCCACCAGTGACCGGTCGGAGAAAGGAGCTGGCGTATCTGGATTGCCCGCATCCGATCGTCGATATCACCCGTCAAGAGGTGGCCGTTTGCTATATCCAGCGCGGACATTGCCAATGCTGTGATGTAGACGATCAAAAAGATTCGCCAGAAGACAGGCTGACGCCATTTAATAACTACGTCATCCGTAACCGATTTCGCAAAATCTCCCATGGGGACTTTCCAGCTCGAAATTTGGGCCAGATTTAGCAAACGCCGTTTAAAAATATGCTACTACAGGCTACGGAAATCTAGCCTGTTATGCTTGCCGGTCAGGCGCTGGCGACGAAGAGCGACAATGCGCTCGCTCAGAACCTGACCTCTCTGCCGCGGGCTGTTCTTGGGCCGCGACGAGCGGTCAGCCATGGCGCGCCCATCCTGCTCGAAGCGTTCGATCCAGCGCGACACGATCCTGGCCGAGACGGCATAGACGCGGGCGGCTTGCGCTTTGGTGAGTGCGCCGCCGACAACGGCGACGGCCATTTCTCTCGACGCAGCGGGGTCAGTCGGGCATTCTTATGGATGTTCAATTCGGAGCGATCCTGGAAAACTGAGGTGTGGTAACTCCAGTCTCCTAAATCCGCTCCGAATGGACAACCTCCTGAAAGCTCACACCTAGAGCGTGGTTTCGCCCGAATCCGCCTTGATGATGTTGATGAACGCCTCGGCCGTCCAGGACAGCGGTGCTCCTGGCATCGAGATGATCCCGTATTCGGAGACCTTGTCGGGCAGGAAAGGCCGCATGGCGATCGCATCGCTGCGGAAGAACTCGGCTATCAGCGAGGGCACGATGGCGATGCCGAGCCCTTGGGCTGCGCAGGCGCAGGCGGTTTCGACCGAATGGACTTCCAGGCTGCAGCGGTAGCTCGGCACCATGCGGCGCAGTTCGTGTTCAAGTTCGTTGCGGTTGACGCGCTGCCGGCCGAGCAGGATCAGGTCGTTGCGGGCAAGATCGTTGACGTCGATGGCCTGCTTGGCGGCCAGCGGGTGGCCGACCGGCATGACGCAGGTGGTGCCGCTGGTGAAAAGCGGGCGGGTGTCGAAGGAATGTTCCTCCGGCGGCAGGCGGACGAAACCGAGATCGGCGACGCGTCCGCGCACCATGCGTTCGATCGCATCGTAGGGACCGCTCAGGATCTCCACCGTAACCCGCGGATGATCGGCCTTGAAGCGGGCAAGGATCGGCGGCAGCATGGTGGTCGCGAGGCTGTGCGGGAAGGCGACGCGGATCAGCGCCTCACCGAAGACACCCGAACGGACGTCGCCGACCTTGACGCGCAGCCGGGCGACGCTCTCTGCGACGTCATCCACCTCGTCGACCAGGAGATGCGCTTCCGGCCGGGGGATGAGCCGCCCCTTGTCGCGCAGGAAAAGCTCGCGACCGATCTCTTCTTCCAGCGATGCGAGCTGACGGCTGATCGCCGACTGCGACAGGCCGAGCTGTGCCGCCGCCGCTATGGTGGAGCCGGTATCCATGATCGTCTTGAAGATTTCGAGCTGCTTGAAATTCATGCCGCGATCCTACGGAAGGCGGCGGCGAACACAAGCAGAGACATCGAACAGGGTTCCGCGCGCAAAACGCATAGGACCATGCATTCCGCGCATAATATTGCGCATCCCGCGCCGCCCGCTATCGTCGGCCTCAACAACGAGAAAAAAGGGAACGTCTTCATGAGAATTCTCTGTCCCTGGGGGACGAAGGGTAAGCAGGAGCGCACGCCATGACGGTTTTCGTCATTCGCCGCTTCCTACAGAGCATTGCCGTCCTCTGTGTGACCGCGGTTATCGTCTTCATTGGTATCTATGCGATCGGCGATCCGGCTGAAATGCTGATCTCGCCGGATGCAAGCCCGGCGGAACGCGCTCAGGTCGTCGTCTCGCTCGGGCTCGACAAGCCACTCTGGGAACAGTTCTTCACTTTCGCCTGGAACGCGCTGCACGGCGACCTCGGCCGCTCCTTCGTCTTCAACCGTCCGTCCATCAGCCTGATATTCGAACGCCTGCCGGCGACGCTGGAGCTGACGCTGACCGGCCTCGTCTTCGCGCTCCTGCTGGGCATCCCGCTCGGCCTTCTGTCCGGCTTGAAGCCGAACACCGCCACCGACGAAGTGATCATGACCGGCTCGATCTTCGGTTTCTCTCTGCCGAGCTTCTGGCAGGGCATGATGCTGATCATGATCTTTTCCGTCTGGCTCGGCTGGCTGCCGTCCACCGGGCGCGGCCAGATGGGCGAATTTCTTGGGCTCCGTTCCAGCCTGTTCACGCTCGATGGTCTCACTCACCTGATCCTGCCGGCGATCAACTTATCGCTGTTCAAGCTTTCGCTGGTGATCCGCCTCACCCGCACCGGCGTGCGCGAGACGATGCCGCTCGATTTCGTGAAATTCGCGCGCGCCAAGGGCATTTCCGAGCGCCGCATCGTCTTCGTCCATGTGTTCAAGAACATCCTGATCCCGCTGATCACCGTGATCGGCCTGGAACTCGGCAGCATGCTCGCCTTCGCGGTGGTGACGGAGACGATTTTCGCCTGGCCGGGGATCGGCAAGCTGCTGATCGACAGCATCATGCGGCTCGACCGGCCTGTCGTGGTCGCCTACCTGCTGGTCATCGTCAGCCTGTTCATCTTCATCAATTTCGTCGTCGACGTGCTCTATTCGCTGGTCGATCCGCGCGTACGGCTCGGAGGCGCCCAATGACCGCCCGCGCTCTTTTCGCCGAAGACATGTTGCTCGGCCGCCTGGTCACCGGCATCGGCCGCAGTCCCAAGGCGGTCGTTGCCGCCATCGTCTGCATCATCCTGCTGTTTGGCGCAGTCGTCGGACCCTATCTGACACCCCAAAACCCGTTCGATCTCGCGGTTCTGGACATCCTCGATTCCAAGCTGCCGCCCGGCTCGCAGAGCATGGACGGCATGAACTACTGGCTCGGCACCGACGGCCAGGGCCGCGACATGTTTTCGGCGATGATCTACGGCCTGCGCACCAGCCTCGGCGTCGGCGTATTCTCCGGCATCGTCGCGCTTCTGGTCGGCACGGTGCTCGGCCTGATCGCCGCCTATTTCGGCGGGCGTATCGACACGCTGATCATGCGCGTCGTCGACCTGATGCTCGGCTTTCCGACCATCCTCGTGGCGCTGATGCTGCTGGCACTTCTGGGCCAGGGGCTCTGGAAGGTGATCTTCGCGCTGATCCTGGTGCAATGGGCGACATTTGCCCGCGCCGTCAGGAGTGCGGCCCTTGTCGAGAAGAACAAGGACTATGTCGAGGCCGCGGTGACGCTCGGCATCGGCACGCCGCGTATCCTGATCGGCCATATCCTGCCGAACTGCCTGCCGCCGCTGATCGTCATCGGCATGCTGCAGGTGGCGAACGCCATTTCGGCGGAGGCGACCCTCTCCTTCCTCGGCATCGGCCTGCCGATCACCGAACCGTCGCTAGGGCTGCTGATTGCCAACGGCTACCAGTTGCTGATGTCCGGCGAATACTGGATCAGCGTCTACCCCGGCGTGCTTCTGCTCGTTCTGGTCTTTTCGATCAACATCGTCGGAGACCGGCTGCGCGAAGTCCTCAATCCCCGACTTGGTGAAAGGTGAGCGCGATGACACCCGTCCTCGAAGTCAAGAACCTTTCCACCCAATTCATCACCCGCCGCGGGATCTTGAAGGCCGTCGACGACGTGAGCTTCACGGTCGGTCAGCAGGAGATCGTCGGCCTGGTCGGCGAATCCGGCTCCGGCAAGTCGATCACCGGCTTCTCGATCCTCGGCCTCGTCGATCCGCCCGGCCGGGTGGTCAGCGGCCAGATCCTGTTCAACGGCGAGGATCTGCTGACGAAGTCCCCAACGGCCATGCGGACCATCCGGGGGAAACGCATCGCGATGATCTTCCAGGATCCGATGATGACGCTGAACCCGGTTCTCTCGGTTGCCACCCAGATGATCGAGACAGTGCAGGCGCATGACCGGGTTTCGCGCGCGGAAGCCCGCGCCCGGTCGCGCGATGCGCTCGGCCTTGTCGGCATCCCTTCGCCGGAGGAGCGGCTCGATTCCTATCCGCACCAGTTTTCCGGCGGCATGCGCCAGCGCGTGGCGATCGCGATCGCACTCCTGCACCGGCCGGACCTGATCATCGCCGACGAACCGACGACGGCGCTCGACGTGACGATCCAGTCGCAGATCCTGTTCGAGATCAAGCGGCTGGCCGCCGAATTCGGCATGGCGCTGATCTGGATCAGCCACGATCTCGGCGTCGTCGCAGCACTCGCGGACCGGATCATGGTCATGTATGCGGGCCGGATCGTCGAGGCGGGGCAGGTCGATGGGGTGCTCACCGCGCCGCGCCATCCCTATACGTCCGGCCTGCTCAGCGCCGTGCCTGCGGCGGTGCCGCGCGGCGAACCGCTTCGGCCGATCCCCGGTTTCGCACCCTCGCCGCTGTCGCGTCCTTCCGGCTGCGCCTTCCGCGACCGCTGCGCCCGGGCCACCGATGTCTGCGCCACCGAACCGATACGGTCAATCGCCGCCGATCGCGAGTTCCGCTGTTTCCACCCTCACCTCTGGAGCGCCGCATGACGAACCCGCTCATGGAAGCCGTGCCCCTCGTAGAAGCCGTGGATGTCAGCCGGCGTTTTTCCCGCAAGCTCGACTATGCGGAAAAGATTGCAAATCTCTTCGGGGCGGGCCTCGAGGAGAAGACCGTACATGCGGTCGACGAAGTCAATCTCGCAGTCTATCCGGGCGAGGTAGTCGGCCTCGTCGGTGAGTCCGGTTGCGGGAAATCGACGCTCGGCCGGGTGATGGCCGGCATCATGCCCGCGAGCGGCGGCGAGGTACGGTGGAAGGGCCGGCCGCTGACTTCGCTGCAGGGCGACGACAAACGCGCCATGCGGCTTTCCGCCCAGATGATCTTCCAGGACCCGATGTCGACGCTCAATCCGCGCAAGCGGGTCCTCGACCTGATCGGCGAGGCGCCCAAGGTGCACGGCATCGTCAAGGGCCGGGAGATGCGGGATTATGTGGCCGCACTGGTGACGCGTGTCGGCCTCGATCCGTCCTATCTGGACCGCTACCCGCACCAGTTTTCCGGCGGGCAGCGGCAGCGTATCGGCATTGCCCGGGCGCTCGCGGTAAAGCCAAAGCTGCTCGTCTGCGACGAATCCGTCGCTGCCCTCGACGTGTCGATCCAGGCGCAGATCCTCAACCTGTTCATGGACCTGAGACAAGAATTCGGGCTGACCTACCTGTTCATCAGCCACGACCTCGGCGTCGTCAAACATATCTGTGATCGGGTGGTGGTCATGTATCTCGGCCGCGTGGTGGAAAGCGCCACGCCGGACGAGCTCTTCGACAATCCGAAACATCCCTATACCCAGGCGCTGATCCGCGAACTGCCGTCCGTCACCGATCGCCGCCGGGTGTTCACGCCGATCAAGGGCGAGATCCCCTCGCCGCTCCATCCGCCGGCGGGATGCCATTTCCATCCCCGCTGTCCCAAGGCTTTCGACCGCTGCCGCGTGGAACGGCCGGTCTTGAAGGAAAACGCGGCCAAGGTCGCTGGTCGCCATGTCAGCGCCTGCCATCTGAACGATCTTGCCACTCATCAGGCAACAAATGCGACGGCCGAACCGGCCATCTAAAAAGGAAGGGAACAGACATAATGAAACCGATGAAATTTCTCCTGGCCGGGGTTGCGGCCTCAGTCATCGCGCTGAGCTCGGCGCAGGCCGCCGACCTGATACTCGGCAGCGCCACCGAGCCGTCCGCGATCGATCCGCAGTTTTCGCGCACCGGCAACAACCAGAACATCGCCATGCAGGTCTTCGACCGCCTGGTGCAGACCGACCCGGCAATCAATGTCGAGCCGGCGCTTGCCGTCTCCTGGACAAATGTCGATCCGCTGACATGGCAGATCAAACTGCGCGACGGCGTCAAATTCCACGACGGCAACCCGCTGACATCAGAGGACGTGATCTTCTCGCTCACCCGCGCCAAGGATATCCCGAACAGCCCGGCGCCGTTCTCCGGCAATGTCGGGGCGATCGACAGCATGAAGGCGATCGACAAGCTGACCGTCGAGATCAAGACCAAGAAGCCGACGCCTGATTTCATCGAACAGGTCGGCTTCGTCTACATCGTCGAAAAGAAGGTCGCGGAAGGCGCCTCGATCGAGGATTTCAACAGCGGTAAGGCGGCGATCGGCACCGGCGCCTACAAGTTCAAGTCCTGGACGCCGGGCGACAACCTGCAGCTCACCCGCTACGATGCCTTCTGGGGCAAGAAACAGGATTTCGACAACGTCACGATCAAGTTCATCTCGAACGACGCCTCGCGCGTCGCAGCCCTTCGCTCCGGCTCCGTCGACCTGATCGACGCCGTGCCGCCCGGCGACGTGAAGACCCTCCAGGGCATCTCCGGTCTCAAGGTCTTCTCGATCCCCTCGTCCCGGATGATCTACCTGGCGCTCGACAGCGCCCGCGACAAGACGCCCTTCATCACCGACAAGGAAGGCAAGCCGCTCGACAAGAACCCGCTGAAGGATATCAAGGTCCGGCAGGCGCTCTCCGAGCTGGTCAACCGCCAGCTGATCATCGACCGGATTCTCGACGGTTCGGCGGAAGCTGCAGGCCAGCTGGTTCCGAAGGGCGTCGCCGGCAACGATCCGTCGATCGCGGCGCCCGCCATGAACGCTGAAAACGCCAAGAAGCTGCTTGCGGAAGCCGGCTACAAGGACGGTTTCGGCATCACCATCCACACCTCCAACGACCGCTTCCCGGGCGATGCGGAAGTGGCGCAGGCGCTCGGCCAGATGCTCGCGCGCGGCGGCCTGAAGGTGAACGGCGTCGTCGCTCAGCCCTATAACGTCTACACCAAGGGCGCCGGGGCCGGCGAATTCTCAGCCTTCATCTTCTCGCTCGGCAACTCTACGCCAACCTCCGCCACGGGTCTTCGCAACCTGCTGATGACGGCCAACAAGGATGCGGGCACCGGCTCGTTCAACCGGACGAAATATTCGAACCCGGCCTTCGACGATGCGATGCGTGCCGCCACCGCCGAATTCGACGTCAAGAAGCGCGTGGAACTGCTGCAGAAGGCGACCAAGCTGGTCTTTTCCGACATTCCAGTCATCCCGCTCTACTGGCAGAAGGTTCACTGGGCCGGCAAGGCAAACCTCTCCTATGTCGCCAACATGACGGAAGACACCGCCGCGACGCTCGCCGGCATCGCCAAGTAAGTCTTTCCGCACTCAACAGTTTGCTGCGGCCCTCTCTCCTGGAGCCGCGGCATATCCCGGGCCGGCCTGACGTGTGGTGGGGCTGGCCCGGAATTGATTTGCAAATTCGAGGATATGGACATGGATACTCTGACGCCATCGCGCTTCGAGGTGATTGCCGACGACGTGGTCGTCGAACGGGATGTGATGGTGACGATGCGCGACGGCGTGAGGCTGGCGACCGACGTCTACCGGCCCGCCAAGGACGGCAAGGCGATCGAAGGCCGGCTTCCGGCGATCATGGAACGCACGCCCTACGGCAAGGCGGAGCGCTCGCGTTCCGAGATCGAAGTGGGCATGGCGGAGCCGATGAAGCGCCATGAGGTTGCGAGCTATTTCGTCCGGGCGGGATATGCCGTGATCTACCAGGATTGCCGCGGCCGCTACAATTCCGAGGGCGAATTCAGCAAATACATTTCGGAAGCCGCCGACGGTTACGATACCGCCTGCTGGCTGGTGGAACAGGCGTGGTCGAACGGCCAGTTCGGGACGATGGGCCTTTCCTATGCGGCCCATACTCAAGCAGCGCTCGCCTGCCTGAACCCGCCGGGGCTGGCCTGCATGGTGATGGATTCGGGCGGATTCTCGAACGCCTATCAGTGCGGCATCCGCCAGGGCGGCGCCTTCGAACTGAAGCAGGCGACCTGGGCCTATAACCAGGCGATCGGCGAGGGCAATGAGGTTGCCCGTGCGGCGATCGAGGCGGAGGACCTTCACGCATGGTTCAACGTCATGCCCTGGAGCGAAGGCAATTCTCCGGTGCGCTGGATGCCGGAATATGAAAGCTACCTGCTCGACCAGTGGCGCAGCGGCACGTTCGACGAAAGCTGGCGCCGGGTCGGGCTTTACATGGAAGGTTTCTACGAGACCTTTCCGGAAGTGCCTGTCGTGCTGATGTCGAGTTGGTACGACGCCTATGTGAAATCGACGCTCGACAACTATCGCGGACTTTCCGGCAAGGACAGCCGACCGCTGCAGCTGATCATGGGGCCTTGGCTGCACGGCAACCGCAATGCGACGCTTGCCGGCGACACCTCCTTCGGGCCGGCCGCACCGCTTGGCGGCAATGTGATGGAAAGCTGGCTATCCTTCCGCCGCAACTGGTTCGACCACTGGCTGAAGGGCAAGGACAACACGGTTGCGCAGGAGCCGGTGGTGCGGGCTTTCGTGATGGGTGGCGGGTCCGGCACGCGCAACGCGGACGGCCGGCTGGATCATGGCGGGCACTGGATCGAGGCGGCCGACTGGCCGCTGCCGGGAACAGAATTCCGAAATTACTATATCCATGAAAACGGCTCGCTTTCGACCGACAGGCCGAAGGCGGAGGCTTCCCCCTTCACCTACGACTTCGACCCGAAGAACCCGGTTCCGACGATCGGCGGATCGCTGACGAGCGGCCAACCGATCTTCGAAGGCGGCGGCTTCGACCAACGCGAGGGCGACAAATTCTACGGCTCGAAACATCCGGGCCTGCCGCTTTCGGCGCGTGCCGACGTGCTCTCCTTCGAGACCGAGCCGCTCGCCGAAGATGTCGCCGTGGTCGGGCCGATCACGGTCGAACTTTATGTCTCGTCGGATGCGCCGGACACGGATTTCACCGCGAAACTCGTCGACGTCTATCCGCCGAGCAAGGATTACCCGACCGGCTACGCGCTCAACATAACCGACGGGATCATCCGCTGCCGCTATCGCAACTCCTTCGAAAAGCCGGAGCCGATTGTCAAGGATGAGGTGTTCAAGGTGACGATCGAGCCGTTCGCGACCGCCAACCTGTTCGCCAGGGGCCACCGCATCCGGGTTGATATCTCATCATCCAATTTCCCGAAGTACGACATCAATCCAAATAGCTATGCGCCGGAGGGCCGGGGACGCACAAGCCAAGTGGCCCGCAACACCGTTTTCTGCGATGATATGCGTGCATCCGCCATCCGCCTGCCGATCGTCGGTAGAGTGGCAATGGCGGCGCTGAAGCCCATCGCGAAATGAACGAGGCCATGCTCACCGTCGCCGTTACCGGCCAGATCCTGATCCACGGCCCCCTCGACCTCCATGGCGAGGGACAGGCCGAGGTCCAGGATTTCCTCGAGGCGGATGTTGTCTTCGGCAATCTCGAGGCGACGGTGGAGACGGCAGGGGCATGGCCCACCAAGACGAAGACGCTGCATCTGGCTTCCCCGGATGCGCTGATTTCCATCCGGGAACTCGGCTTTCACGCGGTGACGCATGCCAATAACCACGCCTTCGACCTCGGCCCGCCGGGCATCGCGTCGACGCGCGCCGCGGTGGAAGCGGCCGGGCTGAAGCTTGCCGGCAGCGGGCGGGATATCGAGCAGGCCGCCGCGCCGGTCATCGTGCCGGGACCTGAGCAGTCTCTCGCCATCTTCTCCGTCGATCTCGGGCCGCAGCCGGACATCAACTATGCCTCGACCGAGCGCGGCGGCATTGCCCCCTTGCGGATGAAGCGGACAGTGAGCGTGCCGGCCGAAGAATTCGAGACGCTGAAGAGGATAGTCGGGACCCTCGGCGACGACAAACGCGGCGCGGCACGTGCTGCAGTGGGTTATGATGCGGGCGAACGCCCGGAACTGGAGGTCTTCGGCACTCCCGTCGCTGCCGGCGACGCCATCGGTGCACGCTGGACGGCGGACGAGACGGATATGCAGCGGCTCGTCGACGGCATCGATGCCGCAAAGGCGATAGGGGATCTGGTGGCGGTGGCGCTCCACGGCCATCACTGGGATTCGAACTGGAAAACAACGCCCGACTGGCTGCTCGATCTCTGTCGCGGCCTGATCGACTGCGGCGCGGACCTGGTGCTTGGTACCGGCGCGCCGGTCATGCAGCCGCTCATCCTTTATCGCGGGCGGGTGATCGTCGCCGGCCTCGGCAACTTCGTCTTTCACACCGGGCGGCCGGCGACCTATGACGAAAAGCATGTCGATGTCTGGCGCAGTGCCGCGATCCGCTTGACGCTTGCCGATGACGGTACGTGCAAAAGACTGGAATTGCTGCCGATTTCGGTCGGCAGGCCGGTGGACCACGACCTGCCTTTGGGGCCGATTCCGCTGCAGGGCTCCGATGCGGACGATATCAGGGAAAGAGCTTTCGCCGGGCTTTCCGCGGCGGACAGGCAGGTCGTTTTTTGATCAGCCGAGCTTGCCGGTGAAAATGTAACCGACGCCGCGAACAGCCTTGATGAGCTGGGGATGTTTGGCATCCGCCTCGATCTTGCGGCGCAGCCGGACGATCTGGGCATCGATCGTGCGGTCGAAGGCGTCGAGCTGCCGTCCTCTCGTCGCGTCCATCAGAAAATCGCGCGTCAGCACCCGGCCGGCATGCTGCACGAAGGCCGCCAGCATGTCGAATTCGCCCGTCGTCAGCTCGACTTCGCCATCTTCGTTAGACAGCAGCTGGCGCCTGGAAAGGTTGAGCGTCCATCCTTCGAAACGGACGATCTTCTCCTCGTTTTCCTCCTGCTTCGGCTGAGCCGGCTGGCGCCGCCTGAGGATCGATTTCAGCCGCGCATGCACTTCGCGCAGGTGAAACGGCTTGGCGATATAGTCATCTGCACCGATCTCGATCCCGATAATCCGGTCGACCACGTCGTCGCGGCCCGTCAGCATCATGATCGGAACGTCCGATTGCATCCGGATTTCCCGGGCAAGGTCAAAACCGTCCTGGCCGCCGGGCAACGACAGGTCGAGGAGGATGATGTCGACCTCCTGCCGTTTCAGCTGAGCGCGCATTTCCTGTCCGTCGGATACCGCGCTGACGGCATATCCTTCGCCCTCGAAATACCGCGTCAGCATCTGGCGGATTCGGGGATCGTCGTCGACGACGAGGATGTTGGCTGAGCTTGCGGGGGATGACATCAGCAGGGAACCGGCGTGTTACAGATTGTTACCAATTAGAACCGTCTTTCACACGACTAGCATTCGCGCGTTACCGGGATTCGGTCAACTGCCTTAACCAAACGGATAGGGGCAGTTTCATGTTTGTCACGGATTATGCGAAGACCTTCAACACGGCAGCAGCAAGACCGCTCGACGAACCGGATTGTCTCCATTCGCTGTTCGCGAAGCAGCCTGTGGAATATCTGTCGGCCGGCCAGGCCCTGTTCTTCGAGGGCGACGAGGCCAGGCATATCTTCGAGGTCATGGAGGGGACGCTGCGCGTTTTCCGGATCATTTCGGACGGACGCCGGGTCATTACAGGGTTTCTGCATGCCGGCGATATGATCGGCGTGTCGTTCCGGGATAATTATATCTACACTGCGGAAGCCATCACCACGGCGAAGGTCCGCCGGCTGGCGCGTCGGCAATTCGAGGCAGCCATCATCAATTCCGAGAGCCTGAGGCCGAAGGTCTTTGCCCGCGTCTGCGACGAAATGGCCGCAGCCCAGGACCAGATGGTGCTCCTGTCGAGCAAAAGCGCGGAAGAGCGGCTCTGCACCTTCCTTCTGAGATACCTGAAACGCGCGATGGCCGAACGCAATGCGCAGCCGGTCGTCGAGCTCTCCATGAGCCGGCAGGACATGGCCGACTATCTCGGACTGACGATCGAGACCGTTTCGCGTACTATCACCAGGCTTATCGGCAAAGGCGTGTTGAATGTTCTGGACCCGGCCGCCCGTCATTCCATAAGAATCGAACGGCCGGGGATGCTTGCGCAACTCGCCGGTGACGACGATGACTGTGGGGACATGCGGCGCGACCTGATCGCTCTCGGCGAGCGACGGCGCCATTAGACGGATTGGACATGATCGGCAAGACAGGACCCGAAGCCACGACGGAAAGCCAACTCGATGCCGTCACTCTTCTTCTCGACGATGCCAACCTCATCGTCCACGGCGTGGACGGCATCATCAGCCGCTGGACGAGCGGCTGCGAGCAGCTTTACGGCTGGCATCGGGAGGAGGCTCTCGGAAGGGTCGTCCACGAGCTGCTGGCGACGCAGTTTCCCGAGCCGCTCGACGAGATCCGCCGTCACGTCCAGACCTACCATACCTGGCAGGGAGAGGTCGTCCATCGCCACAGGCACGGTCACTCCGTCGTCGTGGCGAGCCGCTGGGTGGCCGTCAATCCGTCGAGCGACGGACCTTCGATCATCATCCAAACAAACAACGATATTACCGAGATGAAAAGGGTGCAGAACGATCTTGCCGAACGCGAAGCGCATCTGCGCTCCATTCTGGATACGGTTCCGGAATCGATGATCGTCATCGACGAAGTCGGCTGCATTTCCTCCTTCAGCACCGCGGCCGAGCAGCTGTTCGGCTACTCGTCCGACGAAGTCTGCGGGCAGAATGTGAAGATGCTGATGCCATCGCCCGATCGCGAAGCCCATGACGGATATATCTCGCGCTACCTCACCACAGGCGAGCGCCGGATCATCGGCTACGGCCGCGTCGTGACTGGGCAGCGCAAGGACAAGAGCACGTTTCCGATGGAGCTTTCGGTCGGTGAGGCCGTCACCAATGGAAAACGCATTTTCACCGGCTTCGTCCGCGACCTCACCAGCCGTCACAAGATCGAAGAAGAACTTCGCCAGGCCCAGAAAATGGAAGCGATCGGCCAGCTGACTGGCGGCCTGGCGCACGATTTCAACAATCTTCTCACCGTCATCAGCGGCAATCTGGAGATGATCGAGAACAAGGTCGCGGATGCAGGCCTGCTGGAACTGCTGCATGAAGCCCAGGGTGCTGCGGAAGACGGCGCCAAACTGACAGGCCAGCTTCTGGCCTTCGGACGGCGCCAGCCGCTCAACCCGAAGCTCGCGGATGTCGGCAATCTCGTCTCCGGCTTCTCGGAGCTTCTCAGGCGAACGCTCGGGGAAACGATCGAGCTTCGCACCACCGTTACCGGCGTTTCCAACGAAGCGCTGGTCGACGCATCGCAGCTCCAGAACGCGCTTCTCAACCTGACGCTCAATGCCCGGGACGCGATGCCGCGCGGCGGCAAGCTGACGATCGAGATCTCCCGCGTCAGGCTGGATGTCGATTATGCGCAGATGTATCCCGATGTCCGCACCGGCGATTTCGTGCTGATCTCCGTCACCGATACGGGCGTCGGCATGCCTTCCGACGTCAAGGACAAGGCTTTCGAGCCATTCTTCACCACCAAGGGCCTGGGCGCGGGAACAGGTCTCGGCCTCAGCATGGTCTACGGTTTCGCCAAACAGTCCGGCGGGCATATCCAGCTCTATAGCGAGCCGGGACAGGGCACGAGCGTGCGGATTTTCCTGCCGGTGGCGCGCAAGACGGAGGCGGCGGGTCCGCTTACCGTCGAGGCCGGCTCGAAGCAGGCCACCATTCCCGGCGGCACCGAAAAGATCCTCGTCGTCGAGGACGATCCTCGCGTCCGGCGCATCGCCGTGTCCCGGCTGACGCAGCTCGGTTACGGCGTTATCGAAGCCTCGAACGGCCAGGAGGCGCTGGACCAGCTCGGCCAGCACGACGGCATCCACCTTCTTTTCACCGATATCGTGATGCCAGGCGGAATGACGGGTGACGAACTGGCGGCCGAAGTGCGCGCCAGACGGCCCGGCATGAAGGTGCTGTTCACCTCCGGCTATGCCGAACCGGCCATCGCCGGACGCGAGCTCGCCCAATCCGGTAGCTGGCTAAAGAAACCCTACACCGCCAGGGAGCTCGCGGTGCGGCTTCGCGAACTGCTGGACTGAGCAGGGTTTCAAAAGGGCTGCATCTGCGGTCCTTTTTTTGACAATCGCCCAAGAAATGCCTGAGTGGCTGGCGGCACCCGCATTGGGGCCTGCCTTTGCCCAAGATTCCTGATTCATTCCGGCGGGTCGTCCTGAAGCACGCGCCAGGAGGCGCCTTCGAGATCGTCGTACTGGCCGCTCTTCAGCGACCAGAGAAAGGCGAAGAGGCCAAGACCACCGAGGAAAAGCGCGATCGGGATGAGATAGATCAGCATGTTCATGCGACGCGGGCCTCCTCGGGAGGGGTTTTTGCTCGACCGTGGCTCTCCGCCGCATCGGCCTCGGCACTGCTTCCCGATCCGCCGAGCCGGAGGGCGTTGGCGACGACGATGATCGACGACGTGGACATGGCAACGGCGGCAATCAGCGGCGTCGCATAACCGGCAAGCGCGATCGGCACGGCGATGACATTATAGCCGATGGCAAGCGCAAAATTCTCGCGGATCAACCGGCCGGCGCGCCGCGAGATATCGAGCGCCAGCGGCACCGCTTCGAGGCTGTCGCGCATGAATACGAAGTCGGCGGCCTGACGGCCGACGTCCGCCGCCGTCGCCGGCGCGATCGAAACATGCGCTGCGGCGAGCGCCGGGGCATCGTTGATGCCATCTCCGACCATCAGCACCTTGCGGCCACTTGCTTCGAGCGAGGTGCAGAACTCCGCCTTCTGTCTCGGCGAAAGCTCCGCCTGCCAATGTTCGAGGCCGAGGCGGGTGGCGAGATCGGCAACCACCCGGCGCCGGTCACCCGATAGTATGCCCGTCTCGAAACCGCTTGCCGCGAGGGATGCCGTGGCGGTCAGGGCGCCGGGGCGGAGCGAATCATCGAACCGGAAGGTGGCTATTTCCTTGGCGTCGAGCGAGAGAACCGTCTCGGTCACGCTATTGCCCGGACTTCCGTCGTCCGGCACTGACAGAGCGAAGCGGCGGTTGCCGAGACGGTAGACGCCGGCGGGCGTCACCGCTTCGAGGCCGCGCCCCGGGATTTCAGTGACCGTCTCGAAGACCGCAACCGGGCCGGATACCGCCATCGCAAGCGCCTGGGAGAGAGGGTGGCGCGAATGGGCGGCGAGGCCGGCGGCCAGGGCAAGCTGCTTCCTGTCGAACCGCTCGACATCCAGCAGCCGCGGCCGGCCGAGGGTCAGCGTGCCGGTCTTGTCGAAGAGCACCGTGTCGATCTCGGCAAGCCGTTCCATGGCCGAACCGTCCTTGACCATGATGCCGTTCCGGAACAGCCGGCCGGCAGCGACCACCTGCACCACCGGAACGGCCAGGCCGAGCGCGCAGGGGCAGGTGATGATCAGCACGGCGATTGCCACCAGCATCGCGTGTTTCCAGTCGCCGCCGATGAAACCCCAGGCGAGAAAAGCGGCAAGCGCCAGAAAATGGACGGCAGGAGAATAATATTGCGCCGCGCGATCGGCGATCCGACGATAGCGCGCCCGTCCACCCTCTGCCGCCTCCATCAGTGAAATGACTTCGGACAGGAAGGAATCCTTCGCCGCGGCCGTCGCTCTCAGCCCCAGCGAACCGGTGAGGTTGAGCGTTCCTGCCTGTATCATGTCCCCGGCACGGACCGGCCTCGGCGCGCTTTCGCCATTGACGATCGAGACGTCGATATCGCTTGCGCCGCTCTCGACGAGCCCATCGACCGGCACCCGCTCACCGGCCGCAATCGCCACCCGGTCGCCCGGCCGTATTTCGTCCACCGGGCGATAGTCGCGCGAGCCGTCCGGACCGATAACCGTGGCGCCGCGGGGCGACAGGCGTGCGAGGCCGCTGATCGCGGCTCGAGCCCGGTCGCGCATGACATGGTCGAGCGTGCGGCCGATCAGCAGGAAGAACAACAGCGACACCGTCGCGTCGAACCAGGCATGTTCGCCATGATGCATGGTTTCCCAGAGCGACACCGCATAGGAAAGCGTGATGGCGAGCGCGATCGGCACGTCCATGTTGGTGCGGCGGCGGCTGAGCGCATTCCGGGCCGATTGATAGAAGAAACGGCCGCCATAGATCAGCGCCGGCGCGGCGATCAGTGCCGATATCCAGTGGAACATGTCGCGTGTCGAGGCATCGGCACCCGACCATACCGAAACCGAAAGCAGCATGATGTTTGCCGCCGCAAAACCGCAGAGCGCGACGGCGCGGATGAGGTCGCGCTGCAGCTTTTCGCCGACCTCCTCGGCATTCGAGAAAAGATGCGCATCATAGCCGGTGGCGTCGACGATCGCCCTGACCAGCTCGACCGGATCCGTGTCGACATCTCCGGCCTTTTCCCGCCAAATGATCGAAACGCGTTTGGTGGAGAGATTGACCCGTGCCCGCTCTACCGACGGCAGCGCATTGAGCGCCTTCTCGATCGTCGCGATGCAGGTGCCGCAATGGACCTGCGGAACGCTGAGATCGGTCTGGCGCAAGCCAGGGGAAATCATCCGGCTGGACAGCGTCAGTTCCTCGGAGGACGGAAGCGGAAGGTCCGAATAGCCTTCGGCTCCAGGCGCGCAGCAGCTCATTCCGCCCTCCTCAAAACCGAGATGCGTTCGGCTTGATGCAGGATGCGCTTGCCATCCCGGATGGCGCTCGCATCGACGATCCAATGGCCTGGCAGGATTTCATGGGTGGCTACGAATATCCCCTGGCCGACGGGAACGAGGTCGAGTTCGAAATCCTGATGTTCGCCGACCGGTCGTTTGAACTTCAGCGTCAGCCCATCAGCGGCGACCGGCCCGTTCTTCGGGTGGAAGACCTCGTAACGGACATCGGAGCCATTGACGGTGATGCGGCCGGTGACGCCGGTCGCCGTCAACGTCCTCGCCTCGGCCGCCTTGCCGTTGAACTGCTGGCTGGCGACATAGGTGTTTTCCGCTACCAGCCCGCTCCAGCTGGTGACCGCGTTATAGGCCATGTAGAAATTGACCGAGATGATGGTGCCGAAAAAGAGCACCAGCACGCCGACCATGTGCCAGCCGGTGAATACGAAGGATTTTGCAGGGATCGCGTTCATTTTTGTCGGGCTCATTTTCTGGCTCCCGGTGTGTTGAAGACGGCTGAATAGCTGTCCTTTTCGTGGCTCGACCGGTCCTCGGCGATGAAGTGGAAATCGACGGCCTCGGAGGAAACGGCATCCTTGGGCAGGGTCACGAAAACCTTCAAGGCAAGCGTCTTGTCGGGCTCCACCTGCACCGCGAAGAGGCGGCCCGGTACGTCCGTGACGCCGGAGATCTTCATCGTCGCTTCGGGCAGGCCTTCCATCGAGACCATGATCGTGCGCGGCTCCGGGATCATGTTGAGCAGCCGGATCGTGTAGCCGTTGCGGATGGAACCATCCGATTCCAGCACGAATTGCGGGTTGCGATCATGGAGCACGTTGACCTCCAGCCGGTCGCGCGCGAGAAGCGCGAAGACGAGGCCGAGACCGACGGCAGACCAGACGCCGAAATAGATCAGCGTGCGGAGCCTGAAGATCACCCTCCAGTCGAAGTGGCGGACCTTGTCGATGAAGGAACCGTCCGGATTGCGCACCCGCACAGGGTCGATCGGCGTCGTGCTGCCGTTTGTCGCAAGCGCCATGTTGGCGTCGTATTCGTCGAGCGTCGCATAGGCGATCAGGCCGCGCGGCTTGCCGATCTTGTCCATCACGCCGTCGCAGGCGTCGATACAGAGCGCGCAGGTGATGCAGGCCAGCTGCTGGCCTTCGCGGATGTCGATGCCCATGGGACAGACCGCCACGCAGGCGTTGCAATCGACGCAATCGCCGACCGGCTGGCCGGCTGCTGCCGCCTTCTTGGCATGGCGGCTGCGCGGTTCGCCGCGCCAGTCGTTATAGGTGACGACCAGCGAACTCTCGTCCAGCATGGCAGCCTGAATGCGCGGCCAGGGGCACATGTAGATGCAGACCTGTTCGCGCAGCAGTCCGCCGAGCACGTAGGTGGTGGCCGTCAGGGTCGCGACGGTCGAATAGGCGATGAGCGCCGCCTGGCCGGTGACGAAATCGAAGGCGAGCGAGGGCGCGTCGGCGAAATAGAAGATCCAGGCGCCGCCGGTCGCCACCGCGATGGCCAGCCAGGTAGCGTGTTTGGCGACGCGCTTCCAGAGCTTGTCGAGGCTCCAGGGCGCGGTGTCGAGCTTGATGCGGGCATTGCGGTCGCCCTCGAAGAAGCGCTCGACGACAAGGAAGAGATCGACCCAGACCGTCTGCGGACAGGCATAACCGCACCAGGCGCGACCGACGGCCGAGGTCACCAGGAAAAGGCCGAAACCGGCCATCACCAGAAGCCCGGCGACGTAGAAGAATTCCTGCGGCCAGATTTCGATAAAGAAGAAATAGAAACGGCGGCTCGCAAGATCGACGAGCACCGCCTGATCGGGCGCAAAGGGACCGCGGTCCCAGCGGATCCAGGGAGTGAGGTAATAGATGCCGAGGGTTATCAGCATCACCAGCCATTTGAAGCGACGGAAGCGCCCTTCGGCCCTTTTGGGAAATATCTTCTTGCGCTTCTCGTAAAGCGGCTTGCCCGGCGAATGCACGGGCTGGACATCGATGCGCTCAACGGAAGAACCGTTCTGCTGCAGATGGGAGGCGGTGTAGAGATTCATTGGCCGATCCTTTGTGGCCGTAGTCTCGCACCGGGGCGAGCAATCTCCCTTGACTAAAGTCAACGGGCGAAGGCAGCAGACCGCGACATTCTGGCGGGGACCTGCAAAATGCACTATTCTTCACCGCAACCGGGAGAAGACCATGGGCCTGCATAAGCTGGAAATCGAGGTGGATGACGAGATGCTGTCGCGGATTGATGCCGCCGCCGCTCGTATCAATCGTTCACGTGCAGAGGTCGTCGTCGACAAGCTGAAGGATCTTCCCCCAGCCGTCGTCGACGCGCCGGATCGGTCGGAGATAGAGAGACGGCGGGCTTTCCTCCGTGAAATGTCTGCGCGGATCGATGCGCTGGGACGTCCTGGCCGATCCGCGGAAGAGATCGATCGCCAGATCCGCGAATTCCGCGAAGATCGTCAATATGACCGGTAAGGTCTATGTCGACAGCAATGTCCTGATCTACTACGTCGATGGTTTACCCGCGTTCAAATCCCTGGCTGAAAACGCCGTGATGGCCTTCATCGGAAGTGAATGGAGGTTATTTTCCAGCGAGATCACGTTCGGTGAATGCCTACGCGGGGTACCTCGCGATGCTCCGGATGTTTCGGCTGTTTTCCTCGCCATTTTGAGCAATGCTGAGTTTATCTCACTCGCGCCCGTCAGTCTTGCTCTCATCAAGCGCGCCGCCGCCCTCGGCGCCGAACTCAACATGAAGCTCATTGATGCCATCCACGTCGCCACCGCCGAAGCTCTCGGATGCGATGTCTTCCTGACGAACGACCGGGGCATTCGCGCCCCGGCCGGTATCGAGCTGCGGTATCTGTCGGCGGAAGCCTGATCATTCCCCGCCGCCGAGCGAGTGAATGTAGACGGCGAGCTGCTTGACGGCGACGTCTCCTAGGCGGGCTCCCCAGGCCGGCATGACGCCGTGTTTCGGGGCCTGGATCTGCCTGGCAATCTCCGCCTCGCCGCGAGCCTTCAGCCAGATCGCGTCGGCAAGGCTCGGCCCGCCAAGGTCGCGGTTGCCCTCGGCCTTCTCGCCATGACATGAGACACAATTGTCGGTGAAAAGCTGCTTTCCGGGCTCGACCATCGCTGGATCGCGCGGGGTTCCGGTGAGGCTCACCACGTAGGCCGCAACCTGGCGCACCTCGTCCGGCTTCAGCATATCCGTAAAGGCCGGCATTTCTGAAATGCGGGTCTCGCCGTCGGCGGGATCGCGGATGCCATGGGCGATCGTCTGATAAAGAGCGTTGACATCGCCGCCCCACAGCCAGTCGTTGTCGTTGAGATTGGGGTAGCCCTGCCCGCCGGCGGCACCCGTGCCGTGGCACGGGGTGCAGTTGACGCGGAAGGCGGCAGCGCCCCCTGCGATTGCAAACTGGCTAAGCTGGGGGTCGGCGACGATCTCTTCCAGCGACGAACTGGAGATTTCCTCCAGGATGCCGCCTTGGGCAGCCTTCGCACCATCGAGATCTGCCGCAAGCTCGGCACGGCTCGAATAACCAAGCAGGCCTTTCGTCGCGTCGGTCAGGAGCGGAATGGAAGGGTAGGCGATCGCATATCCGACCGACCACAGGATGCAGGCATAGAAGGTCCAGAGCCACCAGCGCGGCAGCGGATTGTTGAGCTCGCGGATGCCGTCCCACTCGTGGCCGGTGGTCTCAACGCCGCTCAATTGGTCGATATGTTTTTCCGCCATATGTTTTTCCGGCATGTTCAATCCTCCTTCAGAGGGATCCGGGCGGCCTCGTCTGCAGAGGCTTTCGCGCCGGGGCGCAAGGTGAAGACGAGAACGCCGAGGAAGAACAGGGTCATGGCGAGCAGACCCCAGCTATCGGCGAAGTGGCGCATGGCCGTGTAGAATTCCATGGATTTGTCCCCTCAGCGGTAACCGGCGGCATCGTCGTAGGTCGAGAAATCGACCAGCGTGCCGAGCATCTGCAGATAGGCGACCAGCGCATCCATCTCCGTGAGACTCTGGGCATTGCCGTCGAAATCGCCGACCTTGGCCTTGGGATAGCGGGCGAGCAGGCCGGACGTGTCGGCGTTCGGATCGGCCTGGGCGGAAAGGTCCGCCTTGGCGCTCGCTATCATTTCGTCCGAATAGGGGACGCCGACCGCGCGGTTCGCCTTCAGCTCCATGGAGACGTCGGTGATCTTGAGCGGCGTCTCCTTGAGGAAGGCGTAGCTCGGCATCACCGATTCCGGCACGACGTCGCGTGGTTCGATCAGGTGCTGGACGTGCCATTCGTTCGAGTAGCGGTCGCCGACGCGGGCGAGATCGGGGCCTGTGCGCTTCGACCCCCACTGGAACGGATGGTCGTACATGGATTCGGCCGCCAGGCTGTAATGACCGTAGCGCTCCACCTCGTCGCGGAAGGGGCGGATCATCTGGCTATGGCAGACATAACAGCCTTCGCGGATGTAGATGTCGCGCCCGGCCAACTCGAGCGGCGAATAGGGCCGCATGCCTTCCACCTTCTCGATGGTGTTTTCGAGATAGAAGAGCGGTGCGATTTCCACGATGCCGCCGATCGAGACGACGAGCAGCGAGCCGACCAGGAGCAGGGTCGCGTTGCGTTCGATGTAGTGATGTTTGTCGAGAATGGACATGAGTGGTTCCCTCCTTATTCGGCCGGCTGGAGAGCGGCGGGGGAAGCACCACCCCGAACCCGCTCCTGCCGTTGATAACCGAGGATGGTCATGGTGACGTTGAAGGCCATGATGAGCCCGCCTGCGAGGTACATGGCACCACCCACCGCACGCAGCAGGTAGTAGGGGAACATGGCCGCGACCGTTTCGGCGAAGGAATAGACCAGGAAGCCCTGGTTGTCGTATTCGCGCCACATCAGGCCCTGCTGGACGCCGGCAACCCACATGACGGCGGCGTAGACGACGATGCCGAGGGTGGCGAGCCAGAAGTGCCAGTTGACCAGATCGAGACTGTAGAGCCGCTCGCGGTTCCATAGCTTGGGCGTCATGTAGTAGATGGCGCCGAAGGAGATCATGCCGACCCAGCCGAGCGCACCGGAATGCACGTGGCCGATCGTCCAGTCCGTATAGTGGCTGAGCGAATTGACCGCCTTGATCGACATCATCGGGCCTTCGAAGGTCGACATGCCGTAGAAGGCGATGGCGATGATCATCATGCGGACGATTGGATCGGTGCGGATCTTGTCCCAGGCGCCCGAGAGCGTCATCAGGCCGTTGATCATCCCACCCCAGGAGGGCATCCAGAGCATGATCGAAAAGACCATGCCGAGCGTCTGGGCCCAGTCGGGCAGCGCCGTATAGTGCAGGTGATGCGGGCCGGCCCAGATATAGAGGAAGATCAGCGCCCAGAAGTGGATGATCGACAGCCGGTAGGAATAGACCGGGCGATTGACCTGCTTCGGCACGAAATAATACATCATGCCGAGGAAGCCTGCGGTCAGGAAGAAACCGACCGCGTTATGCCCGTACCACCACTGGGTCAGCGCATCCTGGACGCCCGAAAAGGCCGAATAGCTCTTCACGCCGAGGAAGGAGACCGGAACCGCCAGGTTGTTCACCACGTGCAGCATGGCGATGGTTACGATGAAGGCGAGATAGAACCAGTTCGCTACATAGATATGCGGCTCCTTGCGCTTCAGGATCGTACCGAGGAAAACGGCGAGATAGGCGACCCAGACGACCGTCAGGAAGAGGTCCACATACCATTCCGGCTCGGCATATTCGCGCGACTGCGTGATGCCGAGCAGATAGCCGGTCGCCGCCATGACGATGAAAAGCTGATAACCCCAGAACACGTACCAGGCGAGATTGCCGCCGAAAAGGCGGGCGCGACAGGTGCGCTGAACCACATAAAACGATGTGGTGATCAGTGCATTGCCGCCGAAGGCAAAGACGACGCCCGAAGTGTGCAGCGGTCGCAGGCGGCCGAAATTGAACCAGGGTTCGATGTTCAGGTCAGGAAAGGCAAGCTGGAGTGCGATGACGACGCCGACCAGGAAACCGACGACGCCCCAGAAAACCGTGGCGATGGTGCCGTATTTGACCACCTCGTCGAAATATTCGGACTTTGGCGGCAGGCTTATCGCGGGCGCCTGCGGCGCGAAGGAGATCCTGCGCATCAAGACGGTCGTGCTGATCAGCAGCACGAAGAACAGGACCCACATATGGGCCGCAAACAGGCTGTCATGGGTGTAGGCGGCCGCGAGCAACGCCAGGAAGGTGCCGATCGACAGCCAGAGTGTTTCTGAGACGTAATTCATGGTCTTTGGCCTCACAGCGCAAATACGCTGCCGGTTGAAGGATTGTGACCATGATGTGCTGACATACGGACCGCTTCGGGGGTTTGACTTGCGTCAACGCCCCCGGCAAACGGCCCGGTTCGTATTCTATTTCGGGTTCAGTTTTCCGGATCGAGGATGCAGCACTGCTCCGGCAGCGGTGTGAGCACCGCCCGGGCGCCGGCATCCAAGGGGTCGGAAAGCGGGCCGTTGGCGGTGATTTCGCCTGCAGCCGTTTGGCATTTGTATTGGTAGGCACGGCCGAGATAGGTGCGCGTCCCGAGGACTGCCGGGATACCTTCGCCCTCGCGGCGGACCGCAAGCCCGTCAGCGCGGCAGGCCAGAATGAAATCGTCCTTGATCGGGCCAAACAGATCCTGGGAAAGGTGAAGCCGCGTGCCGCCGGTCGCCTCGGCGGTAACGATTGCCGACTGGCGGTCGACGACCTTCATGCGGATCAGGTTCTCGAACCCGACGAAGCGGGCAACGAAGGCGCTGGCCGGCTTCTGGTAGAGCACTTCCGGCGTATCGAGCTGCAGGATACGGCCGGCATTCATGATCGCGACGCGGTCGGAGATCGAAAACGCCTCTTCCTGATCGTGGGTGACGTAGAGCGAGGTGGTGCCGTTGGCGCGCTGCAGCTGGCGGATTTCGACGCGCATGTCGATCCTGAGCTTGGCATCGAGGTTGGAGAGCGGCTCGTCGAACATCAGGAGCGGCGGCTCGATGACGAGAGCTCGGGCAAGCGCGACGCGCTGTTTCTGGCCGCCGGACAGCGCTGCCGGCAGGCGGTCGGCGAGCGGCGCAAGGCCGACACGTTCCAGCATCGCCATCGCCCGCTTCGTGCGGTCCGGCTTGGCGAGGCCACGCTGCTTCAGGCCGAAGGCGACATTGTCGAGCACGCTCAGATGCGGGAAAAGCGCATAGCTCTGGAAGACGAGACCGATGTTGCGGGCATGGGCCGGCAATGTCGTCAGATCGCGGTCGCCGAGCCTGATCCGACCGCTGGTCGGCTGCAGGAAACCCGCTACCAGGCGCAGCGTCGTCGTCTTGCCGCAGCCGCTGGAGCCGAGCAGCGACACCAGTTCGCCCGCCGCAACGGAGATCGACAGGTCTTTCAGGACCTGCGTGGTGCCGTAGTGGGCCGAGAGGTTTTCAATGGTCAGAGATACGGTCACGGTAACCTACTTGGTGAGGAATGTGAGGCCGAGCGTCGCTTCGACGATCGCCATGACGCCGACGGTCACCAGCATCAGAAGCACGGAAACGGAAGCGATCGTCGGATCGAAGAACTGCTCCATATGCGCGAGAATCTGGATCGGCAGCGTCGAGATGCCCGGGCCGGTCAGGAAGACCGAGACCGACACGTCGTTGATGGAGGTGATGAAGGCGAGGATAAAGGCGGCGATGACGCCGGCGCGGATGTTTGGCAGCACCACGGTCATGAAGGTTTTGAGCGGTGGGCAGCCGAGGCTTCTCGCGGCCTCCTCGATCGAGAAATCGAAGGAGGCGAGGCTAGCGCCGACGACGCGCACCGAATAGGGCAGGATCAGCAGCGCATGGCCGACGACAAGGCTGATAAAGACCGGCAGGCCGAGGCCTATCGTGATCGACTTCAGGAGCGCGAAGCCAAAGACGATTTCCGGCACCAGGATCGGCAGCACGAACAGTGTCGAGAGCCAACGGGGCAGCTCGACCCGATAACGATTGAGCGCGTAAGCGGCCGGAATGCCGATCAACAGAGACAGGCCGGTGCCGAGAAGCGCCACCTGCAGGCTGGTGATCGCCGTGCGGCGGAAGGCTTCCATCTGGAAGATGTTGGCGAACCAGCGCAGCGTCAGCCCCTGCGGCGGGAAGGTGAGGAATGTCGTGTCGCTGAGGGCCGAGCCGACGATGATCACCAGAGGCGCGAGCAGGAAGAAGAAGACGAGAATGGCAAAAGCGCCGAGCAGGGGGTGAATACGCGTCGCCATCAGACCGCCATCGGGTTGAGCCGGCGTGCCATGCGGCTCATGATGAGCACGACGCCGATGGTTATGACCACCATGATGGCGGCGATCGTCGAGGCGCCGACCCAGTCGAAGGTCACCATGGCGCGCTGGTAGAGGAAGGTGCCCATCATCATCTGCTTTTCGCCCCCGAGGAGCTGGGGGGTCGCATAGGAGGTGAAGCTGCCGGTAAAGACCAGCACCGCGCCGACGATGAGACCGGGGGCTGCAAGCGGCAGGATGACCTGGAGGAAGGTCGGGATCGGCCGGGCGCCGAGCGACGCTGACGCCTCGATCAGGTCACGCGGGATTCCCTCGAGCACCCCGACCAGCGTCAGGATCATCAGCGGCACGAACAAATAGACCATCGCGACGATGACGGAGCCTTGGGTGTAGAGCATCGACAGGGGCTCGCCGATCAACCCGACCGACATCAGGGCATTGTTGATGATGCCGTTCTTGCCGAGGATGATCAGCCAGGCGAAGGAGCGGACGACGACGCCGGTCAGCAACGGAAAGACCGCGGCGACGATCATGATGCTCTTCAGGCGTCCCGGCATCTGGGCGATGACATATGCGGTGATGAAGCCGACCACGAGCGCGATGCCCGTGGTGATCAGGGCGACTTGAAGGGTTCGGTAGAGGACGGCCATGCGGAAGCCGCTCTTGAAGAAGGCCGTGTAGGTGGAAAACGGACCGGCCGCCTCGCCGAACGTGGTGGCGATCGTCAGCACGACGGGAATGACCAGAAGCAGGACGACGGCGATCGTCGCCGGCATCGTCAAACCCCATCTGGCAAGCTTGTTCATCGACAGTCTTTCTCAAAGGCAGGAGCGCCGCGTTGATGGCGGCGCTCCGTTCTCAATGCAAAGATATCGCCAGTCGGGCGACGTCCGGGGCTACTTGCCGAAAACCTCGTTCCAGCGGTCGATCCAGTCGGTCTTGGCGGCGTTCATCTTGGCATAGTCGATGCGGGTCAGGCTGGAAACCTGATCGGCGCCGTAGGTCCAGATCTTCGCCTGGTCCGGGGTGAGCTGGACCTTGGTGGAGATCGGCGCATCGACGCCCTGCTCGGCTTCCTTCTGCTGCACGTCCTTCGACAGGATGAAGTTGATGAACTGGTGGGCCAGTTCGACGTTTGTCGAACCCTTCGGGATGTTGACCGTGTTCAGCGTGGCGATATCGCCGTCCTTGAGCTTCGCCCAGGTCATGGTCTTCACCGCGGCCTGCATCGAGGCGAGCGTGAAATCCTGGCCGATTGCGACGCGCACTTCGCCGGTCGAGATCAAGTTCACCAGTTCGGAACCGGTATTGTAGTTCTTGACCACGTTCGGCTTCAGGGCTTCGACGGCTTCGAACGCCTTGTCGGTGCCGGTATAGGGATCGACGCCGGCATGTTTGCCGGCCTGCACCACGACCATGGGGCCGGCCGTGGTGGTGATGCCCGGAAGCGAAACCGAGCCCTTCAGGTCCGGACGCCACAGATCGCTCCAGGAGGTGATCGGAGGGGTGACCTTGGCAGAGTCGTAAACGAGGCCGATACGGCCGATCGTATAGGCCGGGCCGTATTTGCCCTGCGGCGCGCGGCCGAGCTCATAGATTTCGGAAAGGTTCGGGATCTTCGCCGGATCGACCGGCTGGAACAGGCCCTGCTCGATGCCGAGCTGCGAGAAGCTGTCGGTCAGATAGATGACATCGACACCCTTGCCGTCACGCAGCTTCAGCTTGTTGAGGCGGTCGGCATTGTTGCCGGTTTCGAAAACGATGTCGCAGCCGCAGATCTTCTTGAACGGATCGATGATGTTGGCGGTCATCTTCTCGCCGTTATAGCCCCACCACGAGATGGTGAGCGTCTTCGACTGGGCGCTTGCCGTTGCCGTGCCGCCGAGCGTCGCCAGGAGAGCAAGAGTTGCCAATTGGGTGAAACGAGTGGCCTTCATGAGGCGGGTCCTTTGCGAAAGCGGCGTTGATGCTCCCCTGGGGCACCCCCGGGAATTGGGGGTGATACTATTTTTTGAACGGTCCCGCCGCAAGCCCAATTATTAGGCATAGACCCCTAGAGAGACAAATTTCTTTAGGCTTGAACCATCCTATACCGGAGGTTGATTTTGGGCCTCGGGCGATAACCGATGCACGGTTTGCGATGGTTTACACGTCCGGGCATCGTCTTTAGGGTCCGGCGATCAGAACCGACAGGCATTCCTCCGATGACAGTTTCCGCGCGCCTCCCCGACGACCTGCTGATCAACGCGGCCGACGAAGTCCGCATCCGCCAGGACCTAGTGCTGACGGCGCTCGGCAAACGGCCTGCGGACCGGCTGCTGAGGGTTGGCAGACTGCTCGACGTCCACAGCAGGACATGGCTTGAGGACCAGGAGATCGTCATCAAGGGACGGCGGATCGCCTATGTGGGGCCGGCGGGCAGTTTTGCAGGCGAGGTGGCGGAACGCAGCCACGAACCCGATCTCTCGGCTGTTCCGGGTTTCGGCGAGGCGCACAAACATATCGAGAGTTCGCACCTGACGCCGGAATGGGAAGCGGCTCTCGTCATGCCGCACGGGGTCACCTGGACCTGCGAGGCGAGCCACGAATTCTCGAACGTCAACGGTGCCCGCAACCTGGAATTCTGGCTGGAAGCCCGCCGCCGTGGCTCGCCGATGAAGATCTTTCCGCTGCCGGGCTCGGCCGTGCCACCGACGGCCTATGAGTGGGGCGGCGGCTATTTCGGTTATGACGAGCAGAAGCAGTTCATGAGCGAAAGCCTGATGGTCGCCGGTCTCGACGAGGTCATGGACTGGCCGTCGATCTCCGATCCCTCAAACCCCTCCTACGACCGGCTCTGGGGCATGATCGGCGCGACCTTCGAACAGCGCGGCGTGGTCGAGGGACATGGCGCGGGCCTGCGCGACCTGGCCTCGATCAACGCGTTTGCCGCCGCCGGCCTTGCCTCCGATCACGAAGGCTGGTTCCTGGAGGAGATCTGGCAGAAGCTGCAGCACGGGCTGTTCATCGAGCTTCGGCCGCATTCGCTGCCGGAGGTCATCCGGGGGCTTATCGAGAAGAACCTCGCAGACTGGTCGCAGGTGGCTTTCGTCACCGACGACCGCAGCGCCTCCGACACGCTGAAAATGGGCGCGACAGACTACAACGTGCGCCTGGCGATCGAGAACGGCCTTTCGCCGGAAATCGCGATCCAGTGCGTGACGCTCAACCCGGCGCGGCATATGCGGCTGACGCCCTGGGTTGGGTCGATCGCGCCCGGCCGTTTCGCGGATATCGTGCTGCTCGACGACGTTGAAAAGCTGTCGATCGCCAAGGTCTGGGCAGATGGTAGGCCGGTGTCGCAAGGCAGGACGTTTACCGGTGCACGTCCGGTTATCGATTGGCCTGAATGGGCGATCAAGACGGTGAAGATCGACCGACAGGTGACCGCTGCCGATTTCCGCATCGAGGCGCCGGCGGATCGCGCCACGGCGAATGCCGCCCTGCTGCGGCCCTTCCACTGGTCGGACGAATTCATCACCCTGGAACTGCCAGTCAGGGATGGCGCCGTCCAGCGCGACCACGACCGCAACGTCACGAAATTCTCGATCGTCGACCGGTTTTCGGGCGAGGCGAAAGTGTCAAAAATGTTCTGGCTCGGCACCGGACCGCGCACGCCGGACACGGCACTCGGCTCGACGCTCGGGCATGACAAGCACAATATCTGGGTGGTCGGCTCCTCGGACGAGGCGATGGCGATGGTCGCCAATGCGCTCGCCGAACAGCAGGGCGGCTGGGTTCTTGTGTCCGGCGGCAAGGTGATCGCCCGCGTCCACTACGAGGTCGGCGGGCTGATGACGGCGCGCTCGGCGGAAGAACTGGATGCGGAAATGCAGGTACTCTACAAGGCCGGCGAGACGATCGACTGGATGTACGAGCCGACATTCTCGCCGCGCTGGTGGCCGGGCTTTCCGGAGCGGCTGTCGTTTGCGACGCTGACGTGTTCGCCCTGGCGCTGGGTGCTGGTGGCGCCGTCGGAGCGAGCGCCGGAGGGGTTCGTCAACGTGCTGACCGGCGAAACGCACCCGGTCGTCTGGTAGGGCTGCTCTCGTCAGCGTGACTTGATGAGACCCGGTTGATTTGCCAAAACCGCGGGGATCGATTTCAGGCGTCACCGATCCTCCCTCCTCGGCGCCAACGATCGCGCAAAGGAACTCAATCATGGCCCAGCCCGCTCTCTTTTCTCCGATCCGCGTCCGCAATCTCGACCTCTCGAACCGCATCGTCATCGCGCCCATGTGCCAATATTCGGCCGAGGACGGCTGCATGACCGACTGGCACCTCATCCATCTCGGCCAGCTCGCGCTTTCCGGCGCAGCGCTTCTGACGATCGAGGCGACCGGAGTAACCCCGGAAGGGCGCATCACCTATGCGGATGTCGGGCTCTACGACGACGCCACCGAGAAGGCGATGGGCCGCACGATCGACAGCATCCGCAAATGGTCGGACATGCCGATCTCGGTGCAGCTCGCGCATGCCGGCCGCAAAGCTTCGACTGACAAGCCCTGGTTCGGCGGCAGCCAGATCGCGCCGGACCACCCGAACGGCTGGCAGACCCAATCGGCTTCGGCGATCCCCTTCAATCCGAAATACGTGGCCCCCGTTGCGCTCGATAGGCAAGGCCTGAACGAGGTGCGCGACGCGTTTGCGGCTTCCGCGGTACGGGCGGTAAGGATCGGCCTCGATGCGATCCAGATCCATGCGGCGCATGGCTACCTGCTGCACCAGTTCCTGTCGCCGCTCTCCAACCAGCGTACCGACGAATACGGCGGCTCGCTGGAAAACCGCATGCGTTTTCCGCTGGAAGTTTTCGATGCCGTGCGCCAGGCCTTCCCGTCCGACAAGGCGGTGACGGTGCGCGTTTCGGCGACCGACTGGGTCAACGGCGGACTCGACATCGACCAGACCATCGCGTTTGCCCAGATGCTGGACGAAAAGGGCTGTGACGCCATCCACGTGTCGAGCGGCGGACTGCATATCGAACAGAAAATCCCGCTCGGCCCGAACTATCAGGTGCCCTTGGCGCGCGCCGTCAAGGCCGTGGTGGAGATGCCGGTCGTGGCGGTGGGCCTGATCACCGAACCGACCCAGGCGGAAGCGATCGTTTCGACCGGCGACGCGGATATCGTCGCGATCGCCCGCGCGGTTCTCTACGATCCGCGCTGGCCGTGGCATGCGGCAGCGGAACTCGGTGCCCAGGTGAAGCCGGCACCGCAATATCTCCGCTGCCAGCCGTCGCAGCTCAGGAACCTGTTTACCTCCTGAGGGCTCAGGCCTCTTCGTAAACGGCCTCGGCCGGTGCCAAGAGCAGCCGGTCGGCCATCTCCTGCTTCAGCCAAACCAGGCGTTCCTCTTCGGCCGGCGTCCGGTCCGGTTTGCGGCTGACGATAATGAATTCCTCGCGAACATGGCCTTCCTTGAGCTGCAGCGTCACCATCCTGCCGCGATAGCTGAGCTCGAAGACATAGCGTTCGAGAATATTGCCGCGCTCGGGCTTTTCGAACCCGTGGTCGACCGTATAGCGGCCTTCGGTCAGGCCGCGCGTCACCATTTCGAAGGCATCGCGGGCGCCCGGACCGCGAAACGCGGTGCGAATGACGATCTCGCGGCGCTCCGGCGGGCCGTCGGGGCTCAAGAGCGGCATGGCCCGCTGCATCACCTTGAAGGCATGGGCGACACCGCCCGGATAGCCGAAGCCGTGGAAATGCATCATGTCCGCATAGGTGTAGGAAAGCGGCTTGCCGTCTTCGAGAACGTTGATTTTGTCTGTCATTTTGTCCTTGCTCCGTCCAGCTCTTCGCGCATCCAGGGCAGGAAACCGTCCAGGAAACGAGTCGTCGCCGGCATGAAATGTGACCCGTGATGGAAACACGGGTCGAGGCTGGTGATGATCATGCGGCCGGGCGTCGTCACCTCGTCCACATAGAGAATGGGTTTTCCCTCGCCGTTGACGGCGAGCACGTCGACACCATCAGGCGGGTCGAACCAGCCATGCAGATGCCATGTGAGATCGTCTTGTCCAAGTCGATTGAACAACGTGTGGCCGGGCGCGGCAATGCGGACGCCGAGATCGGCGCCGGGCGTCAGCCACCACCACCAGTTCGTGGGCTGCGGGGTGAAGGCGATGCCGGGCAGGAAGACGTCCCAGTTCGTCTCGCCGGTAGAGACGATCGTGCCGCCCTGGCCGAGATAGGCGCGAAGCTGCGCGGCATGCGGCGCCAGGCGATCGGCCGGCGTGCGGCAGGGAATGAAGACGACGGCGTGTTCGGCAAGATCCACGGAGGCCAGGTCTTCCGGACGCACGAGCCTATCGAAGTGATGGGCGTAACGCGGCGCTTCGAGCGTCTCGATATGGTAATAGGCGCCGGGATGGATCGCGAGAATGCTCATCAGTTCAGCTCTCCGGCAAGCCAGGCAACGGCGCGGCTCGCCAACTGCTTCTTGATTTCGGGATCGTCGCCGCAGCCCCAGAATTCGTTGCCGGCGTGGGAGAGGAATTCCCCACCCTGCGGCCTCGCCCATACCCAATCGACCGGGGCTTTTGCAGGGCCGAGCGCATTGATGACGACAGCGCCCTGCGGCGGCGGATTGTAGCCGCGGCCATAGAAGCCGGCGACCCCATGGTTGGTTTCCAGCATCTTCTGGTCGATGCCGGCGAAGATCGGGTGCTCGTAAAGCCGGGACTGGACGAGATCCACCCGCTTTGGATCGGGAATCGGCCGGTAGGTGCCGAGTTCGGCCAGGATCGGGCGGAGAATATGACCATGATAGATCCACCGTCCGCCGCGATCGAGAAAAGCGGTAACGTCGGCCGCGAAACGCGTGAAACTGACCTGATCGAGATGGGTGGTGGTAATCAGCCCGCGCGCCGCCGCGAAATCGTCGCCGGTCAGTTCCATCTCGCGCACGACCTTCATGAGGCCGGAGGCGATGGCATCCGCAAACGCCGGCGGGGTCATCGAGTACGGCTCCTGGTAATGCGACTGGATCATCAGGATGGTCATGCGGCACGAATTCCTGCAAAGGCGGGCAGAACTGCCCGATGGGTTTCGCCGGAGGGGCCAGCCAGCTCGACGACGCGCATCGGCACGCCGTATAGGTTTTCCAGGTGCTCCGGCGTGATCGTCTCGGCGACGGGGCCGAACAACGGCGGCTGGCCGCCCGGCATCATCAGCAATGCATCGTCGGCGGACGAAAGCGCATGGTTCGGATCGTGGGTGGTGAAGACGATCGCCTTGTCGCACGGCCGACGCAGCGTGTTGAGCAGCGCCAGCAGCCGTTCCTGGTTATGCAGATCGAGGGCTGCCGCCGGTTCGTCCAGAACAAGCACCTGCGACCCCGTGGCGATCGCACGGGCAAGCAGCACGAGCTGGCGCTCGCCGCCGGAGAGGCGGTCGAAATGGTGATCGGCGAAACGCGCGGCACCGGCCCGGTCCAGCGCCGAACGGGCGATCCTGAAATCCTCCGGTCCCGGCTGGCCGAAAATGCCGAGATGAGCGGCGCGGCCCATGACCACGACGTCAAGCGCGCGGTAACGCTGGTTGCTGGTGCCGGTCTGCGGCACATAACCGACAATATCGGGCGCCACCCTGCGGCCGGCATCGACCTGCTGGAAACCGAGCATCGCCTTCAGTGTCGTGGTTTTGCCGCGTCCGTTCGGGCCGAGGACGGCGAGCGTGCGACCGACCGGAACCGAGAAGCTCAAGCCCTCGATGATGGTGCGCGAACCGAAGCGGACGGTGGCGTCTTCGAGGCCGATCATGAGCCGTTCCTTTCGCGGTAGTGATTGCGCAGGAGCATCGCGAAAATCGGCGCGCCGACCAGGGCGGTGATGACCCCGAGCGGGATTTCGGCGGCGGTCGCGGTGCGGGCGAGCGTATCGATGATCACCATGAAGCCGGCACCGAGCACGACCGAGGCAGGCAACAGCGCGCGATGGTCGTGGCCGACCAGCAGGCGGGAGGCATGGGGAATGACGATGCCGATCCAGCCGATGATGCCGGAGACTGCCACCTGGCTGCCGACGATGACGGCGATCAGCCCGAAGACCAGCCAGCGCTCGCGGTTCGTCCTGGCGCCAAGGCTCTGGGCCTCCGCTTCGTCCAGCGACAGGATGTTGAGGCGAAAACGCAGCATCCAGAGGAGCACGCCGCCGATGATGAGGCCGGGTGCTGCGATCAGGGTGCGCTCCCAGGTCGCGGTCGCGAAGGATCCCATCAGCCAGTAGACGATGGCCGGAAGCGAGGTGTTGGGGTCGGCGATAAATTGCAGCAGCGAGACGACGGCCGAGAACATCGAGCTGACCACGAGGCCGGAGAGGATCACCGTGATCGTCTCGCTGCGGCCGTTGACGCGCGCAATCAGGCCGACGAGGATGACGGCCGCCATGCCGGAGATGAAGACCATGGCGATCAGCGGGAAACCCCAGATGCCGAGCATGATGCCGAGCGCGCCGCCGAAGGCCGCTCCTTGCGAGATCCCAAGGATATCCGGCGAGACCAGCGGGTTGCGGAAAACGCCCTGCAGCGCCGCACCCGACAGGGCGAGCCCTGCGCCGGCGAGTGCCGCCAGCACGACGCGCGGCGCCCGGACCAGGAGAACGATGCGCTCCTCGATCGTGGTCAGTTCCCGCCATGGATCGGTCGCGCCGAGCCAGATCAGCTCCAGCGCCCGGCTGGCCGGAACCGAGAAACGGCCGACGCAGAGGCTGACCACGAAGGCGACCGCAAACAGCGCCAGCAACGCTGCGAAAACCAGCGTCTGCCGGGCCAGATGCGAGCGGACTATCGGAGCCGCCTCGTTTTCAGTCAGCGCCGCCATGACCTACTTCGCCTTGAACTGAGCGTAGTTGGCCGAGCCGCTCTGTTCCTTGATCCACAGGATGCCGTCGATATCGGCATCGGTGATGTCGTAGTTGTAGAGCGTCTTGTAGGCGGTCTTCATCTCGGCACGCAGATCGTATTTGAAGACGTCCGGCTGGGTCAGGTTGGCAGCCCACATCCACGCCAGCGGCGATTCCTGGTTCGGCGGATCCCAGCGATAACCGCCGAGCGGCATCTTGTAGACGCGCTTGTTCCTGGCCGCCTTGGTCAACGACAGGATCGGGTCGTTATAGACCCAATCGACGTTGAGCCTGGCTTCGAAGGCGTTGAGGAAGATGACTTCCGGATCCCATTGGGCAATCTGCTCCTTGTTGATGGTTACCGTGCCGTTGAGTTCGGCGGAGGCGTTCCGGCCGCCGACGAGCTCCATGTACCAGGCGTTATAGCTGCCCTTGGTTCCTGTCGTTGCAATCTCCGTCAGAGCGCGGGCGATATAAAGCGTGGTCGGCTTCTTGTCTTCAGGGATCGCCTTGGCTTTCGCCTCGATGTCCTTCTGGACCCGGTCGCGCCACTCGACCAGTTCCTTGATGCGCTCCGGCTTGCCGATCGCCCTGGAGGTCATCGTCATGTAGTCGCGGGTCAGCTGTTCGGTGCCGTAGAGGATCAGCATGGCGTTGAGGCCGGCATTGGTGATCGGCGCGACGATATCGTTGCCGCGGCCGCCCCACTGGATAACGAGGTCGGGATTGGTCGCCGTCAGCACCTCGATATTCGGGACGAAATTCGGAGCGGTCACGTCGGAGGGAATGTCCTTGGTTTCTGGAAAGATCTTGCTCAGGATGCCTTCGAGCACGGCACTCTTGGCGGTCGGATTCATGCCGACGAGCCTCTTCGTCCCGCCATCGAGTGCGATCACCGTGGAAGCCATCGGGATGACGATCGAAACGATGCGCTCGGCCGCCTTGGCGAGTTTTATCTCCCGGTTTTCCTGGTCCTTGAAGACGATCTCCTGCGCCGTGGCGCCATGCGCCAGCAGGCCGGAAAGTGCGGCAGCCAGAAGGCCGCGCGAAGCGAAACGAATGAGCGAAACCATGATCTATCCCCTGCCGGTAACGTCGTCGGGGAGCATTCCTAATGCGCGCGATTAAACTTGTCTACAAATCTCCACTTTTAAAACGCGCTTTCGCCCAACCTGATGTAAAGAGCTGAACCGAGCAGCTTCTCGGCGGCTCCAACCGGTCGGCCAGCGCATTCCTGCTCGCAATGCATCGGACAGGGCGCTATGGAACATTGGTGCTGACCGATTCATCAAAGGATTTCCATGCCGACCATCTATCTCGCCGGCCCCGAAGTATTTTTGCCCGACGCCCAGATCGTGATGGGCGAGAAACGCCGGCTTGCCCGCAGCTTCGGCTTCGAGCCGACAGGCCCCGGCAGCGACGAGAACCAGGCGCCCGTAGGCCAGCTGACGGCAGCCGCGATCTACCAGCGCAACGACGGCGCGATGCGGCGTGCGGATATCTGCCTCGCCAACATCACGCCGTTTCGCGGCATCAGCGCCGATCCCGGCACCGTCTATGAAATCGGCTTCATGGTCGCGCTCGGCAAACGGGTGTGGGCCTATACCAACCATCCCGACGACTATGGCACGCGGGTGCGGTCGATCTGGTATTCCGGGCTCGAAATCGACGAGAGCAGCGGGAGGCCTCGCGGCCCGGACGGCTTGTCGATCGAAAACCACGGCAAGGCCGACAATCTGATGATCGACCTCGGCATCGAGGAAGGTGGCGGCCGGGTCATTCGCGCCGCCGCACTGCCGGCCGACCCGGAACGGGATCTGGCCGCCTATACCGAGGCCTTGCGACACTTGCGCGGTTAGGCGAGCGACAGGGCGTCCTTGAGACCCGAGCCCTGTTTCAACTGAAGATCGAGATCCGCTTCGATATGGTCGATGTGGTGGATCATAAGCTTGGCGGCGCGCTCGCCGTCGCCCTTTTCCAGAGCATCTAGAACGGCGGTATGTTCCGAATGCCCGCAGCTCGATACGCCGGAACGGCCATAGAGCGCGATCACCAGCGATGAACGCGCAACCAACTCGTCCATGAAGCGCTGCAGGATGACATTGCCGGCAACGGAGGCCAGCATGAGGTGGAAATCGCCGGACGCCTTGATCTCGGCGCGGCGGGCGGCCGGACCGCGCTCGTTCAGGTAACGCTGTTCCTCGTCGAGCTGACGACGGAACTTCGCGATGTCCTCAGGCGTGATGCGCTCGACCGCGGCCGCGACGATACCGGGCTCGATCAGCCGGCGGGACGCAAAAATCTGCCGAGCCTCTTCCGGCGACGGATTGGAGACGAAGGCGCCGCGGTTACGCTCGGTCTTCACCAGGCCTTCGAAAGCGAGCATCTGCAGGGCGGCGCGGGCAACCGTGCGACTGACGTCGAACAGCGAGCCGACTTCGCTTTCGGAAAGCTTGGTGCCGGGCGCCAGACGTCGGTCGATGATCGCATTCCGCAGGGATTCCCGAATCGCCATGGACCGGTCTTCCTGGGAGCGGTCCTCTGGCGCGGTATCCGTGAAATTGATTTTTTCGCTGATATTCATTGCTGCGGTCCAATGTACGGCCTTTGTAACCCGAGTGTCTACAGGATGCCAAGCGACTTGTTTTTGATCCAATGCCAAGATTGCATACGATTTGCCCAATGGATCGAAAACGATCGCCTGATTTTTGCGCACCGGCAAAACCCGAACACTGACCCTTTCAGGTAAATTCAAGTCTTTCTGGACGTTTAATCGAGTTGGCATGGCTGATGCATAGAAATATCAGACGCAAGGGAGCGCCTGATGAGCAAAGCCGCCGAAATCGACATCGCTTCAGTCTCAAAGATCTACGGAACAACCACGGCCGTTCATGCGATCAGCCTGAAGATTCCGGCCGGAACCTATTGCTGCCTGCTCGGCCCGTCCGGCTGCGGCAAGACCTCGACGCTCCGGATGATCGCCGGGCACGAGAGCATTTCCTCGGGCGACGTCCGCCTCGGCAATACCGTCGTCACCGACCTGCCGCCGGCGAAACGCGGCACGGCGATGATGTTCCAGTCCTACGCCCTATTCCCGCATCTCGACCTCGTCGACAACATCGCCTTTAGCCTCAAGATGAAGGGGGTCGACAAGGACGAGCGGCGCGCCAAGGCGATGGACATGCTGCGCCTGATGCAGCTCGAAGCCTATGCGACCCGCCGCCCGGCCCAGCTTTCCGGCGGCCAGCAGCAGCGCGTGGCGCTTGCCCGCGCGCTGATCACCGATCCGGAAGCGCTGCTCCTCGATGAACCGCTTTCGGCGCTCGACCCGTTCCTGAAGATCCGCATGCGCGCGGAATTGAAGAAGCTGCAGACATCGCTCGGCATCACCTTCGTGCATGTGACGCACAGCCAGGAAGAGGCGATGGCGCTCGCCGACCTGATCGTCGTGATGAACGACGGCCGCATCGAACAGGCCGCCCATCCGCGCGTGGTATTCGAAAAACCGGCGACCGCCTTCGTCGCCAAGTTCATGGGTGATCACAACGTCATCTCCGGCCGGGTGACGCAGAGTTCCAGCGACAAGCTGATGTTGTCGGTGCTCGCGGGCGGAGATTTCCTCGCCACTGACGACGGCGCTGCCGGGCTGACCGACACGGCCGACATCGCCATCCGCACCGACCATGTCCGCATCGGCCAGCCTTCGGAAAAAGGCCTCGGCTTCACCGGTTCCGTCTCGAACGTGGAATATCGTGGTTCTTCGGTAAAACTCTCGGTCAACGGCGCGGGCATCGAGGATTTCACCGCGATCCTGACCGATGCTGAATTTTTCGCCAATCCGGTCAAGGTCGGAGAAGCGATCCCCCTTTCCTGGGGCCGTGAGGACGCCATCGTCCTCGGCCGCCTCAAGAACTGATGCCAAACACAAAAACTCAACAGAGGAGAACATGGCAATGACTGAGACCAAAAAATCAACCAAGGGCATTTCGCGCCGCACGCTTCTGAAGACGGCGTCCGCGGCCGCCGGTCTTGCCGCCGGCTCCGGCGCCATTACCGGCTTTCCGACCATCTGGGCCCAGAACCCGATCACGCTGCGCCAGTTCGGCACCGGCGTTTCGAACCTCAATGCCATCGCCGAGAAGTGCAAGGCCGACCTCGGCATCACGCTCGAAATGACCGCGACGGACTCTGACGCGGCCGCCCAGCGCGCCGTCACCCAGCCGAACTCCTACGACATCGCCGATATCGAGTACTGGATCCTTAAGAAGGTCTATCCGGCCGGCGTCATCCAGCCGATGGATACGACCAAGCTCAAATATTACGACAAGATCGTGCCGCTGTTCAAAAACGGCAAGCTGAAGCCGGACAGCGTGATCGCGCAAGGGACCGCGCCGCACACGGTCGGTTATGTCGCAAAGCCTGGCGACAAGACGTTCGCCAAGGAAGAAACCAAGTGGTTCACGATGGTTCCGACCATCTACAACGCCGACACGCTCGGCATCCGCCCGGACCTCGTCGGCCGCGAGATTTCGACCTGGGCCGATATCATGGACCCGAAGTTCAAGGGCAAGGCCTCGATCCTCAACATCCCGTCGATCGGCATCATGGATGCCGCGATGATCATGGAAGCCATGGGCAACATCAAGTATGCCGACAAGGGCAACATGACCAAGGCGGAAATCGACAAGACGATCGACTTCCTGATCAAGGCCAAGCAGGCCGGCCAGTTCCGCGCCTTCTGGAAATCGTTCGACGAGAGCGTCAACCTGATGGCCTCGGGCGAAGTCGTCATCCAGTCCATGTGGTCGCCGGCCGTCGCCGCCGTCCGCTCCAAGGGCATCGCCTGCAAATACCAGCCGCTCAAGGAAGGTTACCGCTCGTGGGGCGGCGGTCTGGGACTTGCTGCGCACCTCTCCGGCGCCAAGCTCGACGCTGCCTATGAGTATATCAACTGGTACACGTCCGGCTGGGTCGGCGCCTATCTCAATCGCCAGGGCTATTATTCGGCCGCGATGGATACCGCCAAGGCACACATGTCCGCCGACGAATGGGGCTACTGGATCGAAGGCAAGGCTGCCAAGGGCGATATCGTCGCTCCGGACGGCAAGGTCATGGAAAAGGCCGGCGCAATCCGCGACGGCGGCTCCTTCGAGGAACGCATGGGCCACGTGGCCTGCTGGAACTCGGTGATGGACGAGGACCGCTACATGGTCCGCCGCTGGAACGAATTCATCGCAGCGTAAGGCGTTCTCCGACCTGTCCCCTCCCCCTTGTGGGGAGGGTTAGGGAGGGGCCTTCTCCTGAAACCCCTCCCGGCCTGCCGGCCACCCTCCCCACAAGGGGGAGGGAAACCCGCTGCACCGCTGAAGCCTCCAGAGGGAGACAAGACATGGCGACGATTGCATCATCCGAGCCGGAAACGGCCGAAGAGAACACAAAGCCCAGCAGTTTTCGCCTGTCGCCGGCGCTGGTCTCCTATCTTCAAGCGACGCCGCTGGCGCTGATCCTCGGCGCTTTCCTGCTGCTGCCGATCCTGATGATTACCGTCGTCAGCTTCTGGGACTACGACTTCGCCCAGATGTATCCGGATTTCCTGTCGATGAACTATGCCGAGACGCTCGGCTCGTGGGTCACCTGGAAGACCTACTTGAACACCCTGAAATTTGCCTTCCTGGTCTGGGCGATCACGCTGTTCGTCGGTTTCTGGGTCGCCTATTTTCTGGCCTTTCACATCCGCACCACCGCCATGCAGATGGTGCTCTTCCTCGTCTGCACCGTGCCGTTCCTGACGTCGAACATCATTCGAATGATCTCGTGGATCCCGGTGCTCGGCCGCAACGGTCTCGTCAACACGACGCTGATCAATGCGGGTATCGTCCCAGAACCGATCGAATGGCTGCTCTATTCGGATTTCGCGGTGGTGCTCGCGATGGTGCATCTCTACACGCTGTTCATGGTGACGCCGATCTTCAACACGCTGATGCGCATCGACAAGTCGCTGGTCGAAGCCGCGCGCGATGCCGGCGCCACGAGCACCCAGATCCTCACAAACGTCATCATTCCGCTTGCCAAGCCCGGCATGGCGATCGGCACCATCTTCGTCGTGACGCTCGTCATGGCCGACTTTTCGACGGTTCAGGTGATGTCCGGCGGTCAGAGCGCTTCGGTGGCGCTGATGATGAAGAACCAGATGTCGCTGCTGCAATACCCGGCGGCGGCCGCCAACGCGGTCGTGCTGCTGGTCCTCGTTCTCCTGATGGTCGCGGGCATTCTCCGCATCGTCGACATCCGCAAAGAACTTTAGGGAAAAGGGGAGCTCTGAGATGCACAGCGACAAGCGCGGCCGCGAATTCTACCTTCTCGCCATCTTCTTCATCGTTTTCGTGCTGTTCCTTTACGGCCCGCTTTCGGCGATCCTGATCCTCTCCTTCCAGGGGCCGAACGGCGGCCTGACCTTCCCGCTGAACGGCGTGTCGCTGCGCTGGTTCGCCAATCTGTTCGAGACCCAGGCGGTCGGCGATTTCGGCGGCTCGTTCCGGCGCTCCGCCATGCTCGGCATCATGGTGATGATCGTCACTGTCGTCGTTTCGCTGCTGGCGGGCCTGGCCTTCCGCCGCCGCTTCATCGGCTCGACCGCGCTGTTCTATCTGGCCGTCGCGAGCCTCGTGGTGCCGTCGATCATCATCTCGCTCGGCATCGGCGTCGTCTTCCAGCAGCTCGGTTTCCAGCCGTCCTGGTATACGTCCGCCTTCGGTGCACACCTCACCTGGACACTGCCCTTCGGCGTCCTGATCATGTTCGCGGTCTTCAACCGCTTTTCGCCCGCCTACGAGGAAGCCGCGCGCGATCTCGGCGCTTCGTCCTGGCAGACCTTCCGCCATGTCGTGCTGCCGATGATCGCGCCGAGCCTCATCGGCGTCGGCCTGTTCGGCTTCACGCTGTCCTATGACGAATTCGCCCGTACGCTGATGACGGCAGGTTCGTTCAACACGTTGCCGCTCGAAATCTACGGCATGACCACCAATGTCACGACGCCGGTGCTCTACGCGCTCGGCACGGTGACGACGGTGTTCTCCTTCCTCGTCATCGCCGGCACGCTCGGCCTGATCGTCCACCTCAATCGCCGCCGCCTGCGGTCGTGAACAGAATGCGCATTCTTGTCGTAAACCCAAATACCACCGCCAGCATGACGGCGACGATTGCCGATTCCGCCATGCGCGTCGCTAATGCCGGCACCGAAATCCTTGCCGTCACCTCCTCCATGGGGCCGGTCTCGATCGAGGGCTATTATGACGAGGTCTTCGCGGTACCCGGCCTGCTGATCGAGATCGCCAAGGGCGAGAAGGCTGGTGCCGATGCGGCGATCATCGCCTGTTTCGACGATACTGGCCTCGACGCCGCACGGGCACTGGCCAACATTCCTGTGATCGGCATCTGCGAAGCGGCACTCGCCACCACCGCCTTCATCGCCCAGCGCTTCACCATCGTCACCACCATGGAACGCTCGCGCCTGCCGCTCGAACATCTGGTTCATCGCTACGGCATGGCCGGACGATGCAAGGTGCGGGCCGCCGATATTCCGGTCTTGTCACTGGAAGATCCGGCGTCCAATGCCCGCGACCGGCTGCGCAAAGAGATCTCGGCTGCGCTCAGCGAGGACAGGGCGGAGGCGATCGTGCTCGGTTGCGCCGGCATGGCCGATCTCACCGCCGAACTGCGCCGCGAATTCGGCGTACCTGTGGTCGACGGCGTCGCGGCGGCGGTGAAACAGGCCGAGGCGCTGGTGACATTGGGCTTGTCGACCGCCAAACGAGGAGCCTATGCTTCGCCGGTCCGCAAACCCTATAAAGGTCTGCTCGAAGATTTCGAGCCCGGGAAACTCGCCGCCCAATGAAGACTCACTCGACCATTCGCGTACTCACCTCCTCCGAGGTCGAACAGCTCGTCGACTGGGCACGGATCGAGGGCTGGAACCCGGGCCTTGCCGATGCGCCGGCTCTTCATGCCGCCGATCCTCAAGGTTTCATCGGTTGTTTCGTGAATGGGGAAATGGTGGCCGGCATATCCGCGGTCCGCTACGGTTCCGATTTCGGCTTTATCGGCCTGTACATCACCCATCCCGATTTTCGCGGCAAAGGTCTTGGCAGAAAGGTCTGGGATGCCGGCATGGCGCATCTCGACGGCCGGACGATCGGCCTCGACGGCGTGCCGGAACAGCAGGCGAACTATCGCAGCATGGGCTTCGAGCCGGCCTACGAGACGTTTCGCTGGAGCGGCAGCCTTGCCGGAAGCCGCGATGCCGATGTAACCGCGATCACCGACGATCTCGTGGCCGCCATTCTTGGTTATGACCAGGCTTTCTTCCCTGCGGAGCGCGATACTTTCCTGACCGCCTGGCTGAAGCCACCGCGGGCTGCCAAGGTCATCATCCGTGGCGGCAATGTCTGCGGCTATGCGGTCTGCCGCAAATGCCATGACGGCTACAAGATCGGCCCGCTGTTTGCCCAGACCGCCGCCGACGCGCAAAAACTGCTGAGCGCCTGCGCCGCCGAGATCGGCAACGAAACCATGCATGTCGACGTCCCGGCCCTGCAGACGGAGTTTTCAGCCTATCTCGAGGCCCATCGTTTCGTGAAAGGCTTCACGACCGCGCGGATGTATCGCGGCCCAGTGCCGGCGGTGCGTATGACGGGCGTGTTCGGGATTACCACTCTCGAGCTCGGCTGACGGCGGCGTCCCGATGAGGACGCCGCTCGCGCTCGTCAAGCAGCGACTACCACAGTTCCGTGTGGCGGTTGACGTCCTTGTAGAGCAGGTAACGGAAGCGGCCGGGGCCGCCGGCATAACAGGCCTGCGGGCAAAAGGCGCGCAGCCACATGTAGTCGCCCGCTTCGACCTCGACCCAATCCTGGTTGAGCCTGTAGACCGCCTTGCCTTCGAGCACGTAGAGGCCATGCTCCATCACATGCGTCTCCATGAAGGGGATGGTCGCGCCCGGCTCCAGGGTGACGATGTTGAGGTGCATGTCATAGCGGACGTCGGAAGTGTCGACGAAACGGGTTGTCCCCCAGCGGTCGCCGGTGTCCGGCATCCATGAAATCGGATGTTCGTCTTCATGGGTGAAGACCGCCGGCGGAGCTTCCAGGCCCTCGACCGCCTGAAAGGCCTTGCGGACCCAGTGGAACTTGACTGGCGCCGTGCCGCGATTGCGCAGCGTCCACGGCGATCCGGCCGGGATATAGGCAAAGGAGCCTGCCCTCAGCGCATGATCGTTTCCGGCGAACTCGATCGACATCTCGCCCTCGACGACGAAGATTGCCGCCTCGGCGCGCGCGTTGGGTTCCGGCCGGTCGCTTCCGCCTCCGGGCTGAACTTCCACGATGTATTGCGAGAACGTCTCCGAAAATCCCGTCATCGGACGGGAGATGATCCATGCCCGGGTTCCCTGCCAATGGGGAAGCAGGCTGGCCACGATGTCCGACATGACGGTTCGTGGGATGACCGCATAGGATGTCGTGAAAACAGCCTTGCTGGAAAGCAGATCGGTCTGCGGCGGCAAACCGCCGAGGTTTGAATAATAATCTCTGTTGGTCATGGGTCTGTTTGCGGTCCAATTTCGCGGCGTCTGATACGCATATGCTTTAAGCGCCGGGCGTCTCTAAGCAACCAATAAATTCGCCCCGGCAAGCCGCGGCTCCAAGATTTCCGCCACACATCGGACCGCTGCGGCTAGCGGCGCGGCATTTTTCGGCAGACGCCTCGCATTCTCGCCACAGAATTCGGCACGAGCCGTCCGCATCTCGAAATCGAGCTCATCTATCTGCGCTATTCCTTTTGGAGATAAGTGAAATCCTGGTTTCACAGAAATTGGCATGAAATCTGCTTCTCCTTTGATGACTGGCTCAAAGTCCAGCGACTTCAATAAAGAGGGAACAGCATGACCAACACATCATCGAGTAGCCGGCACGGCCTCGGCATTTTCCGGAACCTGCGGATGACGACGGTATTTGGCGCGACCGCGGCCGCACTCCTCGCAGCCGCCGCGACCCCCGCACTGGCGGCTGGAACGCTGCGCATCGGCATGACCGCTTCCGATATCCCGCTTACCACCGGCCAGACAGACCAGGGCGGCGAAGGCCAGCGCTTCATGGGTTATACGGTCTACAATTCCCTGATCGAGTGGGACCTTTCGAAAGCCGACAAGCCATCCGGCCTCATTCCGAGCCTTGCGACATCCTGGCAGGTCGATCCGGCCGACAAGACAAAATGGGCCTTCAAGCTTCGCGACGGCGTCAAATTCCATGACGGCAGCGCCTTCGACGCGAATGCAGTCGTCTGGAACCTCGACAAGCTTCTGAAGGCGGACGCACCGCAGTTCGACAAGCGCCAGGCGGCCCAGGGCAAGTCGCGCGTCCCGGCGGTCGTTTCCTACAAGGTCGTGGATCCCCTGACGGTCGAAGTCACCACCAACACGCCGGATGCGACGCTTCCCTACCAGCTGAGCTGGATCCTGATTTCCTCGCCGGCAAACTGGGAAAAGCAGGGCAAGAACTGGGATGCGGTTGCCCAGAAGCCCTCCGGCACCGGCCCATGGAAGATGGAAAGCGGCTTTACGCCGCGCGAACGGGCCGAGCTGACGCCCAACAAGGACTACTGGGACAAGGCGCGCGTTCCCAAGCTCGACAAGCTCGTCCTGATCCCGCTGCCGGAACCCAATACCCGTGTCGCGGCGCTTCGCTCCGGCCAGGTCGACTGGATCGAGGCTCCTGCCCCGGATTCGGTGAAATCACTGAAGGAGGCCGGCCTCAAGATCATCACCAATTCCTACCCGCATAACTGGACCTGGCACCTGTCGCGCATCGACGGTTCACCGTGGAACGATATCCGCGTCCGGAAGGCCGCAAACCTTGCCGTTGACCGCGCTGGCCTCAACGAGCTTCTCGGCGGCCTTTCCGTTCCCGCGCAAGGCTACATGCCGCCCGGGCACCAGTGGTTCGGCAAGCCGACCTTCAAGGTGGAATACAATGTCGAAGAAGCCAAGAAGCTGATGAAGGAAGCGGGTTACGGCCCCGACAAGCCGCTCAAGACCAAGGTCATCATTTCCTCGTCCGGCTCTGGCCAGATGCTGCCGTTGCAGATGAACGAATATATCCAGCAGACGCTTGCCGAAGTCGGCATCAATATCGAATACGAGGTTGCCGACTGGAACACCGTCATCAACATCTGGCGGGCGGGTGCCAAGGATCCGAGCGCCAAGGGCGCCACCGCGGTCAACTACAGCTACTTCATCCAGGACCCCTTCACCGCCATGATCCGCCAGTCGCAGTGCAAGCTCGCCCCGCCGACCGGCACCAACTGGGGTTATTACTGCGACAAGGACATGGATGCGCTGTTCGACAAGGTGCGCAACACCTTCGATCCTGTGGAGCAGGACAAGGTGATGCAGCAGGTGCACGAGAAATACGTGAACGATGCGCTGTTCCTGATGGTGACGCATGACGTCAACCCCCGCGCCATGACCGCCAAGGTCAAGGGGTTCGTCCAGGCCCAGAACTGGTTCCAGGATTTTTCAACGATTACCGTGGAGTAATCCCGAGCAGGCGGCGCGCCGGGCGATCGGCGCGCCGCCTTTCATGATGCCCGATCAACCTCCCCGGTGAGGACACCATGCTGCTCTATGCCCTGAAACGGCTTCTGCACGTCATTCCCGTCACGATCGGCGTGAGCATCGTATGCTTCATGCTGATCCATATCGCACCGGGCGATCCGCTCGCAGCGATCCTGCCTTCGGATGCTTCCGCCGAGCTGCAGACACAGATGCGCAGCTTCTACGGCCTCGACCGGCCGCTTCCGGTCCAATATGCCCTTTGGGCATGGCATGCGCTGCAGGGCGATCTCGGCACCTCGATCGCCAGCGGCCGACCGGTGCTGAACGAGATCCTCGATGCATCCGTCAATTCCATCATCCTTGCACTAGCGGCCGCCGTTATCGGCTTCGTGGCAGGTTCTTCCCTGGGTTTCCTTGCCGGCGTCTTCCGCGGAGGCTGGGTGGATCGCCTGGCATCGGCGGTTTCAATGCTCGGCGTCAGCGTGCCTCATTATTGGCTCGGCATGGTGCTGGTCATCGCCTTTTCCGTCACCCTCGGCTGGCTGCCGGCCATGGGCGGCGGACCGGAGGGATCGTCGGGCCGAAGCGTAAGCTGGGCTTATCTGCAGTTCCTCATCCTGCCTGCGGTTACCATGTCGGTCATCCCGATGGGCATCATCGCCCGCACCATCCGCTCGCTGGTCGCCGATATCCTCTCCCAGGATTTTACCCAGGCACTCGCCGCCAAGGGGCTGATGACACCGCAGATCCTGCGCCACGTGGTGCGCAACGCCGCGCCGACGGCGCTCTCGGTCATGGGGCTGCAGCTCGGTTACCTGCTCGGCGGCTCGATCCTGATCGAAACGGTTTTCTCCTGGCCCGGAACCGGCTTCCTGCTGAACGGCGCGATCTTCACCCGCGACCTGCCCATCCTGCAGGGGACGATCCTGGTGCTCGCCATGTTCTTCGTTTTCCTCAACCTCGTCGTCGACGTGCTGCAGAGCGCGATCGATCCCCGCATCCAGAGGAGCTGACACATGGCTGTCGTCACCGCAGACATCGCGGCCCCTTCTCCTGCCGCCATCGCCAAGTCCCCCGGCTTCTGGAGCGGCGTGCTGCGCCGCATCTCCCGTGACCCGGTCGCCATGACCGCCCTCTTCATTCTCCTGATCCTGGTGCTGATCGCGATTTTCGCTCCCTATATCGCGCCTTACGATCCCTCCAAGGGCAGTGTCATCCGTCGCCTCAAGCCGATCGGCACGCCAGGTTATATCTTCGGCACCGACGAACTCGGCCGCGACATGCTCTCCCGGCTGATCTATGGCGCGCGGCTTTCGCTCATCATGGGCGTCATCCCGGTACCGATCGCCTTCATCATCGGTTCGACGATCGGGATCGTCGCCGGTTATGCGGGCGGCATCGTCAACACGCTGATCATGCGCACGGTCGACGTCTTCTACGCCTTTCCGTCGGTCCTCCTGGCCGTGGCGCTGTCGGGCGCACTCGGCTCGGGGCTCACCAATGCGCTCGTCTCGCTGACCGTCGTCTTCATCCCGCAGATCGCCCGCGTCGCCGAAAGCGTCACCACCCAGGTCCGCAAGCTCGACTACGTGGACGCGGCGCGGGCCTCCGGCGCCCCGCCGATGACGATCATACGCGTCCATATCCTCGGCAATGTGCTCGGTCCGATCTTCGTCTTTGCCACCAGCCTGATATCCGTCTCGATGATCCTCGCCTCGGGCCTCTCTTTCCTTGGCCTCGGCGTGCGGCCGCCGGATGCCGAATGGGGGCTGATGCTGAACACGCTTCGCACGGCGATCTACAACAACCCGTTCGTGGCGGCCCTGCCCGGCCTGATGATCTTCATCACCTCGATTTGCTTCAACCTTTTTTCAGACGGGCTGCGCTCAGCCATGGATGTGAAGTCATGATCAGCGTCGTCCAAGAACCCGCCTACGATCTTCCCGTCGGCGAAAGGGGCGGCCCCGCTCAGCCGCTCATCTCCGCGCGCGGCCTGATCAAGCATTTCCCGGTCAAGGGTAGCGGTTTCATGAAGCCGAAGAAGGTCGTTCGCGCCGTCGACGGCGTGGATTTCGATATCTTCAAGGGCGAGACACTCGGGGTCGTCGGAGAAAGCGGCTGCGGCAAGTCCACCACGGCTCGGCTGCTGATGCAGCTCATCTTGCCCGACCGAGGCGAGATCCTGTTCGACGGTGAGACGGTTGGCGGCGCGCTGCCGCTTTCCGACTACCGCCGCCAGGTCCAGATGGTCTTCCAGGACAGCTACGCCTCGCTCAACCCCCGGCTGACGATTGAAGAATCCATCGCCTTTGCGCCGCGCGTGCATGGCATTACCGCGAGCAGGGCGATCGCCAGGGCCCACGACCTGCTGCACCGGGTCGGGCTGGAGCCGTCGCGCTTTGCCGGCCGTTACCCGCACGAACTGTCGGGCGGACAGCGGCAGCGCGTCAACATCGCCCGGGCGCTCGCGCTCGAACCACGGCTCATCATCCTCGACGAAGCCGTGTCGGCGCTCGACAAGTCGGTGGAAGCGCAGGTCCTGAACCTGCTCCTCGATCTGAAGCGGGATTTCGGCCTGACTTACCTGTTCATCTCCCACGACCTCAACGTCGTGCGCTTCATGTGCGACCGGGTGATGGTCATGTATCTCGGCAAGGTGGCCGAGATCGGCAGCCGCGATGCGATCTTCGAGAACACCCGGCATCCCTATTCGGCGGCGCTGCTGGCCTCGATGCCAAAGATGGACCCCGCCGAAAGAACCTCCGAGCCGCCGCTCTCGGGCGACCCGCCGAACCCGATCGATCCGCCGCCGGGCTGTCGGTTCCATACCCGCTGTTCGTTCGCCGAGAGCATCTGCAGCGAGAATTTGCCGCCGCTCGCCAGCGTTTCCGAAAGCCAGTCCGCAGCCTGCCTGATGTCGGTACCTGGCTCACGCCACAGCCGTGCGCCGGCATTGATGGAGGCATGACCATGCAAACCGCCGCGATGATCGATATTCGCAATCTTTCGGTGACTTTCAACCGCGGCCGAAAGCCCGTCAAAGCCGTCAACGGCGTCAGCCTTTCGGTACAGCCGGGCGAGGTTGTTGCGCTGCTCGGCGAATCCGGGTCCGGCAAGAGCGTCACCATGCGCTCGCTGCTGCGCCTGCACCCCAAAGGCACGACGATCGAAGGCTCGATGACGGTCGCCGGCCGCGATGTGACGGGATTGACGACCAAGGATCTCGGTGCCTTTCGCGGCGCCGTCGCCTCGATGGTCTTCCAGGAGCCGCGGCTGGCACTCGACCCGGTCTACACGCTCGGCCGCCAGATAGAAGAAACCATCATGCGGCATGAGGGCATCCCGCGCTCGCAAGCGGCGGCGCGCGCGCTTGCTCTGTTCCAGAAGGTCAAGATCCCCTCCCCGGAGCGCCGGCTGCAAAACTATCCGCATGAAATGTCCGGCGGCATGCTGCAGCGGTCGATGATCGCCATGGCGCTCGCCTGCAATCCGAAGGTCCTGCTCGCCGACGAACCGACCACGGCCCTCGATGCGACGGTCCAGATCCAGATCCTCCTGCTGATCCGCGATTTGCAGAAGGAATACGGGCTCTCCGTCATCTTCGTCACGCATGATATCGGCGTCGCGGCGGAAGTCGCGGACCGGATTGCGGTGATGTATGCCGGGCGGATCGTCGAGGAAGGCAGGGTCGCCGACATCATCCGCGAACCGAGACACCCCTATACCAAGGGGCTGCTCGGAGCCCGCGTCGAACTGGCCCACGGACGCGACCGGCTGATCACCATTCCCGGCGCACCGCCGGACCTGGCCGCCATGCCGCCCGGTTGCGCCTTCGCACCGCGCTGCGCCCAGGTTTCCGATCTCTGCCGCACGGAAGTGCCGGCCTTGATGTCGGTCGGCGGGGCCGGCAGCGTCGCTTGCGTGCAATGTGCCTAAACGGCGGAGATGATGAGGGACGATGACAAGGCGGGGAGGGCGTCCGTGCAATCGCGCGCGGAACGAGGCATGACGCGTATCACATTGATCAATCCGAACACCTCCCGAGCGACGACGGTCATGATGACCGAGATCGCCCGAAAATACCTGCCGGAAAATTTCTCCGTGGAGGGCGTCACGGCCACGCGCGGCGTGCCAATGATCCTGAATGGCGAGGAGCTTGCCGCAGCGGCCGGCGGCGTCGTCGAAATGGGATTGGCCGCGGAGGAATTTAGCGATGGGCTGATCGTCAGTGCATTCGGCGATCCGGGCCTCGAGCGCCTGAAAGCCCTGTCCAGCCTGCCGGTCGTCGGCATTTGCGAAGCGAGCATGTACGAAGCCTCCGCCGGAGGCCGGCGTTTCGGCATCGCGACTGTCACCCCCGACCTCATGGCGAGCTTTGCCGCCAAGGCTGAAACGCTTGGCCTTGCCCACCTCTTTACCGGGACGCGGCTGACCAGCGGCGATCCGCTGGTCCTTGCCTCCGCCCCCGCGCGTTTGCACGCGGCCCTTGAGATCGCGGTTCGTGAATGTTTCGAACGGGATGGCGCTGAAGCCGTCATCATCGGTGGCGGCCCGCTGGGCCAGGCGGCAGACGATCTTCAGCGGGCTCTCTCTTCACCTGTGATTGCGCCTATCCGCTCCGCTGTCGAACTGTTGCTTTCCCGGATCGCCCATCCTCCTGAAGTCGGCTCGAGGGCGAACTGATGGCAGCATCTCCCAGGCAATGCCACGGAGGGATCGTTTTTTCTGTTGCAAGTCGCGGCATCCCACCGGAAAGTCCGCGCGCTGATGTCTTGGCGGAGCTTCCCGTGCCGAAGGATAAATCGTTCCTGTATCGCGTAAGGCAGGCAATTCCCCAGCTGCACCCTGCCGAGAAGCGCCTGGGGGAGTTCGTTTGCGACTTTCCCGGCGAGCTTGCCAGCTATTCGGCGCAGGAGCTTGCCGCGCTTGCGCATGTCTCCAAGGCCACGGTGACGCGCTTCATCCATCGCCTCGGCTACGAAAACTACGAGGAAGCCCGCCGCCATGCCCGGGCCGAAAAGCAGACCGGCTCCCGGCTCTTCCTGACGGCGGCCGCCGACGCCGCGGCCGCCCAGTCGATGCAGGCACATGTCGCCCAGGGGGTCGCCAATCTTGAAGCAACATTCCTTTCCATTTCCGAGGGCCAGATCGAGGCCGTGACGGAAGCGATGATTGCGGCGCGGAAAGTCTGGGTGCTCGGTTTCCGGAGCAGCCATCCCTTTGCCTCCTACCTGCAATGGCAGTTGACCCAGGTCATCGAGGATATCGTCGCAATCCCCGGCGCAGGGCAGACGCTTGGAGAACATCTTGTCAGCCTGCGGGAAGACGACGTGGTCGTATTCTTCGCCATGCGCCGGAGGATCGCTCAGGTGGACGCCATCCTTGCCCAGCTCCGGAAGTCAAAAGCGAAGCTTCTCTACATCACCGACGAAGGTGCCGCGTTCGAGACGTCGGCAACCTGGCATTTCCAATGCCAGACCCTGGCACCCGGTCCACTCTTCAACCACACGGCGGTCATGGCCCTCTGCCATCTACTGATCACCCGATGCCTGGAGAAGGCGGGCGTCGAGGGGAGAAAGCGGCTACGCCACATCGAGACGCTGAATGAAGGGCTCGACGAACTGTGATGCGGTCAGCGCCGATGGCGAGAAGACCCCCCGGCACTCAATCTGGCTGCTCGTCAATGCTGACCGATATCGCCACGGGCTTCAAACAGATCGGAATGAAATCCGACGTCCACGATCACAGCAGCGAGGCAACAACCTCGCATAACGAGCAGGAAAAAGAAGGCCACTGACGTACACAGCACGATATAGTGCCTGCGTTGCGACCTCCTTGGCAGTCTTGATGCAAACAGGGTCGCGGCATGCCGCACAAGCCGGCCCACCGCCACGATCAGAAACAGAACGACTATAATATACCCGCTCAACGAGGCGGCGCTTATCAGCCAGTGAACCAAAAGACATATCCCGAAAAAGGCCTGCTCCTGCCGTGGAACTGCGATGCGCCAGAGCTCCATCGTCCAAGGCTCCTGTCCGGCTGCGGTTATTCTTCTTCTTTTGCTGCTTCCCTCTATCGCCGAACTGAAGCCGGCCGCTGTAAGCCTCTCAGGATCGAACATCCTTCAATCCTTCTCGCCGACGCAGCAAACCAAAGACGGACTTCAACGCCACCCGCCATCGGGGCGCCATCGGTTCTCGCATCCCTTCATTCTTTGTTTGCTCGATGCCAGCGTGTTCAACTCTCGTTGCCAGAGGCTGAACAAGGAACTCGATCCGTTTCATGAATGCGCTGCTGTCGAACCGTTTCGACGTTATCAACGGGCCATCGCCGGAAGGCTCCGTGTGGAAGAAAACCTCGAGATTGACCACCGGGATGGAGCGGATATTCCGCACGAGATCGATCTCGGGTCGGGTCGTTATGGCGAAGGAATAATTGTCCGAACGGAGTGCCGTAAAAGCCTCCGGAAACGTCGACACCGCAACGGACTCATGTCCATGGGCCGCCAGCATCGCGACGATCGCATTGGCCGCCGCCACGGGCAGAAACACAAGAATTCTCTTGGGGTGAGTGGTTTCGATAGACATAGCGAGTTCCTCATACGGAGATGAGAAAACCTAGCTTTTGCCGGTGCAAGAGTGTGTTTGGTTTTGTGTGATTTTGTTGCGGCCGCCGTCCGCGGTTCAGCGGCGTCGTCTGGGACAACATTTCTTAACATCACAAAACCCAAGTTAACGGCGTCGTCTGGGACAGTGCGCTCCGCAAGAGGCTGGCGCGTCGGGCTTACACCTGCACGCCGAAAACTCTCTACCGGATCCCAGGAGCCAATTCGAATGTCATTCACCAAGTCCTTCTTAAGCCATCCTCGGCGCGTCGCCATCGCTGCGGGGCTCGCGGTTGTCGCCTGCCCCCTTACCCAGGCACGCGCTGCTGACCCTTACGAAGGTGAAGAGGCTGCTATCCCCGCGACAACGAATTTCGACAAGGGACGGTTTGGCGGGATACGCCAGAAGCTTTCCGACTGGAACGTTATGGTCGGCGCCGGAGTCATGTATGCACCCAAATTCGAAGGATCCGACGAGTTCGAACTGGTCCCCATTCCCATGATTTCCGCCACTTTCGGTGATCGCGTCACGGTCGATCCGGGCGGGCTGGAAATCGATGTGCTGAAGTCCAACGGCGTTAAGCTCACGGTGAAAGGCGGTTACGACATGGGGGGCGGGCGCGATGAAGATGATTCCGATCACCTGAAGGGACTGGGCGACATCGACGCCGGCGCCGTCGTCGGAGCGCAGCTTTCGTATGAAATGGGCCCGCTGGAATTTTATGCGTCTGTCGACAAGACAATCGGGGGCAGCGACGGCCTGATCGGTCAGGTCGGTGCGAATGTCTCGCATCACTATGACCGCTTTATTCTTTCCGCGGGCGCTTCCGCGACGTTCGCCGACGACAACCACATGGAAAGCTATTTTGGGGTAACCGCTGCCCAGTCTGCGAGATCGGGATTGCGGCAATACGAGGCAGGCGCTGGCCTGAAACGCTTCGATATCGAGGCGTCCGTCACGTATATGGCGACCGAGCACTGGGTTATTCGCGGCCAGGCAGCGGTCGGTTTCCTGACCGGCGATGCGAAGGATAGTCCAATCGTGCAGAACGACGTGCAGCCGTCTGCGATGCTGATGGTCGGATACAAGTTCTAGGAGCTCGGCAGGACACGGCAAAGCCGGCGACATCCTTCCCGCTCGCCGGTCTCTTATCCTCGGCTTCTCGCCGTCAACTCCACATCGCGGTCATTCCCTCCCAGCGAGCAGGCATTCCAGCTGGCCGGGTCTGGAGCCGCGGGCCGGCCCAATGGCTCGGACATGAAATCGCGGCTGACGAATGTGGGCAGTAAGCGCGATGCCAGAAAAGCAGATTCAACTGATGCGACCGACAACTCTTCTTCTCGCCCTCTTCGTGAGCGCAAACCTTGCTTCCGCAGCGGAGCCTGTGCTTGCGCAACAGAACAAGGCGGCAGCGCTTACCGTCGCCGTGGCCAATCCCGCAGAACGCCGATGGCCTGAAACGGTGCCGGCCAGCGGCTGGCTCAAGCCCTGGCATGAAGCGGTGATCGCTGCGGAAATCGATGGCCTGCGCGTGACCGCCGTCCTTGTCGATGTCGGATCGGTCGTTTCGAAGGGTCAGCCCCTCGTCCGGCTTGCCGACGAAGCCGTGCGTGCAGAACTGCGTAACCAGGAGGCCGCCTTGGCAAGCGCCAGGGCCGACCTCGCCAAGGCGACGGCGAATGCCGACCGGGCGCGCAAGGTGCAGGGAAGCGGCGTGCTGTCGGATGAAAAGATCAACGAATACCTGATCGCCGAACAGACGGCGATGGCAGGGGTGGAATCCGCCGAAGCCTTGCTGGAAAGCCAGAAGATCAAGCTCGCCAAGACGACTATCCTGGCCGTGGACGATGGGCTGATCACGTCCCGCTCGGCCCAGCTCGGCGCCGTCGTCTCCTCCGGCACGGAGCTGTTCCGCATGATCCGCCAGCAACGCGTCGAATGGCAGGCGGAAGTGTCCGCGCGCTATCTGCCTCGCATCAGGCAAGGCCTCACAGCCACGATCGTCGGTCCTGGTGATCGACGTATCAAAGGAACCGTTCGGCTTGTCGCACCGACGGTCAGCACCGATACCGGCCGGGCGCTCGCCTATGTGGCGCTGCCGGCGGCGGCGCGACCGCCCATCGGTCTATACGTCACCGGTCAGATCGAGCTTGAGACCACCACGGCGCTCACGGTGCCCGAGACGGCGCTCGTCCTGCGTGACGGCATCGCTTACGTCTTCACCGTGGATGCAGACAGACGCGCGTCACGCATTCGTGTGGAAACCGGCCGCCGCAATGGCAGTGAAGTGGAAATCCTCTCTAGCCTCGACCGCTCGACCGACGTCGTGACGGCGGGTGGCGCTTTCCTTTCGGACAAGGCCTTCGTCCGGGTGGCTGGAGACGCGCTCGTCAAGCTCGAAAAGGGCGAATCACGATGAACTTCTCCGCCTGGTCGATCCGCAATCCGGTTCCCGCCATCCTGCTGTTCATCCTGCTGACCGTCGGCGGCCTGATCGCCTTCGACCGGCTCGCGGTACAGAACTTTCCCGACATGGACTTGCCGACGATCAAGATCAGCGCCTCGCTTGAAGGCGCCGCGCCGGCGCAACTCGAAACGGAAGTCGCGCGCAAGATCGAAGACAGGCTCGCATCGCTGAGCCTCCTCGACCACATCACGACGACGGTCACGGACGGATCGGTCATCATCAATGTCTCGTTCCAGTTGGGAAAGGACAGCGAGGAAGCACTGAACGAGGTGCGCAATGCCGTCGATAGTGCGAGCGGCGACCTCCCTTCCGAGATGCAGGCGCCGGGCGTGACCAAGGTGACGGTGCAAGGCTCCACCCTCCTCACCTACGCGGTGCGCTCCGCCCGCCTCAACGAGACGGAACTCTCCTGGTTCATCGACAACGACATGACGAAGGCCCTTCTTTCCGTACCCGGCGTCGGCGAGGTCAGCCGGATCGGTGGCATCGAGCGCGAAGTGCACATCGACCTCAACCCCCAGATCATGAGCGCCCTCAGCCTCAGCGCGGCGACCGTTTCCTCGCAACTTAAGTCCGTCCAGGCCGACACATCGGGCGGCCGGGCTGAGATCGGCGGCGGCAAGCAGGGGATCCGCACGCTTGGGGCGGTTTCCTCGGTCGAGGAGCTGAAGGCGCTCGCAATCCCGCTTCCGAGCGGAGAGCTGGTGCAGCTGGCCGAGATTGGCGCGGTGACGGACAGCTTTGCCGACCGCTCGTCGATCGCCTATCTCGATGGCGAACTCGTGATCGCTGTCGAGGTGAAACGATCCAACGGCTTTTCGGATACGGGCGTCGCGGCCGCCATCGAAGCGGCCATGCAGGACTTTGCCGCAGCCAACCCCGATGTCGAGATCGTCCAGGCTTACAGCACGGTCGGGCCGATCATCGAAAACTACGACGGCTCCATGAACATGCTCTATGAAGGTGCAATCCTGGCTGTCGTCGTAGTTTGGCTCTTCCTGCGCGACTGGCGGGCGACCCTGCTTTCGGCGGTGGCGCTGCCGCTCTCGGTCGTCCCGACTTTTCTCGTAATGTATCTGGCGGATTTCAGCCTCAATACGGTGACGCTGCTCGCCCTCTCGCTCGTGGTCGGCATCCTCATCGACGACGCGATCGTTGAGATCGAGAACATCGCACGCCACCTGCAAATGGGAAAAACTCCGAAGGGAGCGGCGCTCGAGGCGGCCGATGAAATCGGCCTTGCCGTCGTCGCAACGACCTTGACGCTCGTCGCGGTCTTCCTGCCGACCGCTTTCATGAGCGGTATTCCCGGCCTGATCTTCCGCCAGTTCGGTATAACGGCGGCGGTGGCCGTTCTCGCCTCACTGGTCGTCGCACGCCTGCTGACGCCGATGATGGCCGCTTATCTGATGAAGGCGCGTCCGATCGAGCAGAGAGACGGCGCGATCATGCGCGCCTACATGGCCGTCGTCAAAACCTGCCTGCACCATCGCAAGCTGACGGTCCTCGGCGTCTGCATATTCCTCGGGCTCTCGCTCTCGACGATTACCATGCTCAGCGCCGGCTTCCTGCCCGCATCCGACGATTCGCAGACGAAGGTCACTCTTACGCTTCAGCCCGGCAGCCCGATTGAACAAACAGACGCCATGACGCGGCGGGCGGCAGGTATCGTTTCCGGTTTGCCGGACGTCACGCGGGTGTTTTCCGCCGTCGGAAGCGCCTCGTCGGACGACATGATCGATTCCTCGACGACCGTCGATACGGCGACCGCCTCGCTTGTCGCCGATTTGAAGAAGATCGGCGAACGCAGCCGCAAGCAGGTCGAGATCGAAAACGACATCCGGCAGGCGCTCGCAGTTCTCCCGGGCGTCAGGATCGAAGTGGGTACGGGCGGCAACGGTACGACGCTGGAAATAACACTCGCCAGCGACGATTCCGGGGCGCTCGACCGGGCGGCGGGAGCACTCGAAGAACAGCTGCGAGGCCTTCGAGGCATCGGCGCAGTGACGTCCAGCGCCTCCCTGCAGGCCCCGGACGTCCAGATCGTCCCGGACCTCAATCGCGCCGCCGCCCTCGGCGTCACGGCAGAAGCGATTTCCGAAGCGGTTCGTGTGGCCACGAGCGGGGATTATTCCTCCTCGCTCGCCAAGCTCAACCTGCCCCAGCGCCAGCTTCCCATCCGCGTCCGGTTCGATCCCGGCAACCGAACGACGCTTGACGACATTGCAAATCTCCGCGTTGCCGGCGCCAGGGGCAGCGTCGATCTCGGTTCGGTCGCCGACATCCGCATCGGGGGCAGTCCGTCCGAGATCAGCCGCATCGACCGCTCGCGAAACGTTACGCTGTCGGTCGAACTCAACGGCCGCATCCTCGGCGACGTCTATCGCGAAGCGCAGGCGTTGCCCGCCCTCCAAAACCTTCCGGACGACGTCAGGCTCGTCGAACAGGGCGAACTGGAGCGCAGCTCGGAACTCTTCGACAACTTCGCCATCGCCATGGGGATAGGCGTATTCTGCATCTATGCGGTTCTGGTGCTGCTCTTCCATGACTTCCTCCAGCCGCTGACGATCCTCATGGCGCTGCCGCTATCGCTGGGCGGCGCCCTGCTGCCGCTCGTGCTGACCGGCACGAGCTTCTCCATGCCTGTGTTGATCGGCCTGCTCATGCTGATGGGCGTGGTGACGAAGAATTCGATCCTGCTGGTCGAATACGCGATCATGTCGCGACGCGCAGGTCTCGCGCGCTTCGACGCCCTGGTCGACGCCTGCCATAAGCGCGCGCGCCCGATCGTCATGACGACGATCGCCATGGGCGGCGGCATGCTTCCGGTGGCCCTGAGCCTCAGCGGCGGCGATGCAAGCTTCCGTCAGCCGATGGCGATCGTCGTCATCGGCGGCCTGATGACGTCCACTGTCCTCAGCCTCGTCGTTATTCCCGTGATCTTCACCTTTGTCGACGATTTCCTGCTGCTTCTAACGCGAAGCTTCGGGAAGGACGATCGCCGCGAGGCCGTGGTCCATGAACTGAAGACTGAGGCTGACCGCCAGTGACGAACCCATCGATTCAGAGTCCGTGGCGGAACCGCAGAAACAAAATTAAACATAATTGTTGCTGACAACCATGCTGCGAAACGAGCTAACTGATAATCGGAATTCCGGCACAAATGGCCAAGCCTATGAATAACGTCGCGTCCAATGTTCTTGTACAAGGGTCAGCCCGAATCCTGGTCGTCGAGGATGATCGGGATATCGCCAGTATGCTGATCGATCTGATCAAGGAGGCGGGTTATGCCGCAGAGGCGGTCGGGTCTGCGGTCGAAATGGACGGTGTCCTGAAGAAGAAGGAATTCGACCTTATAGTGCTGGATGGAATGCTGCCTGGTGAGGACGGTTTCAGCATATGCAGAAGAATCAGGTCGTCTGATACGATACCCATCCTCATGCTGACGGCGCGAACGAAAGAGATAGACAGGGTTGTCGGACTGGAGCTGGGCGCCGATGACTACGTCACGAAACCGTTCAAATCCAGGGAACTTCTGGCGAGGATAAAGGCGCTTCTGCGGCGGTCGTCGTATTCAGCGCAGGTCAAGCCACAACAGGCACCCATGACGTTTGCGGGCTGGCGGATCGACCCGGTCACGCGAGAATTGACCGACCGCGACGGTTTCCATGTGTCGCTCACGACGGCGGAATTTGATGTGCTGCTGGTGTTTTGCCAGAACCCCCGGCAGGTAATGAACCGCCAGGAAATACTGGCCCGTACCCACGCAGGCTCTGCAGGACCTGTCGAACGCAGCATTGATGTCCATGTCAGTCGTGTCCGGCAGAAAATCGAACCGAATTACAAGGAGCCGACATTCATCAAAACCGTGCGCCTGGGCGGATATGTGTTCACTCCGGAGGTTGCGATAGCACCATGATTGGCCGCTTGCGCAGGGCATCCATACGAACCCAATTCATGGTGTTCGCATCTATTGTTCCGCTGCTCGTTATCTTTCTTATCGCTGTTCTCCCTGAGCCATTCATTTTCCAGAATGAAAAAATGCTCATGGGCAAAGGCGCTCAAATCGAGCTGCTTGTGCATCAGGTCAGAAGCGCCAGAAATGACGACGAAATCGAGCATCTGGTGAGGGCAAGCGCCTCCGGCAATTTCGAATTGAAGGTTCTGCCATGGAGCGACGTCCGTAGCGAATTGGCGCGTCAAACGGGTGATCCCCTCATCTCGGACGCGCTTCAGGATGTCTTGCCTGCCGATTTTGAGGTGGTGGTTCTTAAAGACAGTTCGGACGGCGGGGGACACAGTACGGTTGCGGTGCGCCTTGACGCGCACCGTGCTCTCGTTATCGGGTTCGCCGGTGCCGATGTTTCCCCCTCGTCTTTCAGCGCAGTCTTCGAGTTCATCGCCAAAGCCAACATCCTGATGCTGCCGATGCTCCTCCTGGTGCTCTATATAAGCCGCATGATCACGTCGCCTCTCGTCCGCTTTGCCGACGCGGCAAAGCGACTGCGCCTGGACGGTAACGAAGAAGAGCAATTCACCGCCGAAGGCGCCAGGGAACTTCGCACACTTGCGACGGCACTCAACAACATGCGTCACCGCATCCGTAAAATGGTCGATGATCGCACACGGATGCTGACGGCTGTGAGCCACGATCTCAGGACGCCGCTGACACGACTGCGAATGCGCGTGGAGCGTTCGAAGGACCCCGCCTCCAGGGAAGCAATGTTGGCGGATATTGACAACCTCACCACCATGATTGAGGAAAGCCTTCAGTATTTAAGCAGCACCGTTACAGCCGAACCGCCTCGAAAGGTTGATATTTCCAGCCTTCTGCGGACTATCGCGTCGGAATTTTGTGACCTCGGCCATGACGTAATTTACTGCGGACCCGAGCGGTTTGGATACGTGTGTCAACAAAAGGCGCTCATACGGGCTATCACCAATATCGTGGAGAACGCGGTAAGGTTCGGCACGAAGGTAGCTGTCGAATTGCGCGATAGCCCGCAGGGTGGAGCGGTAATAATTGTCAGCGACAACGGCCCAGGCCTTGAAGAAGGGCTGGAGGACAAGGTCCTGGAGCCCTTCTTCAAGGTTGACGAGGCCCGGTCACTCAATTCCAGCAGCGGTTTTGGGCTGGGGCTTTCGATTGCCGATGAAATCGCAAAGGGCCACGGTGGCTCGCTGCTACTTGAAAACATATTGCCGCATGGTCTGCGAGTGACGCTACAATTGCCGCCGGTGGAGACCGCACCGCATCGAAGCAGCCAGGCCTCATCTGCGAAAGAACAGGCGCTAGCGCAAGAGGCTCTCGTCAAGCAGAGGTAGTCACCACATGCTGGCGAAATCCCCGATGATGGTCACGCGCGCTGCCGATCAGCTGGTGCCGCTGATGATATCGACGGCAACTTCGGCTCAAGGATTGCCGGCCTGACGAGGTAGCGCATGTCACCCCGGCGGTCTTCGGAGAAGGCCAGCGGAATCCCCAATGCCGCCTCCCGAAGCAGTTTTTCCATCTCTCTCAAAGACACCCGGTCTGCCCGCATCATTAGCCGGATCAGAGGATCCTTCAGGACCTCGGCAATCGTCATCTCATCATCGGTCATAACGACCTCCCGTTTTGCTGTCTGGATCGATAACCGCGGCAAGCAACCGGGCGATGTCAAAACAGGGACGAAACAAAGGCGATCGATGAAGTTTTGTTGCGGGATATCAATCGGGAATGCATAGCCGTTGTTCGTCAGCCGGCCGCGACATGGACAACTGCCAGGCCTCGGCGATCCATGACGCTGCTGCCGACCCGATGGTGGACGCCCAATCGCTGCGGCCAATGACTCTTAACATTATAAAACCCAAGGCAACGACGAACTCTGCATTGATACCGCCAGATTCGATTCCGAGGGAAGTTACGGTGCATTTCAAAGGTTATCTGGTGGGGCCGCCGCATTGGGCGATCGGTCCATCATGGAGTCCGCATGCAACATCCGCGGATGATATCGGCTGTACGGTCGGTGGAAATTTCAACGTCTCCTCCAGACATTCGCCCGGCGCAAGGCTATAGCCGTGTATCGCGTGATAGCTATCCTCCTGCTGGCTTTTCTTGCTGGTTGCATGGCGCCGGACCGTATTGCCTATGGGCCGAAAGCTGCCGCGACCGCCGGTATCGAGGGGTTCGGCGATATTCGTATCTATGCGGACACAAGCCGGAACCTGCCCGAAACACGTGCATGGTTGCCCATCCCGAGACACAAGGAAGTCAACTACCTCGTGTTGTCGGGCGGTGGTGCCGGAGGCGCGTTCAGCGTGGGCGCGCTGAAGGCCTGGTCGGATAGGGGACAGCGGCCCGAATTCGACATTGTCAGCGGCGTCAGCACCGGCGCACTGATCGCACCTTACGCCTTCCTCGGTCCCGCCTATGACAACATCCTCGTCGAATTGTACACGAGCGGTGTCGCCAAGACGTTAGTCGATGCCGATTTCCTACCCAAGGGCCTCCTCGGCGCAAGCCTCCTGAAGCAGAAGCCGCTTAGAACGATGGTCGAGCGGTACCTGACGCAGGAGGTACTGGCGAAGATTGCCGCAGAACATCGCAAGGGACGGCGCCTGCTTGTCTTGACCTCGAACCTCGATTCCCAGAGAGCGGTGATCTGGAACATGGGCGCCATCGCCGACAGCGGTCGGCCCGACGCGCTAAAACTCTTCCGCGATGTTGTCATCGCCTCGGCAAGCATCCCGGGCCTTTATCCAGCGGTACTCATCAAGGCAAAGTCAGGCGATCAGTCCTTCGAGGAAATGCACTCCGACGGAGGCGCTGCGTCCCAAATCCTGACGGTTCCGGAGGGATGGATGGCCAATTCGGACACGGTCGAGTGGCCCAAGGGCGTGAAGCTGAACATGTACATCATCATCAACAACGCACTGATGTCTGAATTTTCAACCACCACGAACAACACGTTTACAGTCATGGCCAGGGCGAATTCCTCCCTCATCAAGGCGCAGACACGCAGCGCGCTGGTGGCCACCTACATCTATGCCCAAAGGAGCGGCATTCGGTTCCGCGTGGCCTCGATCGATACGCAGCTCGCCTACAATATGACCGATCCGTTCAACACCAACTACATGCGTGCGGTCTTCAACCTCGGATACGCAAAAATGGCGAGCGGCAGCCTGTGGAAAGACAGGCCTTCGTTCGCCGACACGCTCACAGCCGCACAGACGGCACAGTGGCGATAGCCGCACCGACCTCCCCCCAATCCCAATAGGAGAACGAAATGTTACATCCCCGCCTTGGCTTGGCAGGCATCCAGCCGTGCCATCGGCTGATTGCGCCTGCTCTCCTTGCGTTGTTGCTCGGCGGCTGCGCCGCCGTGCCGCTCGAACGGGCAAGTTCACTCACATCCTACGACAGCTTGACATCGAACAACGGGCGAATGACCAAGGCAAATTATCGCGTTACGCCAACCGATCTTGTGCCCGCCAGAACGATCTACATCGAGCCAACGAAGGTTTCGGACGGTGCTGCACTATCCATCAGCAAATCTTCCCATCGCGCCTTGGTCGCGAATGTGATCAGCCGCGCCCTCTGCGTCGGCGTCAGTGATCGTTTCATGGTTGTGGATCGGAAAGCGGATGCGGATCTCGTCGTTCACGCCACCATCACCCGCATCGTGCCGACCAATACCGTGGTGGCCGGCCTGTCGACGGCAACGTCGCTCGGAGCCAACTTCGTCGCTCCGGTGCCCGTCCCGCGGTTGCCTATCGGGCTTGGAGGTCTTGCCGTAGAGGCCGAGGCAACCACAAGGGACGGCAAGCAAGTCGGTGCGATGGTATGGGCAAAGGGAGCGAACTTCGTGACCACCAGTGCGCGCGTTTCGCAGATCGGGGACGCCTATTCGCTTGCGGCGAGCTTCGGCAGTGATTTTTCCAAGATGCTCGTCACCGGCAAGACACCTTTCAAAGGTCTCCCCAAAATCCCGTCGGGGCAGAGGATCAAATCCGGACTTGGTGGGAAGCCGAAATACCCTGCCTGCGAGAAATTCGGCCGGTCGCCCGGTCTGGTGGACTTTGCAGCCTCTCAGGTCGGGATGCCGCCCACCTGGACCGACAAGCAGCCTCCGGCACAGAACCGGTAGACCATATCGCTCGACCACAAAAAACTCCCGGAGCGATTGCTTCGGGAGTTTTGGGAATTTGGTTGCGGGGGCAGGATTTGAACCTGCGGCCTTCAGGTTATGAGCCTGACGAGCTACCGGGCTGCTCCACCCCGCGTTAAGCGTAAATCCCTGCGGGATTTATCGCGGTGCGTAAACTGCTTGGC
>NZ_PVBI01000012.1:0-158372 GCF_002968675.1 Neorhizobium sp. T25_13
GGCGGGCAGGGGCTTGCGCGTTATATCCTCGATCATCCGGAAACGGTCGCGGGCAAAGAGGTGCTGGATTTCGCCAGCGGCTCCGGTCTGGTGGCGATTGCCGCCCGGCTCGCCGGCGCCGCCGAGGTGCTGGCCGCGGATATCGATCCCTGGGCTGCGAGCGCCATAGCGCTGAATGCTGCCGAGAACGTGGTGGCGATGCGCTCCACCGCCGACGACCAGATCGGCAAGGCTGTCGAGGCGGATGTCATCCTGGCCGGCGATGTTTTCTACGACCGTGATTTTGCGGCCGCGTTGATCCCCTGGTTCACGCGGCTCGCGGGTGAGGGAAAGCTGGTTCTGGTCGGCGATCCCGGCCGCAGCTACCTTCCGAAGGACAGGCTCAAGTCGCTGGCGGTCTATCAGGTGCCGGTCACCCGGGCGCTGGAAGACAGCGAGGTGAAGACGACGACCGTCTGGCGGTTTGGGTAGTTGGTGCGGAGCTTGTGCTGCCGATTTGCTTTATCGCCGGGTGATCAGGCCAATCCCTCCTCGGCGAACGCCTGGATCACAGACGGACGCATCTTCATATGCGCGAAGCAGTTGCGCAGGCGAGCCGGCAGTTCGACGCCGCTCCTGGGCGCAACCATCAGAACCCAGAACAAATAGCAGTCGGCAATCGTCATCTCGTCGCTGATCAGGAATTTCCTGTCGCCCATCTGGTCGGCAAGGATGGTGAAGGCTTTCGCAAGCTTTTCGCAGGCACGCACCTTCTCCGGTTCCGGGAAGTCCTTGAAGAAGGGGACATAGTTCGCATGGATTTCGGACGACATGAAGGCGAGTGCCTCCAGCGTCCGCCACCGGGCAATGCCGCCTTCTGGCAGAAGCTTGCCGCTCTGTTCGGCAATATAGTTCAGGATGACCTGGTTTTCCGTCAGGATCGTTCCGTCATCGAGCTCAAGGGTCGGGATGTAGCCCTTCGGGTTGATCGACAAGAAATCTCGGCCGTCCTCGGTCTTCTTTTCACGGTTTATGCTGAGGAGCTTGTAGGCAGTTCCGGTCTCGATGAGGGCGATATGATCGGCCAGGCTGCAGGCCGCAGGGTAGTAGAAAAGGTTCATGGTGGTCTCCTTGCGATAGGCCTGCCTCAGCAATGATTTAGCGGGGGAAGGTCTACAATGTTGACCACAGCCATTTATGTGACCAAATAATCCCCGTCAAAAGCATATTTTTAGGAGCTGGTCAGATGGATGTGACCACCAAGCCGGCAGGAGCCGACTGCAAAGCTGTCAGCGAGATTCTAAGCCGGGTGGGTGACAAATGGACGATCCAGGTCGTCGTTGCATTGATGTCGGGTTCACGACGTTTCAACGGGATCAAGCGGTATGTCAGCGGTATTTCACAGCAGATGCTGACGCGGACACTCAAGACGCTTGAGCGCGACGGTATGGTCGAACGTACCGTTCACCACAGCACCCCGCCGCAGGTCGAATACACTTTGACGCCGCTCGGGCACTCGCTGGCGGAGACCGCGCATCAGCTTGCCCATTGGGCGGCAGCCCATCAGCTGGAAATCGAAGGCAATCGCCTTCAATACGACGTCCGTACATCGTGAAACGATTTGCGGTGGCTCATGCTGCGATCACGCCGCTGAACTCGTCTCAGCCCCTCAATTCCCGCCGCGGATGACGCAGACGCCGGCTTCGTAGGAGCAGGCGTTTCCGAAGCCGCGCAGGCCGCTGTCGACATCGATGATCTTGGCCTTGGGCGCGAGCACCACGCGGCCTTGCTCCGCCCACCAGTAGTCTTCCGAAAAATAGCGCGCGAAATGGATACCGAAATCGGGGATCGGGGGAGCCTGCAGCGGCCCGCTGAAAATGCCGAGCCGGCGGACGAAGGATGCCGTGCCGGTATAGAAGACGCGGAAGCTTTCCACGTCCGGCGCGCGGTCCTCCCGTTCCGTCCAGCGATTGCCTGCCAGCCGGTAGACGCTGCTGTCGGCATCGCTCCGGCCGTCGCGGGCGTTCGTGGCGGATGCGAGCGACGCAAAAAACGCCGCGGCGACCAGGACAGGCTTGATGCGATTCGCGATCATGGCGAAACTCCGGAGGATATGATTAACGAAACGTTATCATAAAACGGCTCCTCCCGTCCCGACGGCAACGAAATCTTTCGAAAGTGTAGTTAATGTGACAGCCGGGTTTGAACCGCATCAGCCCCGAGAAAGCCACAATCGATTAAATTGGAAATCCGTTTGAATTGTTCTTGTCGTCCGACATTCGTACGATTAAACCACGCCAATGATGCAATGCACATTTCTTCGGCATCGCGTGCATTGCCGGGCACCCGCTCTTGATACCGCATACGACGCCGCGAGGTTCTGATGGCGAATGTGACAAATAACCGGCCCCTGTCGCCGCATCTTCAAATCTACAAATTTATTCCCACCATGGCGATGTCGATCGTTCACCGCATAACCGGTGCGGCGCTTTACTTCGGCACGCTGCTGGTCGCCGCCTGGCTGATCGCGGCCGCGTCCGGCGAGGAGTATTTCAACCAGGTCAACTGGCTGTTCGGCTCGATCATCGGCCAGATCGTCCTGTTCGGTTATACCTGGGCCCTTCTTCACCATCTGCTCGGCGGCCTGCGCCACATCATGTGGGATATCGGCTACGGGTTCGAGAAGGAATTCTCGACCATGCTCGCCAAGGCCAATCTCGTGGCTTCCATCGCGCTGACCGTTCTGGTCTGGGCGATCGTGCTCATCGTTCGCTGAGGGGATCGATCATGGATATGCGCACTCCTCTCGGAAAAGTTCGCGGCCTCGGCTCGGCCAAGAGCGGCACGGAGCATTTCTGGCGTGTTCGGACCACGTCGCTCGCCCTCGTCCCGCTTCTCCTCTTCTATGTCGTCTTCCTGATCGCCTATGGCGGCAGGCCTTATGCCGAAGTGGTCGGCGCGCTCGCCAATCCCTTCGTCGCGACGATCAACGGGCTGACGGTCATCGCCAGCATCATCCACATGCGTCTCGGCATGGAAGAGATCATCCAGGACTATATCCATTCCGAAATCACGAAGATCGTTCTTCTGATCCTCAACGCCTTCTTTTCCCTCGCGGTGGGCGGCCTCTGTCTTTTCGCCGTCCTGAAAATCGCATTTGCAGGATAACCCCGTCATGGCATCCGTCACCCCCATCGCCCAGAACGGCAAGGCCTATACCTATGTCGACCATTCCTATGACGTGATCGTCGTCGGCGCCGGCGGCGCCGGCCTGCGCGCCACGCTCGGCATGGCCGAACAGGGTTTCAAGACCGCCTGCATCACCAAGGTCTTCCCGACCCGCTCGCACACCGTGGCCGCCCAGGGCGGCATCGCCGCCTCGCTGCAGAACATGACGCCGGATAGCTGGCAGTGGCACCTCTACGACACCGTCAAGGGTTCCGACTGGCTTGGCGACGTCGATGCCATGCAGTACATGGTCATGGAAGCGCCGAAGGCCGTCTACGAACTCGAGCACTACGGCGTGCCCTTCTCCCGTAACGAAGAAGGCAAGATCTACCAGCGCCCGTTCGGCGGCCACATGCAGAACTTTGGCGCCGGCCCTCCGGTGCAGCGTACCTGCGCTGCGGCAGACCGCACCGGCCACGCCATCCTGCACACGCTTTACGGCCAGTCGCTGAAGAACAACGCGGAATTCTTCATCGAATATTTCGCGCTCGACCTGATCATGTCTGACGACGGACGCTGCACCGGCGTCGTCGCCTGGAACCTCGACGACGGCACCATCCATCGCTTTGCCGCCAAGATGGTGGTGCTGGCGACCGGCGGTTACGGCCGCGCCTATTTCTCGGCAACGTCTGCCCATACCTGCACCGGCGACGGCGGCGGCATGGTGGCTCGCGCCGGCCTGCCTCTGCAGGACATGGAATTCGTGCAGTTCCACCCGACCGGCATCTACGGCTCCGGCTGTCTGATCACCGAAGGCGCACGCGGCGAAGGCGGTTACCTCGTCAATTCCGAGGGCGAGCGCTTCATGGAGCGTTACGCGCCGTCGGCGAAGGACCTCGCTTCCCGCGACGTCGTCTCGCGCTGCATGACGCTGGAAATCCGCGAAGGCCGCGGCGTCGGCAAGAACAAGGACCACATCTTCCTGCATCTCGACCATCTCGATCCGGCCGTTCTGCACGAACGCCTGCCGGGTATTTCCGAGAGCGCCAAGATCTTTGCGGGCGTCGACGTGACGCGGGAGCCGATCCCGGTCCTGCCCACCGTGCATTACAACATGGGCGGCATCCCGACCAATTTCTGGGGTGAAGTGCTCAACGCCGACAGCAACAATCCGGAACGCCTGCTGCCCGGCCTGATGGCCGTCGGCGAAGCGGGCTGCGCTTCGGTTCACGGCGCCAACCGCCTCGGCTCCAACTCGCTGATCGACCTCGTGGTCTTCGGCCGCGCCGCGGCGATCCGCGCCGGCGAGGTGATCAACAAGGCCGAGCCGATCCCAGCGCTCAACATCGCCGCCTGCGACAAGATCATGGAACGCTTCGACCGCCTGCGGAACGCCAATGGCGGCACGCCGACCGCGGTGCTGCGCGACAAGATGCAGCGCACCATGCAGGATGACGCCGCCGTGTTCCGCACGCAGGAATCGCTGGAATCGGGCTGCAAGCGCATGTCGGCGATCTGGGGCGAGCTGAAGGACATCAAGGTCACCGACCGTTCGATGATCTGGAATTCGGACCTGGTCGAGACGCTGGAACTCGAAAACCTGATGGCAAACGCGATCGCCACCGTGGTCGGCGCGGAAGCCCGCAAGGAAAGCCGTGGCTCCCACGCCCGCGAGGACTACACGTCCGGCCCGTTCGGCGGCCGCGACGACGAGAACTGGCGCAAGCATACGCTTGCCTGGGTCAGCGACAACGGCGACGTCAAGCTCGACTATCGCCCGGTTCACACCGAGCTCATCGCCGAAGGCATCGATCCGTACAAGATCGAGCCGAAGGCACGCGTTTACTGATCTGAGGGAACTGGACCATGGTTGAACTCGCTCTTCCCAAGAACTCTCAGATGACCGAAGGCAAGACCTGGCCGAAGCCGGCGGGTGCCAAGAACGTCCGGGAATTCCGCATCTACCGCTGGAACCCGGATGACGGCCAGAACCCGCGCATCGACACCTATTATATCGATGTCGACGATTGCGGCCCGATGGTTCTCGACGGTCTGCTCTACATCAAGAACAATATCGACCCGACGCTGACGCTGCGCCGCTCCTGTCGCGAGGGCATCTGCGGCTCCTGCGCCATGAACATCGACGGCACCAACACGCTCGCCTGCACCAAGGGCATGGACGACGTGAAGGGCACCGTGAAGGTCTATCCGCTGCCGCATATGCCTGTGGTCAAGGACCTGGTTCCGGACCTCACCAACTTCTACGCCCAGCACCGCTCGATCGAGCCCTGGCTGAAGACGGTTTCGCCGCCGCCGGCCAAGGAATGGAAGCAGAGCCACGAGGACCGCCAGAAGCTCGACGGCCTCTACGAGTGCATCCTGTGCGCCTGCTGCTCCACCTCCTGTCCGAGCTACTGGTGGAACGGCGACCGTTACCTCGGCCCGGCCACCTTGCTGCAGGCCTATCGCTGGCTGATCGATAGCCGCGACGAAGCCAAGGGCGAGCGCCTCGACAATCTCGAGGATCCCTTCCGGCTCTATCGCTGCCACACGATCATGAACTGCGCCCAGACCTGCCCCAAGGGCCTGAATCCGGCCAAGGCAATCGCTGAAATCAAGAAGATGATGGTCGAGCGCCGCGTCTGAGGCGTTCTCGACATTTGATGCCTCATTCGGTCCTCGCGTCGGCGGGACCGGATGCATTGCAGCATTCTTCTTGGTCAGCCATGCCGAATTGTTCCAGTACGACTTGATTAACCACGGTGGTTTACGGTAATTCGGTCTCAATTCAGTGGCATCGGTGGCGGGTCAAGCTGAAAGCAGGAGTTAGATGATGCAGTTCAGATACGTGGCGACGGGACTTGTTCTTGCCTTGGCACTGGCCGGTTGCCAGCGCACCTCCTATAGCCCCTATAGTGATCTGCCCGCCCAACCCTCTCAGCCGGCGCCGCTTCAGGCGCAGCCCGTGCCGTCCGTTCAGGGCGGCCAGCTGCCGCCGCCTCCCGGCACTGCCGGTTCCTCCCAGTTCCCGAGCGCGCCCGGCGCAAATCCTGCCATGGCGTCGGCCAATGCCGCACCGCCTGCGACTGCGCTCGACATCAAGAAGGAAGCGATGGTCGGCAACTGGCGTGTGTCCAATTCCGGTTCGTCCTGCGACATGTTCCTGACACTCACCAATCTCGGCGGCGGTTCGCGCGGCGGTACCCGCGGCTGTGCCGGCGAACTGACGGCGATGGGCTCCTGGGACGTGTCGGGCAAGATGGTCCAGTTCAAGAACCGGGCCGGCGACGTGATCGGACGCGTCTACAAGAGCGCCGAGAACCGCTTCGACGGTACGATGAACTCCGGCCAGCCGGTCAGCCTCAGCCGCTAAGCGGTTCCCCGCAGTATCGAGGGCGTCCGGTTGGAACCCATTCCCGAATACACGACGAGCGTCGGCGAGGAGCTGAAGGCTTTGACCGTGTCGGGTGTGCTGACCGCTGACGCAGCCCAGCTGGCGGTTGCCGTCAAGCTCGACCATCTGCTGACCTGCCTTCGCGAGACGGGACCTGCCAAGAAGAAGAGCGCGCTCGGCTGGCTTTTCGCCAAGGGCGGCGGGCGGCCGCGCGAAATCCGCGGGCTTTACGTGCATGGCAGCGTTGGTCGCGGCAAGACCATGCTGATGGACATGTTCTTCAAGAAGGCGCCGACGACAAAGAAGCGCCGGGCGCATTTCCACGAGTTCATGGCGGATGTGCATAACCGCATTCACGACCATCGCCAGAAGCTGAAGCGCGGCGAGACCAAGCAGGCCGATCCCGTGCCGCCGGTCGCTGCCGCTCTCTTTGCGGAGGCCGAGCTTCTCTGCTTCGACGAATTCTCGGTCACCGACATCACCGATGCGATGATCCTGGCGCGGCTGTTCACGGAGCTGTTCGGGCTCGGCTGCGTGCTGGTCGCGACCTCCAACGTGGCCCCCGGCGATCTTTACAGGGACGGGCTGAACCGCGGGCTGTTCCTGCCGTTCGTCGCGCTTCTCAACCGCTACGTGGACGTGGTCACCCTCGACTCGCCCAACGACTACCGCATGCAGAAGCAAGCAAGCCTGCCGGTCTACGTGACGCCGCTCGATGCGCGCGCCGACGCCGCGATGGAATCCGCCTGGCACCAGGTGACCGAAGGCAAGAAGGCGGCGCCTGCCGAGATTCCCATGAAGGGCCGCAGCATCCACGTGCCCTCCGTCGCCGGGCGGGCGGCGCGCTTCGATTTCAAGGACATCTGCGGCAAGCCGCTCGGGGCGTCGGACTATCTGGCGCTCGCCGCTCGCTTCGACGCAATCTTCGTCGAGCGCGTTCCGCAGCTCGGGCCGGAGAAGCGCAACGAAACCAAGCGGCTGATCAACCTCGTCGATGCGCTCTACGACCACGCGGTCCGGCTCTACATTTCCGCGGCGACCGCGCCGGAAGATATCCTCCTGGAGCGAAAAGGCACAGAAGGCTTCGAGTTCGACCGCACCGTCTCGCGTCTTTTTGAGATGCGCAGCCCGGACTATCTTGCACTGCACCAGGAAAAGCGCCGCCAACTTTAACGGTTTGGTGACAGAAAATCTTACGTTTACGTAAGAGTTTTAACATCTAACCGATTGAAAAAGTTGGGCCGGAAATAATCGATTGCCATTTCAGGCGGATGGCGGTATGCGGTCTGGCACGTTGGTAGGCGAGCCGTAGTCTGCCATGGATTCGGATCTCGAAAGGAAGCTTTTCGATGGCGCGCAAGAAGATCGCACTTATTGGTTCTGGCATGATCGGTGGAACGCTGGCGCATCTCGCCAGCCTGAAGGAATTGGGCGACATCGTCCTCTTCGACATCGCTGACGGCATCCCGCAGGGCAAAGGCCTCGATATCGCCCAGTCCGGCCCGGTCGAGGGCTTCAATGCCAAGCTTTCCGGCGCCAGCGACTACGCGGCTATCGAAGGCGCCGATGTCTGCATCGTCACCGCCGGCGTCGCCCGCAAGCCGGGCATGAGCCGCGACGACCTGCTCGGCATCAACTTGAAGGTCATGGAACAGGTCGGCGCCGGCATCAAGAAATATGCCCCGAACGCCTTCGTGATCTGCATCACCAACCCGCTCGACGCGATGGTCTGGGCTCTCCAGAAATTCTCGGGCCTGCCGAAGAACATGGTCGTCGGCATGGCCGGCGTGCTCGACAGCGCCCGCTTCCGCCTCTTCCTTTCCGAAGAATTCAACGTTTCCGTCCAGGACGTCACCGCCTTCGTTCTCGGCGGCCATGGCGACACGATGGTGCCGCTCGCCCGTTATTCGACCGTCGGCGGCGTACCGCTCACCGACCTCGTCAAGATGGGCTGGGTCACCAAGGAACGTCTCGAAGAAATCATCCAGCGCACCCGTGACGGCGGCGCCGAAATCGTCGGCCTCCTGAAGACCGGTTCGGCCTATTACGCGCCGGCCGCCTCGGCGATCGAAATGGCCGAGTCCTTCCTCAAGGACAAGAAGCGCGTTCTGCCGGCTGCCGCCTATCTCTCCGGCCAGTACGGCGTGAAGGACATGTATGTCGGCGTTCCGACGATCATCGGCGCCGGTGGCGTCGAGCGCATCATCGAGGTCGAGTTCAACAAGGACGAAGAAGCCGCCTTCCAGAAGTCCGTCGGCGCCGTTGCCGGCCTCTGCGAAGCCTGCATCAACATCGCCCCGGCTCTCAAGTAATTGACGCGCTGAAGTCATCGAAACAGGGATAAACCCATGAACATTCATGAATATCAGGCCAAGGCTCTGCTGAAGGGCTATGGCGCGCCGGTTGCGGAAGGTGTCGCGATCCTCAAGGCTGACGAGGCCGAGGCTGCTGCGAAGTCGCTGCCGGGTCCGCTTTACGTCGTCAAGAGCCAGATCCATGCGGGCGGCCGCGGCAAGGGCAAGTTCAAGGAACTCGGCCCCGACGCCAAGGGCGGCGTTCGCCTCGCCTTCTCGATCGAGGAAGCCAAGGCGCATGCCAAGGAAATGCTCGGCAACACGCTGGTGACCGCGCAGACCGGCGAAGCCGGCAAGCAGGTCAACCGCCTCTATATCGAAGACGGCGCCGACATTGCCCGCGAACTCTATTGCTCGCTGCTGGTGGACCGCTCGGTCGGCCGCGTCGCATTCGTGGTTTCGACCGAAGGCGGCATGGACATCGAAGCCGTTGCCCACGACACGCCTGAGAAGATCCAGACGATCGCCATCGATCCGGAAGCCGGCGTGACGGCTGCGGACATCGCCGCGATCTCCAAGGCTCTGGAACTCGACGGCGCTGCCGGCGAAGATGCCAAGTCGCTCTTCCCGCTGCTCTACAAGGCCTTCAACGAGAAGGACATGGCCCTTCTCGAGATCAACCCGCTGATCGTCATGAAGAACGGCCACTTGCGCGTTCTCGACGCGAAGATGTCGTTCGACGGCAACGCGCTCTTCCGTCACGACGACGTCAAGGCGCTGCGCGACGAGACCGAAGAAGACGCCAAGGAAATCGAAGCCTCCAAGTGGGACCTCGCCTATGTCGCGCTCGACGGCAATATCGGCTGCATGGTCAACGGTGCCGGTCTCGCCATGGCGACGATGGACATCATCAAGCTCTACGGCAAGGAACCGGCTAACTTCTGCGACGTCGGCGGCGGCGCCGGCAAGGAGAAGGTGGCTGCGGCCTTCAAGATCATCACCGCGGACCCGAAGGTCGAGGGCATCCTCGTCAACATCTTCGGCGGCATCATGCGCTGCGACGTCATCGCCGAAGGCGTTGTCGCCGCGGTTCAGGAAGTCGGCTTGAAGGTTCCGTTGGTGGTGCGCCTCGAAGGCACCAATGTCGAACTCGGCAAGAAAATCCTCAATGAGTCCGGTCTCGCGATCACTGCGGCTGACGATCTTGACGACGCGGCGAAGAAGATCGTCGCGGCGATCGAAGCCTAACCTGGAAGGACCGGAATCAATGTCTATTCTCGTTAACAAAGACACGAAGGTCATCGTCCAGGGCCTGACCGGGAAGACCGGCACCTTCCACACGGAACAGGCGCTTGGCTACTACGGCACCAAGATGGTGGGCGGCGTTCATCCCAAGAAGGGCGGCGAATCGTGGTCGTCCGGCGTCGACGGTACGGCGCTGCCGATCTTCACTTCGGTTGCCGAAGCCAGGGAACGGACCGGCGCCGACGCGACCGTGATCTACGTTCCGCCGGCAGGCGCCGCGGACGCGATCATCGAAGCGATCGAAGCCGAAGTTCCCTTCATCACCTGCATCACCGAAGGCATCCCGGTCATGGACATGGTCCGCGTCAAGGCTCGCCTCGACCGTTCCAAGTCGCGTCTGCTCGGCCCCAACTGCCCGGGCATCCTGACCCCGGAAGAATGCAAGATCGGCATCATGCCGGGCTCGATCTTCCGCAAGGGTTCGGTCGGCATCGTTTCCCGCTCGGGCACGCTGACCTATGAGGCCGTGTTCCAGACTTCGAACGAAGGCCTCGGCCAGACCACCGCTGTCGGCATCGGCGGCGACCCGGTCAAGGGCACCGAGTTCATCGACGTGCTGGAAATGTTCCTCGCTGACGAAGCCACGACCTCGATCATCATGATCGGCGAAATCGGCGGTTCGGCTGAAGAAGATGCGGCTCAGTTCCTGAAGGACGAAGCCAAGAAGGGTCGCAGCAAGCCGATGGCCGGCTTCATCGCAGGCCGTACCGCACCGAAGGGCCGCACGATGGGCCATGCCGGTGCAGTGGTTTCCGGCGGCAAGGGCGATGCGGAATCGAAGATCGCGGCCATGGAATCGGCAGGCATCAAGGTGTCGCCGTCTCCGGCCCGCCTCGGCAAGACCTTGGTTGAAGTCCTCAAGGGCTGACGCCACATAAAGGACACTCGCCGCCTAGATAGATAGGTGGCGATTGATCCGACAAGCTTCGGACAGGCGAAGCGCCACATTGTTTCGCCTGTCCATGTTTTGCGTCTCTCAATTTCTGGAGACGCGTGACCGCCAAGCGCGGTTCGGTACCAAGACGAAGACCAAGAAAATGCGGAGGCCGGAGATATATTCCGGCTCCGATTACGTCAGGAGGCGGGCGCGGCGCCCGCAGATAACCATGGCACGGCAAGAAGCCAACGAGCAGTTCCTCATCACCTCTTTCCTCGACGGACAGAACGCGGCCTATATCGAGCAGCTTCATGCTCGTTACGAGGACGATCCGACATCCGTCGCGCCGGAATGGCAGGCCTTCTTCAAGGCACTCGCCGACAATCCGGACGATGTGAAGGCGGCGGCGAAGGGTGCCTCCTGGCAGCGCAAGAACTGGCCGATCACGGCCAATGGCGAGCTGGTCTCGGCGCTCGACGGCAACTGGCCGATCGTCGAAAAGGCGATCGAAACCAAAGTCAAGGCGAAGGCTGAAGCTGCCGCCGTTGCGACCGGCAAGCCGGTCAACGAAACCGATGTGCTGCAGGCGACGCGGGATTCGGTGCGCGCCATCATGATGATCCGCGCCTATCGCATGCGGGGCCACCTGCATGCCAAGCTCGATCCGCTCGGTATTGCCAGCGCGGTCGAGGACTATAACGAGCTTTCGCCGACGGCTTACGGCTTCACGGAAGCCGATTACGACCGCAAGATCTTCATCGACAACGTGCTCGGCCTCGAATACGCGACGCTCCGCGAGATGATCGAGATCCTCGAGCGCACCTATTGCTCGACGCTGGGCGTCGAATTCATGCATATCTCCAATCCGGAAGAGAAGTCCTGGATCCAGGAGCGCATCGAGGGCCCCGGCAAGGGCGTCGAATTCACCGCCAACGGCAAGAAGGCGATCCTTCAGAAGCTGGTGGAAGCGGAAGGTTACGAACAGTTCCTGGACGTACGCTTCAAGGGCACCAAGCGCTTCGGCCTTGACGGCGGCGAATCGCTGATCCCCGCGCTCGAACAGATCATCAAGCGCGGCGGCCAGGACGGCCTGGAAGAAGTCATCGTCGGCATGGCCCACCGGGGCCGCCTGAACGTTCTGACCAACGTCATGGGCAAGCCGCACCGCGCAGTGTTCCACGAGTTCAAGGGCGGTTCGTTCAAGCCCGACGAAGTCGAAGGCTCGGGCGACGTGAAGTACCATCTCGGCGCTTCTTCTGACCGCGAATTCGACGGCAACACCGTGCACCTGTCGCTTACGGCCAACCCTTCGCATCTGGAAATCGTCAACCCGGTCGTCATGGGCAAGGCGCGCGCCAAGCAGGACATGCGTGCCAAGGTCTGGGAAGGCGACATCATCCCCCTCAAGGAGCGTTCCAAGGTTCTGCCGCTGCTGTTGCACGGCGATGCGGCCTTCGCCGGCCAGGGCGTTGTGGCTGAAATCCTCGGCCTTTCGGGCCTGCGCGGTCATCGCGTCGCCGGCACGATGCACGTCATCATCAACAACCAGATCGGCTTCACCACCAATCCGGCCTTCTCGCGTTCGTCGCCCTACCCGTCCGACGTCGCCAAGATGATCGAGGCGCCGATCTTCCACGTCAACGGCGACGATCCGGAAGCGGTCGTCTACGCCGCCAAGATCGCGACCGAATACCGGATGAAGTTCCACAAGCCGGTGGTCATCGACATGTTCTGCTACCGCCGCTTCGGCCATAACGAAGGCGACGAGCCGGCGTTCACGCAGCCGAAGATGTACAAGGTCATCCGCGCCCACAAGACCGTCGCGCAGATCTATGCCGACCGCCTGATCGCCGAAGCTCTCCTCACCGACGGCGAATTCGAGAAGATGAAGGCCGACTGGCGCGCCAATCTCGAAACCGAGTTCGAGGCCGGCCAGAGCTACAAGCCGAACAAGGCCGACTGGCTGGACGGCCAGTGGTCGGGCCTGCGCTCGGCCGACAATGCCGACGAACAGCGCCGCGGCAAGACCGCGATGCCGATGAAGGAACTGCGCGAGATCGGCCGCAAGCTGTCGACCATTCCGGAAGGCTTCAACGCTCACCGCACCATCAAGCGGTTCATGGAAAACCGCGCCCAGATGGTCGAGACCGGCGAAGGCATCGACTGGGCCATGGCGGAAGCCCTGGCCTTCGGTTCGCTCGCCGTCGAAGGCACCAAGATCCGCCTGTCCGGCCAGGATTGCGAACGCGGCACGTTCTCGCAGCGCCACTCGGTTCTCTACGATCAGGACACCGAAGAGCGCTACATTCCGCTCGCCAACCTGGCGCCGACCCAGGCCCGTTACGAAGTCATCAACTCGATGCTTTCGGAAGAGGCGGTCCTCGGCTTCGAATACGGCTATTCGCTTGCCCGCCCGAACGCGCTGACCCTCTGGGAAGCCCAGTTCGGCGACTTCGCCAACGGTGCGCAGGTCGTGTTCGACCAGTTTATCTCGTCGGGCGAACGCAAGTGGCTGCGCATGTCCGGCCTCGTCTGCCTTCTGCCGCACGGTTATGAAGGACAGGGTCCGGAACATTCCTCGGCACGCCTGGAGCGCTGGCTGCAGATGTGCGCCGAAGACAACATGCAGGTCGCCAACGTCACGACGCCGGCCAACTATTTCCACATCCTGCGCCGGCAGACGAAGCGCGACTTCCGCAAGCCGCTGATCCTGATGACGCCGAAGTCCCTGCTGCGCCACAAGCGGGCTACCTCGACGCTTGCCGAAATGGCCGGCGAATCCTCCTTCCATCGCCTGCTCTGGGACGATGCGGAGGTCATCAAGGACGGCCCGATCAAGCTGCAGAAGGATGCCAAGATTCGTCGCGTCGTGCTCTGCACCGGCAAGGTCTACTACGACCTTCTCGAGGAGCGCGAAAAGCGCGGCATCGACGACATCTACCTGTTGCGCATCGAACAGCTTTATCCGTTCCCGGCCAAGGCCCTGATCAACGAGCTTTCCCGCTTCCGCAACGCGGAAATGGTCTGGTGCCAGGAAGAGCCGAAGAACATGGGTGCGTGGTCGTTCATCGACCCGTATCTGGAATGGGTTCTGGCGCATATCGATGCGAAGTATCAGCGCGTTCGTTACACGGGCCGGCCGGCAGCGGCTTCGCCTGCGACGGGCCAGATGTCGAAGCATCTCGCACAGCTCGAAGCCTTCCTCGAAGACGCGCTCGGCGGCTGATTCCCAGCCGCTTCTCCACTTTTCACAGACACAACCTGACAAACACGGAAACAGATCATGGCCACCGAAATCCGCGTCCCAACCCTCGGAGAGTCCGTCAGCGAGGCAACCGTCGGCACCTGGTTCAAGAAGGTCGGCGATACGGTCAAGGCCGACGAGCCGCTCCTCGAGCTCGAAACGGACAAGGTGACCGTCGAGGTTCCGTCGCCGGCTGCAGGCGTCCTGACCGAGATCGTCGCCGCAAACGGTGAGACCGTCGGCCTCGGCGCCCTGCTCGGCCAGATCGCGGAAGGTGCTGCTGGCACCGCGACCGCCGCTCCGGCTGCAAAGCCTGCCGAAGCCGCGCCGGCCAAGGCTGCCGAACCGGCTGCTCCGGCACCGGTGGCTGCCGCCGCCAGCGCCTCTGCTGCCGCCACATCGATGCCGCCGGCTCCGGCTGCCGCAAAGATCGCTGCGGACAACAACGTCTCGACTGCCGATATCGATGGTTCGGGCAAGCGTGGTCAGGTTCTGAAGGGCGACGTGATCGCTGCCGTCGCCAAGGGCATTTCCGCTCCCGCCCAGACACCTGCCGCTCCGGCGGCACCGCGTCCGGTTTCCTCGGCCGACGACGCATCCCGCGAAGAGCGCGTGAAGATGACGCGCCTGCGCCAGACGATCGCCCGCCGCCTCAAGGACGCGCAGAACACCGCCGCCATGCTGACCACCTATAACGAGGTGGACATGAAGGCGGTGATGGACCTGCGAAACCGCTACAAGGACGTGTTCGAGAAGAAGCATGGCGTCAAGCTCGGCTTCATGGGCTTCTTCACCAAGGCCGTGACCCACGCGCTGAAGGAACTGCCGGCCGTCAACGCCGAGATCGACGGCACCGACATCATCTACAAGCAGTATTGCCATGTCGGCGTCGCCGTCGGCACCGACAAGGGCCTCGTGGTTCCGGTCGTGCGCAATGCCGACCAGATGTCGATCGCCGAAATCGAGAAGGATATCGGCCGCCTCGGCAAGCTCGCCCGCGACGGCCAGCTCTCCATGGCAGACATGCAGGGCGGCACGTTCACCATCTCCAACGGCGGCGTCTACGGTTCGCTGATGTCCTCGCCGATCCTCAACGCGCCGCAGTCCGGCATTTTGGGCATGCACAAGATCCAGGACCGCCCGGTCGTCGTCGGCGGCCAGATCGTCATCCGCCCGATGATGTATCTCGCGCTCTCCTATGACCACCGCATGGTGGACGGCAAGGAAGCCGTGACCTTCCTGGTGCGCGTCAAGGAAAGCCTCGAGGATCCGGAACGCCTGGTTCTCGATCTCTAAGACGGGAATGGACCCATGGAAACGCTCGGGGTTACCGCAACGCCATACATGACGCTGCTGGCCTTGAGCGTTGTCCTTCTGGTGTTCCACATTCTGCTGCAGGGTACACTCTCTACTCGCGAACTTGGTCGTGAATGGAACGCCGGCCCGCGGGACCAGGGACTGGCGCCGAGGGGCCGATTCGCGGGGCGTGCCGAACGCGCCTCGAAGAATTTCCAGGAGACCTATCCGGCGTTCGTCGGCCTGCTGCTCGGCGTTGCCTTTGCGGGAGACGACGCGTCCGGCTGGGGACTGATCGGCGGCTGGATCTGGCTGGTCTCCCGGGTCGTCTATATCCCGCTCTACATGGGCGGCGTGCCCTATATCCGGTCCCTCGTCTGGACGGTGAGCCTGATCGGGCTTCTCGCCATGACCATCGCGCTCTTCCGGTGACGCCATGATCGCATCCTTGAAAACATGGCTTCCGATACTGTGCCTTGTGCCGGGCGTGGCAGCGGCTGCCGAGCGATGCGCGATCGAGAAGGCGGTGTTCGTCGAGGCGACTGCCGGGACCGTGCTTGCGTTCAAGCCGGTCGGTTCGGATGCCGCCGTGGTCAGCCATCTCTTCACGATCACCGGGGGCAAGCTGAAGCTCGACGGCAACGTCATGTATGACGACGAGTCCAAGCGTCCCGGCGGCATGGTGACGAACAATTGCCCGCAGGGCGATGCGACGGGCGCGGAACTTCGGGCCTGCACCGTCTGGACCGGCGTGCCCTATGCCCTTGATGTGGCGACCGGCCATGTCGACATATTGGGCGCCGCGAATACCGCGGCACCGGACGCGATCCTGATCCCGGGCTTCGGCCCGGCGGTCCGCCATTCGACACTGTGGGGCAAGAGCGGTCTGAAACAGGTCCCCTGGGACCTGTACGAGTTCAAGGAATGCAAGGCATGAGCGAAAACCCTGTTCTCCTGGTGACCGGCGGAAGCCGCGGCATCGGTGCGGCGGTCTCGCTCATGGCCGCCAGCCGTGGCTGGCGCGTAGCGGTGAACTACGCCTCCAATCAGGAGGCTGCCGAAAAGGTGGTTTCGGAAATCGAGGCAGCCGGCGGCGAGGCGATCGCCGTTCGGGCGGATGTCGGCAATGCGGCCGAGATCGTCGCGATGTTTCAGGCGGTCGACCGACATTTCGGGCGGCTGGACGGGCTGGTCAACAATGCCGGGATCGTCGACATGCCGCAGCGCATCGACGAGATGAGCGCGGAACGCATCGAGCGGATGATGCGGATCAATGTCACGGGTTCGATCCTCTGTGCCGGGGAAGCGGTGCGCCGCATGTCGACGAGACATGGCGGCAAGGGTGGCGCGATCGTCAATATCTCGTCCATGGCCGCCAAGCTTGGCTCCCCGGGACAATATGTCGATTACGCCGCTTCGAAGGCGGCGATCGATACGCTGACCATCGGCCTGGCGCGCGAAGTTGCGACCGAAGGCGTGCGCGTCAACGCGATCCGCCCGGGCATTATCGACACGGATATCCACGCGTCCGGCGGCCTGCCGGACCGGGCGCGCGACATGGCGCCCAGCGTTCCCATGCAACGGCCGGGCAAGGCGGAAGAAGTGGCGGATGCCGTCCTCTATTTTCTGTCGCCAGCGGCTTCCTACGTAACCGGCGCCATACTCGACGTGAGCGGCGGGCGCTAAGAGATGAAGAGAAGGAAAAAGTACTATGGCATATGATCTCGTCGTCATCGGAAGCGGCCCCGGCGGTTACGTCTGCGCGGTGAAGGCTGCCCAGCTCGGCCTCAAGGTCGCGGTCGTGGAAAAGCGCGCCACCTATGGCGGGACCTGCCTCAACATCGGCTGCATCCCTTCCAAGGCGCTGCTGCACGCTTCCGAAATGTTCGCCCACGCCGCCCATGGCATGGATGCGCTCGGCGTCGAGGTTTCCGCACCAAAACTCAATCTTGAAAAGATGATGGCCCACAAGGACGCGACCGTTAAGTCGAACGTCGACGGCGTCTCCTTCCTGTTCAAGAAGAACAAGATCGACGGCTTCATCGGCACCGGTAAGATCGTTTCGGCGGCCAAGGTCTCCGTGACCGGCGACGACGGCAAGGTCCAGGAACTCGAAGCCAAGAACATCGTCATCGCCACCGGCTCCGACGTTGCCGGCATTCCTGGCGTCAATGTCGAGATCGACGAGAAGGTAATCATCTCGTCCACCGGCGGCATCGCGCTCGAAAAGGTGCCGGCGCACCTGATCGTGGTCGGTGGCGGCGTCATCGGCATGGAGCTCGGTTCGGTCTGGTCGCGCCTCGGCGCCAAGGTGACCGTGGTTGAATATCTCGACAAGCTGCTCGGTGGCATGGACGGCGACGTTTCCAAGCAGTTCCAGCGCATGATGGCGAAGCAGGGCATGGACATTCGCACGGATGCCAAGGTCACCGGCGTCGAAAAGACCGCCAATGGCGCCAAGGTCACCTATGAGCCGGTCAAGGGCGGCGACGCCCAGACGCTCGAAGCCGACGTCGTGCTGATCGCCACCGGCCGCAAGCCCTACACGGCGGGTCTCGGTCTGGAAGAAGCGGGGGTCAAGCTCGACAACCGCGGCCGCGTCGAGATCGACGGCCACTTCAAGACCAATGTCGAAGGCATCTACGCGATCGGCGACGTCGTTCGCGGCCCGATGCTCGCTCACAAGGCGGAAGACGAGGGCGTTGCGATCGCCGAGATCATCGCCGGCCAGCATGGCCATGTGAACTACGACGTCATCCCCGGCGTCGTCTACACCCAGCCGGAAGTGGCGTCCGTCGGCAAGACCGAGGAAGAGCTGAAGGCTGCGGGCATCGCCTACAAGGTCGGCAAGTTCCCGTTCACCGCCAACGGCCGCGCCCGCGCGATGCTGGCGACAGACGGCTTCGTGAAGATCCTCGCCGACAAGGATACCGACCGGGTTCTCGGCGGCCATATCGTCGGTTTCGGCGCCGGCGAAATGATCCACGAGATCGCCGTGCTGATGGAATTCGGCGGTTCGTCGGAAGATCTCGGCCGTACCTGCCATGCCCATCCGACCATGTCGGAAGCGGTCAAGGAAGCCGCGCTCGCCACCTTCTTCAAGCCGATCCATATGTGAGCCCGTTTAGCGCTTTCATCGCGATACGATCAGAAAGGGTGGGACATTGTCCTGCCCTTTTCGCTGTCCGCGCTCCCTATCCCTCGAAGCGGCCCGTGGCGTCGCGGTCGCGCTCGTATAGTCTTGTGCGCGGAAACGGCGGCAACCAGGACTCGCGGCGGATGATCCAGCTTTCGTAGGTTGGCGTCAGCTGGTCGGGGGCATCCAGGGATCCGAGGTTGACTTCGATCTCGTCCCCGGTGCGTGCGAAAACCGAGGAACCGCAGCGGGGACAGAAAAATCGCCCGGCGTATTCGCGTGTCTCGCCATCGACCGTTACCGCGTCCTGCGGAAATATCGCGGAAGCGTGGAAAAGCGCTCCATGGTGCTTGCGGCAGTCGAGACAATGGCAGAGGCCGACCCGGTACGGCAGTCCCGACGCCACAAATCGCACATTGCCGCACAGGCAACCGCCGGTAAATCGATCCATGTCGCATCTCCTCCAAGATCAAACGGCCGGAATTTTTACACCGAGCAGCGCCTCCGGTGCAATTGTCTGCAGCGGACGACAATATTCACCGCTACCAAGCCGAACACACGCCTGGAATTACGATTGGTCAATTCCAGGATTAAATCTTGGACAGGCTTGCCGCTTTCGCTTGAGCCTCGGGCAAACGGCCATAGACTGGATTCCATTCTTCCAACGTTCTGAAAAGGCCGAGAAATGGCTCTCTCGTTCACCTTGCCGCAGCGTATCCTGCATTGGCTGATGGCGGCGCTGATCCTCTTCAACCTGCTTTTCACCGATGCGATGGAGACTGCCGCGCGGCTGATGTTCCGCGGCCAGGCGCTGACGCCGGAACAGGTGAGTGCGGCCAACATCCACGCCTATGTCGGCATCAGCGTGCTGGTTCTCGGCCTGATCCGGCTCTGTCTGCGGCTGGTCCAAGGTGTGCCGCCGGAGCCGAGGCAAGAGCCGCCGTTCCTGCGGGTGGTGGCGAAGATCAGCCACTGGGCTTTTTACGCGCTTTTTGTCGCCATGCCGCTCGCCGGCATCGGTGCCTGGTTCTTCGCCAACGCGACGGCTGGCTTCGCCCATGCGGGACCGCTGAAACTTTTGATGTGGGCGTTGATCGTCGCCCATATCGGCGGCGTGCTGGTGCATCAGTTCTACTGGAAGACCGATGTGCTGAAGCGGATGACGAGTGGTCGATGAAGGATCGGCGGCGTCAATTGACCGCCGTCACCTTAAAGCCCTTCTTCCGGAGGAGCTCGACAAGGCCTTCCTCGCCCGGCAGGTGAAGAGCGCCGACGGCCATGAAGGCGCCGCCCTGATCGAGGATCGGGGTTGCCCGATCGGCCATCACATGGTTGCGCTTGCTGACCACCAGGTTTTCGAAGTCGCCATAACCGGCCTCGTCCTCGGTGCCATCAGGTGCCACGGCTTTCAGCATCGGCATGGCAAGGCCGATCTCACCGGAAAGATAGACTTCCGTCAGCGTCTCGAAGACATCGTCGACGCGCTTGCCGAGCTTGATGGTTTCGATCAACGACTTGAGATGCAGCTCGATCGGGATGGCGTTCAGCGCCGCCGCCTGCTCTTCGAGCGTTTCCAGACCCTTGACCGGCTTGCCCTCGGCCGTTGCCTGTTCGGCGATCTTCTTGTCGAGGAAGGCGACGTTCTGGGCCTTGCGGGCAAGCTCGCAGGCCGGCACGGAAACGAGTGCCATCAGCATCCAGGGCCGCATGCGCGAGACGGCAGAGAGCGGCACTCCGCGGGCCTTCAGACCGGTTTCGAGCAGCACCACATCGTCCTTCGGCAAGAGCGAATCGATCGTGCTGCCGTCCGTCAGCATCATCAGTTCCGGTTTGGCCAGCATCTTGGCCATCGCCTTCTTCTCGTCAATGACCTCGTCGGATTCGATGATGATCGTTTTCGCCTTGGAATGGGCTTCGGCGGCACCGAGCGGCATTTTCAGAACCCGCGGATCGGACACATGCATGGTGCCGAGCAGATAGGATGGTGCCAGCCCGTCCTTCTCGATCTTCCAGAATATGCCCTTGCCGTTCGGCACTTTGGCGGCTTCAGTGACGATCTGTTCGTAGAGCGCCGACTTTTCGGCCTTCATCTCTTCGAGGAGGTTCCGGCCGTCGCAGGCGGGCGTTTCCGCCCGTGCCGGGGACAGCGAGCCGAGGACGAGAAGCAAAGAGGCAAGCGCCACGACGTGGGCAGCCGCGATCAGCCACAGCACGAAACCTTGGGCGCGCTTCATCAAAGCGCCGGTGGGGGAGGCAAAGGCGGGAGTCATCATGTCATCCGTCTGAAAGTTGCTGGCATATTAGCGATGGCGGCTGCACAAGCGCTTAACGCAGTTGGTTAAAACTTCGTTCAGGCAGATTTAGAGGCTAAGCACGGGGGTGGGCGCGGTCGTAAACTTCCAGCAGCCTTGAGGAATCGACGCCGGTATAGACCTGGGTCGTCGAAAGGCTGGCATGGCCGAGCAGTTCCTGGATGGTGCGCAGGTCGCCGCCGCCGGCGAGCAGATGGGTAGCGAAGGAATGCCGCAGCGCATGCGGCGTTGCCGTCTCCGGCAGCCCGAAGGCGCTCCGGAGCTTCTGCATTTCCCGCTGGATGATCGCCGGCTGCAGCGGCCCGCCGCGGGCGCCGCGAAACAGCGGCTTTTCGGCTTCCAGATGGTAGGGGCAGAGTTTCCTGTAGGTGGCGACGGCATCGAACACGGCCTGCAGCAGCGGTACGAGACGGGTCTTGCCGCCCTTGCCGGTGATCCGCAGGGTTGTCGCGCCCGGCGTCAGGTCCGTTGGTCTGAGACCCAGGGCCTCGGAGATGCGCAGGCCGCAGCCGTAGAGCAGGGCCAGAACGGCCGCATCCCGAGCGGCGATCCACGGCTCTTCCTGCAGCTGGGCACCTGTCGTGACGAGGTTGAGCGCCTGGCGGTCGGTCAGCGGTTTCGGCAGGGACTTCGGCTGCTTCGGCGCCCGGATGGCGCCGGCGGCTGCAGCGTTCACCAGGCCCTTTCGCTCGAGATAACGAAGAAATGAACGGAGCCCGGCGAGATGACGGCCGAGCGACCTTGCTCCGGAACCGTCTCTGCGGCGAGCAGCCAGGAAAGCACGCAGGTCGGCCGGGCGCAGGGTGTGGATATCGGAAATTTTCGCCGGACCTGCCAGATGTCGGGTCAGAAACGTCAAAAACTGCCGTGTATCGCGCTCATAGGCATCGAGCGTATTGTCCGACAGCCGGCGTTCGTTTGCCAGGCTCTCCAGCCATTCGCGACGTTTTTCCACGAGATCGGGTGCGGCGATAATCAGCAGCTCATTCACTGTCGGCCCCGTTGAATTTGGATTGGTTGCGCCCCAGATTGCTCTGGACGGCGTTACAAAATCCCTAAGACTGCCTTAGTCGTGGGTAACGATGTCATCGTTCGATCATACGGGGCTGCCATATCAAGCAGGTCCTGCCTGCGGGAGTTTCTATGGCGCGCCGTGATTCTACGACCACTTTTGGACAGTTCGCGGAAACAATCGCCCTCGTTTCACAAGGCAGACCCGGCCACATCGTCGACACATTGATTGCCGAGCGCGGCCAGCGGATCGTCCAGAATCCGCTCTGGCCGGTGATGCGGCCATTTCTCTACACGCTGCTGCGTTATGGACGGGCGATCAACTTCGCAAACGACATCTCGACGCTCAGCGGCTTCCAGTGCTTCGAATACATGAGCGACCTCCTGAAACTGGATGTGACGGTCGCCAATGCCGAGCGCATTCCCGAAAAGGGCGGCTTCATTCTCGTCAGCAACCATCCGACCGGGATCGCCGACGGGGTTGCCGTCTTCGACCTCCTGAAGTCGCGCCGTCCGGACATGATGGTGTTCGCCAACCGAGATGCGGTGCGCGTCAATCCCCGTTTTTCCGAGATGATCATCCCCGTCGAATGGCGGGAGGAATACAAGACCAAGCTGAAGGCGCGCGAGACGCTGGTTCTGACCAACAAGACCATCGAGGACGGCAAGGTCATGGTGCTGTTTCCCTCGGGGCGCATCGCCTACTGGGCGGAGGGCAAGCTCAACGAACGGCCGTGGAAAACATCCGCCGTCAGTCTCGCCCGCAAGTACAATCTGCCGATCCTGCCGATCCACATGCGGGCGCGCAATTCCGGCCTGTTCTACTGGTTCGCCAAATGGTCGACGGAGCTGCGCGACATGACGGTGTTCTACGAGCTCCTGAACAAGAAGGGCGACCATTTCGATTTCACCGTCGGTCAGATGATCCCGCCGAGCGCGCTCGATGGCGACATGACGGAGGTCTCCAAGGCGCTGGAACAGCACACCGTGTTCGAACTTGCCGCGGATGGCGATGCGACGTTCAAGGCCGTGGAGAAATCACAGACAGCTTCGGCGGCATGAAGTCGGGTTGAACAGCATTTTTCTCATCCTGTTGTTCGGCTAGGAATGTAAAATGCTGCTTCGCTCGATGTTTGCCGCCAATTATCGCTCGCTGCGCTCGATCCGCATGGATCTGGCCGGTGTTAACCTGTTCATCGGCGAGAACGGTGTCGGAAAGTCCAACCTTTACCGCGCCCTGCAGCTGGTGCAGGCGGCGGTTCGCGGCAATCTGGCATATGAGATCGCGGCCGAAGGCGGCATGGCCTCGGCGCTCTGGTCTGGTCAGCGGCGACAGGAGAAGAATTTCCGCATCAAGCTCGAGGTCGAGGTTCTTGATGAAGAGCGCGCGGTGACGTTCCGCTACCGGGTCGAGGCGGGGCTTCGTCCGCCTATCGATGCAGCGGGCTTTGCCTTCGAGCCGCAGGTGAAGGAGGAGGAGCTTGTCGTTGAAACCGGTTCGCGGCCCGTGACGATGATAAAACGCACCGGGCCGGGAATCATGGTGCGCGGGACAAGCGGTCGCATGGAGGAATATCCCGAAAAGGCGATGACCTCGGAAACGGCAATCGCGCTGCTCGGGGATGCCGGCCATTATCCGGAAGCCGGGGCTTTTCGGCGATTGATCGATGGCTGGCGGTTCTTCCACGGTTTTCGAACGGATCGCGATTCCACCCTGCGGCAGCCCTGCCTTGCCGTTACCTCGCCGCTGCTGGATCAGGACGGCGGGAACATGGCGGCGGTGTTCGCGACGCTCGTCCACACCCGCGGCGACACGGTGGAGCTCGACCGCGCCGTTGCCGCGGCTCTTGGCGGGGCGAAACTGCATGTGCCCGAGCCCGGCGAATATGCGGAATTCGGCCTGATCTTCCCGGATTTTCCCAAACGGGTGTTTCAGCCGCGTGAGCTTTCCGACGGGCAGATCCGTTTCCTCGGGCTTGCGGCGGCGCTGATGTCCTATCGCCAGCCGCCGCTGATCGCGCTCAACGAGCCGGAGGCGAGCCTGCATCCGGACATGCTGCCGCCGCTGGCAGACATGATCGCCCAGGCCGCTCGCTACAGCCAGATCTGGATCGTCACCCATTCGGAGCCACTTGCTTCCGCCGTCGAGGAGCGTTGCGGCACGCGGCCGCGGCGGGTGATCCGAAAGGAAGGCGCCACCTGGATCGACGGCATGCGGCTGACCGGCGTCATCGACGGGGAAGATGAGTAATCCTGTTTAGGGTTCACTTTTGTTCCGCGTTTGGGCATGGTCCCGCCCATGGGCATAGATTCGTCCGATCTCTTCGGTTCACTGTTCGAAGCGCCGTCATTGGCAAGGGTGGTGCCGGTCCTGGTGCCGCTGCCGGTGCCGGGCGCGTATAGCTATGCCGTGCCGGAGGGCGTGCATGTGGAGCCCGGTTCGGTGGTCCAGGTGCCGGTCGGGCCGCGGCAGCTGATCGGTGTCGTCTGGGACGGTGAGAACGACGACAGGCTCGATCCCAAGAAGCTGAGGCCGCTCACACTGGTCTTCGATTGCCCGCCGCTTTCCAAGGAAATGCGTGATTTCGTCGACTGGGTGGCGAGCTATACCCTCTCTCCGCCGGGCCTCGTGGCGCGCATGGCGATCCGCGCGCCGGCAGCACTCGACCCCGAGCCGATGGTCGAGGGATTGCGGTATCTCGGCGGCCAGCCGGAGCGGCTCACACCGGCGCGAGCGCGTGTGCTCGATCTCGCCGGCGAAGAGGAGATTCCGTGGACGCGCAGCGGGCTGGCGCATGCCGCCGGCGTCTCGATGAGCGTCGTGGACGGGCTGACCGCGCAAGGGATTTTCGAGACTGTCTTCCTGCCTCCGCCGCCGGTCGTCGCGCGGCCTGATCCGGACTATATCAGCCCGCGCATCGAGGGGCCGCAGAAACAGGCGTCAGTGGACATCCTGGAATCGATCCGGGCCGGCGGGTTCTCCGCCTCGCTGATTGACGGCGTGACCGGTTCGGGCAAGACAGAAGTCTATTTCGAGGCGATCGCCGAAACCTTGAGGCGCGGCCGCCAGGTGCTGATCCTGCTGCCGGAAATTGCGCTGACTTCAAGCTTCCTCGAACGTTTCCAGGAGCGGTTCGGCGCCAAGCCCGGCGAATGGCATTCGGACCTTGCCCCCCGCATGCGCGAAAAGGTTTGGCGCGGCGTGGTGACCGGCGAGGTGAAGGTGGTGGCCGGGGCACGCTCGGCGCTGTTCCTGCCCTTCGAGGACCTCGGCCTGATCATCGTCGATGAAGAGCACGACCCGGCCTACAAGCAGGAAGACCGGGTCTTCTACAATGCCCGTGACATGGCGGTGGTGCGGGCCCGCATCGGCGATTTCCCGATCGTGCTGGTCTCGGCGACGCCCTCGGTGGAAAGCCAAGTCAACGGCTTGGCCGGCCGCTACAACACCGTGCACCTGCCGACCCGTTTCGGCGATGCGGCGATGCCGGACCTGCATCTGATCGACATGCGGCGCCACCCGCCGGAGCGCGGCGGATTCCTGTCGCCGGTGCTTTTGCGGGCCATGAAGAAAACCCTTGAACGGAAGGAGCAATCGCTGCTGTTCCTCAACCGACGTGGGTATGCGCCGCTGACGCTTTGCCGCGTCTGCGGCCACCGCTTTCAGTGCCCGCAATGTTCGAGTTGGCTGGTGGAGCACCGGTTCAAGAGCCAGATCCAGTGCCATCAATGCGGTTATTCGGAACGCACCCCGGAAGCGTGTCCCGAATGCGGCACGTTCGACCACCTCGTCGCCTGCGGGCCGGGCGTCGAGCGGATTGCCGAGGAGGTCGAAAAGCATTTTCCGGAGGCACGGACGATCGTGATGTCGTCGGACCTGCTCGGCGGCGTCAAGCGCATGCGGCTGGAGCTGGAGGCGATCGCCAAGGGCGAGGCGGATATCGTCATCGGCACGCAGCTCGTCGCCAAGGGCCACAACTTTCCGCTGATGACGCTGGTCGGCATCGTCGATTCCGATCTCGGTCTGTCCAATGGCGATCCGCGCGCCGCCGAGCGCACCTTCCAGCTTCTCTCCCAGGTGACGGGGCGTGCCGGGCGAACCGGCCTCAAGAGCCATGGCCTGCTGCAGACCTTCCAGCCGCAGCATCCGGTGATGCAGGCGATCGTTTCCGGCGATGCCGGCGCTTTCTACGAGCGGGAGATCGCCGAGCGCGAGAAGGCGATCCTGCCGCCGTTCGGCCGGCTTGCCTCGCTGATCGTCTCCGCCGATACCCGGGCGGATGCGGAAACCCATGCGCGAGGCCTCAGGGCCGCCGCGCCAAAGGTCACCGGCATCTCGGTGCTCGGTCCGGCGGAAGCGCCGCTGGCGCTGGTGCGTGGCCGGCATCGCTTCCGGCTTTTGGTGCATGGACGGCGCAATTCCGACATGCAGGCGTTTTTGCGGGCGATGATGGAGAACGGCCCGAAACAGCGTGGCTCGGTGCAGATCCAGCTCGATATCGACCCGCAGAGTTTTCTCTAGCGTACGCGATGGTCCTGTTTTCCGGCCGTGTCGGCTACCAGCCGGGTTCCAGCGAAGCCGGTTCCGGTTTGTCCGCAAATCTGGCCGCCAACTGGCGAAGTTCGGAAGGGAGCGCCTGCAGCGCCGGATCATCGAAGCGCAGATGCGGCATATGTTCGGCGAGCAGCCGCGCCACGAGATCGGCCTGGTCCCTGTCCCGTCTTTTCTTGATCGCATCGCGATCGTCCCGTTCCGATACCCAGAGTTTATGAAGCGCGAAGCTGCGGGGATCCGGCACGGACATGATGACGGGATAGCCCCGTGCATCGAGCACCACGATTTCGACTTTCGGACTGTTGACCAACCAGACGAGCCCTTCGATCTCGACAGCCGTCAGGTCGCCTGCGCCCTTGGCGGGGGGCGTACGCTTCGACCGTATGGGGTTCGGTCCGGTGGGTGTGATGAGATCGACCAGAAAACCCTCGTCGTTGGCGGCCCGAAAATCGCCTTTCGCGAGGAGGTGGAAGGAGTGATCCACCTGCTGCAGAAGGCCGAGCCAGCCGTTTTCGGGGAGGCTCTTGCCGAGCAGTCTCAGGCTGGTGCGGGCGTCGAAGAGCAGGTCGATATCGCCCGTCGCGACGAGCTGGCTATCCACCCTCGCACCCGCCATCCGCTCATAGGCGAAAATGCAATGGGTCCCGACCACATCGACGGCGCTGCCCATAAGAGACGAGGAGCCGAGGGCGCGCAGGATGCGTGCTGCGATCAGTGGGAGACGCCCGAGCCGCATCGCGCGGTTGACGGCAGCCAGTTCGTCCAGGCGTCGGGTGAGCGCGGCAGTCCTCTCCCTCAATCTCTCCCGGCCCTGGTGGAATCGCTGATGGGTTAGTTCGGTCTCGTCATTCCGCGGGCCTAGTGATTTCCATATCGTGCCGGTCTTACGGTAGAGATAGTCGCGGCCAGCGACGGTCTTGAAGGCCATGGAACCTGAATACCGGCTTTTCAATTCCGCCGATGCGGCTTTCCATGCCGAAAAGGCTTGTTCGGTATCGATGATCTGACGGGATTGTTCTCCGCTCAAGACGCTGATTTCGAACATCTTATCCCTTTTCATTCCCGAGCAGGCGGCAAAGGGATAAATCGAATCGACGCCTCGTCCCGTGATTTATCCCTGCTTGGCGTATTTTCCCAATAATAGGGATAAATCATTAAATTTCAATGGCACTTGCTCCGCGCGACCTGTCTGCGGGGCCGGCTCATCCGGCCCTTCCGGCTCAGGATACGTTGTGGCATATCTTGCGAATCTCAACGCGGCGGAGGCGACATGGAACTCTATTTTCCCACTGAACTCGGCGAGCAGGTGGCTTTCGTCTGTGCGGCGGCAACGGCTGCGCTCGGCTTCCTCGTCTTCCTGTTTCCCGCCGTCGTTTTGCGCCTGACCGCATTCCAGATCGGCGAGGTGCGGCCGGAAGGTTATGCCGCGGTCCGCTCCGCCGGCGCCCATCATCTGGGCTTCGGTCTTGCGGCCATCATGCTCGCCCAGGACTGGATCTACATGACGCTCGGCATTGCGCTCGGATTTGCCGCTCTGGGGCGGTTGATGTCCTGTGCCCTCGATCGAGGCTTCACCCCCAGAAATATAGCGTTTTCCCTACTTCAGGTTGTGCTCGCCGGCGGGCCGCTCGCCTATGTCTTCGGCTATATCTGACGCATAATTCGAAGATTGCAGGCGGTTGCCTGCCGAAAATCCCTCCGCTTCCGGTATAAAATCGCTCTCAGCCCTTGCGTGTCCGGCTTTTTCCGTTATCAGGCGTGTTGCGAGTCCTTACAGCCTATGCTAGACGGACCGCGAAAGTCGGAAAGGGTAGGGCGCAAGCTCTGCAGGTTCTGAGAAAAAATCAAACGATTTCAAGCTCTTGCTTCACCTCTCCCGTAGGGTCTGGCGCTTGGATGGCAATACAGGGAAACTGTGCCCGTGGCTGACACGTCCCAGCTTATTTCCGGTGTAGCGGAGCGTTATGCTTCCTCGCTTTTCGAACTGTCCCTCGAGGCTGGTTCGATCGACAAGGTCGGTGCCGATCTTGATCGTTTTCAGGCGCTGCTGGATGAGAGTGAAGACCTGCGACGCCTAGTCGCAAGCCCGGTATTTTCCGCCGAAGATCAGCAGAAGGCCGTGCTCGCCGTTGCCGAGCGAGCTGGCATTTCCGGTCTCGTCGCCAATTTCCTGAAGGTGGTCGCCGGCAATCGTCGTCTTTTCGCGATGCCCGGCATGATCCGCGCCTTCCGCCAGATCGCCGCAGAGCATCGCGGTGAAATCACTGCCGAGGTCACCTCGGCGCATGCGCTTTCCCAGGCGCAGGAAAACGAACTCAAGTCGGCGCTGAAGGGCGTAACCGGCAAGGACGTGACAATCGCCGTGACCATCGATCCGTCGATCCTCGGCGGCCTGATCGTCAAGGTCGGTTCTCGTCAGATCGATACTTCCCTTCGCACCAAACTTTCCACCCTTAAGCTTGCACTGAAAGAGGTTGGCTGATGGATATCCGCGCCGCGGAAATTTCCGCAATTCTGAAAGACCAGATCAAGAACTTCGGCCAGGAGGCTGAGGTTTCCGAAGTCGGACAGGTTCTGTCCGTCGGCGACGGCATTGCCCGCGTCTACGGTCTGGACAACGTCCAGGCCGGTGAGATGGTCGAATTCCCGGGCGGCATCCGTGGTATGGCGCTGAACCTCGAAGCCGACAATGTCGGCGTCGTCATCTTCGGTTCCGACCGTGCGATCAAGGAAGGCGACACCGTCAAGCGGACCGGCGCCATCGTCGACGTTCCGGTTGGTCCGGAACTGCTCGGCCGCGTCGTCGACGCACTCGGCAACCCGATCGACGGCAAGGGCCCGATCAACGCGACCCGCCGTTCGCGCGTCGACGTCAAGGCTCCGGGCATCATTCCGCGCAAGTCGGTTCATGAGCCGATGTCGACCGGCCTCAAGGCCATCGATGCGCTCATCCCGGTCGGCCGCGGCCAGCGCGAGCTGGTCATCGGCGACCGCCAGACCGGCAAGACCGCGATCATTCTCGACACGATCCTCAACCAGAAGGCCATTCACGACAACGGCCCTGAGTCGGAAAAGCTGTTCTGCGTCTACGTCGCTATCGGTCAGAAACGCTCGACGGTTGCCCAGTTCGTGAAGGTTCTCGAAGAGCGCGGCGCTCTGCCGTACTCGATCATCGTTGCTGCGACCGCTTCCGATCCGGCTCCGATGCAGTATCTCGCACCGTTCGCCGGTTGCGCCATGGGCGAATATTTCCGCGATAACGGCATGCATGCCCTGATCGGCTACGACGACCTTTCCAAGCAGGCCGTCGCCTACCGCCAGATGTCGCTTCTGCTGCGCCGCCCGCCGGGCCGCGAAGCTTATCCGGGCGACGTCTTCTACCTGCATTCCCGTCTTCTGGAGCGCGCTGCAAAGCTCTCCGACGAGCGCGGCAATGGCTCGCTGACGGCTCTGCCGGTCATCGAAACCCAGGGCAACGACGTTTCGGCCTTCATTCCGACCAACGTGATCTCGATCACCGACGGCCAGATCTTCCTTGAAACCGACCTGTTCTACCAGGGCATCCGCCCGGCCGTTAACGTCGGTCTGTCGGTTTCCCGCGTCGGCTCGGCTGCGCAGGTCAAGGCGATGAAGCAGGTTGCCGGCTCGATCAAGGGCGAACTCGCCCAGTATCGCGAAATGGCCGCCTTCGCCCAGTTCGGCTCCGACCTCGACGCCTCGACGCAGCGCCTCTTGAACCGCGGTGCACGCCTGACGGAACTTCTGAAGCAGCCGCAGTTCGCGCCGCTGAAGACGGAAGAGCAGGTTGCGGTGATCTTCGCCGGCGTCAACGGCTACCTCGACAAGATAGCGGTTGCCCAGGTCGGCAAGTTCGAGCAGGGCTTCCTGTCGTACCTCCGCTCCGAAGGCAAGGCTATCCTCGATGCGATCCGCACCGACAAGCAGCTTTCCGACGACACCCGCGCGAAGCTCAAGGCCGCTCTCGACAGCTACGCCAAGTCTTTCGCCTGAGAACGGATCAATCTCGAGGACCGATAACGGATGCCTTCACTTAAGGATCTGAAAAACCGGATCGCCTCCGTCAAGGCGACGCAGAAGATCACCAAGGCGATGAAAATGGTCGCCGCGGCGAAGCTGCGCCGTGCTCAGGAGGCGGCCGAGGCCGCCCGTCCTTACGCGGAACGCATGACCAAGGTGCTGGCAGGCCTTTCGGCCGCCAATGCCGGCAATGCGGAAGCGCCGCTCCTGCTTTCGGGCACGGGCAAGGATCAGGTTCATCTCTTGATCGTCGCGACCGGCGAACGCGGTCTGGCCGGGGGCTTCAATTCCTCGATCATCCGTCTCGCCCGCGATCACGCGCTGAAGCTGCTTGCCCAGGGCAAGACGGTGAAGATCCTCACCGTCGGCCGCAAGGGCAACGACATCCTGCGCCGCACGTTCCGCGAAAACATCGTCGACTACGTGACGTTCCGCGAAGTCAAGCAGCTCGGTTTCGCCCAGGCGGACGAGGTGGCACACAAGGTGCTCGCGCTCTACAATGCCGGCGAATTCGACATCGCGACGCTGTTCTACGCACGCTTCCAGTCGGTAATCTCGCAGGTGGCGACCGCCTCGCAGATCATCCCGGCCAAGTTCGATGCGACGCAGGCTGCGGATGCCTCCTCGGCGCTCTACGAATACGAGCCGAGCGAGGAGGAAATCCTCGAAGACCTGCTGCCGAAGAACGTCGCAGTGCAGATCTTCCGGGCGCTGCTCGAAAACAACGCTTCCTTCTATGGCGCGCAGATGTCCGCAATGGACAACGCGACGCGCAATGCCGGTGACATGATCAACAAGCTGACGCTCTCCTACAACCGTCAGCGTCAGGCGCAGATCACCAAGGAACTCATCGAAATCATTTCGGGCGCGGAAGCGCTCTGAGGTAAAGAAAGAGGGTAAGAATCATGGCTACCGCAACGGGCACGTCCCTCGGCAAGGTGACCCAGGTTATCGGCGCTGTCGTCGACGTCGCTTTCGACGGCGAACTGCCGGCGATTTTGAACGCGCTTGAAACCGACAACAACGGCAACCGCCTCGTTCTCGAAGTCGCGCAGCACCTCGGCGAAAGCGCCGTCCGCACCATCGCGATGGACTCGACCGAAGGTCTGGTTCGTGGTCAGCGGGTCACCGATACCGGCGCTCCGATCACCGTTCCGGTCGGTCCGGAAACGCTCGGCCGCATCATGAACGTCATCGGCGAGCCGGTCGACGAAGCGGGTCCGCTCGTCACCTCCGGCAAGCGCGCCATTCACCAGGAAGCACCGGCCTATGTCGAGCAGTCGACAGAAGGCCAGATCCTGGTCACCGGCATCAAGGTCGTCGACCTTCTCGCGCCTTACGCAAAGGGCGGCAAGATCGGCCTCTTCGGCGGTGCAGGCGTCGGCAAGACGGTTCTGATCATGGAACTCATCAACAACGTCGCGAAGGCACACGGCGGTTATTCCGTGTTCGCAGGCGTCGGTGAGCGTACCCGCGAAGGTAACGACCTTTACCACGAAATGATCGAATCGGGCGTCAACAAGCATGGCGGCGGCGAAGGCTCCAAGGCCGCGCTCGTCTACGGCCAGATGAACGAACCGCCGGGCGCCCGCGCCCGCGTCGCTCTGACCGGTCTCACCATCGCTGAAGACTTCCGCGACAAGGGCCAGGACGTTCTGTTCTTCGTCGACAACATCTTCCGCTTTACCCAGGCAGGTTCGGAAGTGTCGGCTCTGCTCGGCCGTATTCCTTCGGCCGTGGGTTATCAGCCGACGCTCGCCACCGACATGGGCCAGATGCAGGAACGCATCACCACCACGACCAAGGGCTCGATCACCTCGGTTCAGGCCATCTACGTTCCCGCCGACGACTTGACCGACCCGGCACCGGCTACCTCGTTCGCCCACTTGGACGCAACGACGGTTCTGTCGCGTTCGATCGCCGAAAAGGGCATCTACCCGGCCGTCGACCCGCTCGACTCCACCTCGCGCATGCTCGACCCGCTGGTCGTCGGCGAAGAGCACTATGATATCGCCCGCAAGGTGCAGACGACCCTGCAGCGCTACAAGTCGCTGCAGGACATCATCGCCATCCTCGGCATGGACGAACTGTCCGAAGAGGACAAGATGACCGTCCAGCGCGCCCGCAAGATCGAGCGCTTCCTGTCCCAGCCGTTCTTCGTCGCAGAAGTCTTCACCGGTTCGCCGGGCAAGCTGGTTGCACTCGAAGACACGATCAAGGGCTTCAAGGGCCTCGTCAACGGCGATTACGACCATCTTCCGGAAGCTGCCTTCTACATGGTCGGCTCGATCGAAGAAGCCGTCGAAAAGGCCAAGAAGCTGGCTGAAGCCGCCTGATCCTGAACGAGATGGCGCGCGGGAACTCTCCGGCGCGCCTTTCCCGCATAAAACACGCGGGCTTCTCGGCAAGGAATTGCCTCGATGCCCTGGTGATTTAGTTTTTCGCAATCCCGGACGCAAAACCGCTCTGCACTTTTGCTGGAATTGCTTTGAGGAAGTGGACCTTCATGGCCGAGGCTTTCAACTTTGAACTGGTTTCGCCCGAGCGCCTGCTCGTCTCGGAAAAGGTCACCGAAGTGGTGATCCCGGCGACGCTTGGCGAAATGACGGTGCTTGCCAATCACGCGCCGACGATGACGACCATCAAGCCGGGTGTGGTTTCGGTGAAGCTTGCCTCGGGCCAGGTCACCAAATACGTCGTGTTCGGCGGTTTTGCCGACATCCTGCCGACCGGTTGCACGCTGCTGGCCGAATCTGCGGTTCCGGCGAGCGAGCTGACCCACGCGACGCTGCAGAAGCGGATCGAGACGACGCAGTCCGAGATCAACCACGCGCAGAACGACGAGCACAAGACCAAGCTCGAGCAGTTCCTGGCGGAACTGACCCATCTCAACGGCGTCGTCAATCCGGCCTGAGTTTCCAAAATTCTCTGCGAAAGATCGAGGCGGTCCGAAAGGCCGCCTTTTTCTTTGGACGGTGGTCGGCCCCCCGTGGTTATCGTCATGGCCGGATGACTGCTTGTATGTCCCGCGCCATCTTGTTAGCCCTTGTCGGCGGAGGAACGCGATGATCGACAAGCTGGAATTTTTCATTGCCCTGGCGCGAGAAGGCCATTTCGGCCGGGCGGCGGAGGAATGCGGCATCTCGCAGCCATCGCTTTCGGCCGCCATCCGCCAGCTCGAGGAGAGCCTCGGCGTGCAGTTGGTGGTGCGCGGCTCACGCTATCAGGGCCTGACGCCGGAGGGCCAGCGCGTGCTGGAGTGGGCAAAACGGATCGTCGGCGACGCGCGCACCATGCGCGAGGAGATGCGTGCCGCCCGCAAGGGTCTTGTCGGCCATATAAGACTGGCGTCGATCCCGACGGCACTGGCGATGATCCCCAGATTGACGGAACCCTTCCAGGCCAAGCATCCGGAGGTCACGTTTTCCGTCGTCTCGCGCAATTCGCTGCAGGTGCTTTCGCAGCTCGACAATTTCGAAATCGACGCCGGCATCACCTATCTCGACAACGAGCCGCTGGGCCGTGTGACGAGCGTACCGCTTTATGCGGAGCGCTACAATCTGGTGACCGCCGAAGGCGCGCCATATGCGGACCGGGAAAGCGTGACCTGGAGGGAGATGGCCGATCTTAGGCTCTGTCTATTGACGCCCGACATGCAAAACCGCCGGATCATCAACCAGCACCTCGCGGAAGCGGGGGTGACGGTGAAGCCAATGCTCGAATCGAACTCCATGGTGGTGCTTCTTTCGCATGTGGGGACCGGGCGGTGGGCGAGCATCATGCCGCGCAACGTGGCGCGATCATTCGGCTTTGCAAAAGAAATCAGGACGATCCCGATCGTCGATCCGGAAGCCACACATATCGTCGGGCTTGTTGCGACACACCGCGAGCCGTTTACGCCGCTGGTGTCGGCCCTGCTTCACGAGGCTCGCAGCCTCACTCCCGCCGCCATGGCTTGATAGCTTTTTTCTATCGCGTAACCGATCTCCTTTATTGACGGTTGCGGCACTGGTTGCGACATTCCATTCCCAGTAGGCGAAGTACGATTGTCGGACAACTTCGTCGGCTTTCTGATCCCAATACGGCCGTAGCGGCGTCGATGCCCCGAAAACGGAAACGGATCAGCCCGGGAGGCTACAGACTATGAATATGCGAATTTCCGCTGGTGAATTCACCGAGCGGTCGCTTCAGATCATCAGGGATCTGAAGCATCTGGAAGGCCCGATGCTGCCGATCCTGCATGCGATCCAGGCGGAGTTCGGTTATGTGCCGGAAGAGGTGAAGCCGGTCATCGCCAGCGAACTCAACCTGTCGCGCGCCGAAGTGCACGGCGTCGTCACCTTCTATCACGAGTTCCGCGACCACCCGGCCGGCCGGCATGTGCTAAAGCTCTGTCGCGCCGAAGCCTGCCAGTCGATGGGCAGCGACCGCATTGCGGACCGCGCCCGGCAGCTTCTCGGGATCGACTTCCACCAGACGACGCTCGACGGCGCGGTGACGCTGGAAGCGGTCTACTGTCTCGGGCTCTGTGCCTGCGCGCCGGCCGCGATGCTTGACGGCGAAGTCTACGGCCGCGTCGACGAGCACTGTCTTTCCGAAATCGTTGCGGGGCTAAGCCGATGACGGTGACGATCTACGTGCCGCGCGATGCCGCAGCGCTCGCTCTCGGAGCCGAAAAGGTGGCAAACGCGATTACCCAGGAGATCGCAGCCCGCGGCCTCGATGCGAAAGTCGTGCGCAACGGCTCGCGCGGCATGTTTTGGCTGGAGCCATTGGTCGAGGTGAGTACCGAACACGGGCGTATCGCCTATGGGCCGGTCAAGGCCGGCGACGTGAAGGGGTTGTTCGATGCCGGCTTTGTAGACGGTGGACAGCATGCTTTGCATCTCGGGCCGACCGAGGACATTCCATTCCTGCGCCAGCAGACGCGGCTGACCTTCTCCCGTTGCGGCGTCACCGATCCGCTGTCGCTGGATGATTATCGCCAATACCAGGGGCTGAAGGGTCTTGAGAATGCGATCGCCATGAGCCGGGCCGAGATCGTCGCCCAGGTCACCGACAGCGGCCTTCGCGGCCGCGGCGGCGCCGGCTTCCCGACCGGCATCAAGTGGAAAACGGTGATGGATGCGGCGGGACCGCAGAAGTACATCGTCTGCAATGCAGATGAGGGCGACAGCGCCACCTTCGCAGACCGGATGATCATGGAGGGCGATCCCTTCGTCCTGATCGAAGGCATGATCATCGCCGGCATCGCGACGGGAGCCACCAAGGGTTATGTCTATACCCGCTCGGAATATCCGCACGCCATCGCGACGATGCGCCAAGCCGTCGAGATCGCCCGTGCCGCCGGCATCCTCGGACCGTCGGTGTTGGGCTCGGTGCATGCCTTCGACATGGAGATCCGCTCCGGCGCCGGCGCCTATGTCTGCGGCGAGGAGACCTCGCTGCTGAATTCGCTCGAAGGCAAGCGCGGCATCGTGCGCGCCAAGCCGCCGCTGCCGGCGCTGCAGGGTTTTCTTGGCCGTCCGACGGTGGTCAACAACGTCATTTCGCTCGCATCGGTGCCTGTGATCATGGATCGGGGCGCCACCTTCTATCGCGATTTCGGCATGGGCCGGTCGCGCGGGACGATCCCGATCCAGATCGCCGGCAATGTCAAATACGGCGGGCTGTACGAGACGGCCTTCGGCCTGTCGCTTGGCGAGATCGTCGATAAAATCGGCGGCGGCACGGCAACCGGCCGGCCTGTGAAGGCGGTGCAGGTGGGCGGGCCGCTCGGCGCCTATTTCCCGCGCTCGCTGTTCGATACGCCGTTCGACTATGAAGCCTTCGCGGCCCGGGACGGGTTGATCGGCCATGCCGGCATCACCGTGTTCGATGACAGCGCCGACATGCTGAAGCAGGCGCGGTTCGCGATGGAATTCTGTGCCATAGAGAGCTGCGGCAAGTGCACCCCCTGCCGCATCGGTTCGACCCGCGGCGTCGAAACGGCTGACAAGATCGCCCAAGGGATCGAGCCGGAGAAGAACAAGGCGTTGCTGGCGGATCTCTGCAACACGATGAAGTTCGGTTCGCTCTGTGCGCTCGGCGGGTTTACGCCCTATCCGGTGATGAGCGCGATGAACCATTTCCCGGAGGATTTTTCTCCGGCACCCCTTATCGAAGCGGCGGAGTAATATCATGTCCCTCGTTCATGAAATCGACTACGGCACGCCGGCTTCCCGATCCGAAGCCCAGGTGACGCTCACCATCGACGGCCGCGCCATCACCGTGCCGGAAGGCACCTCGATCATGCGAGCTTCCATGGAGGCCGGGATCAAGGTTCCGAAACTCTGCGCCACCGACATGGTCGACGCCTTCGGCTCCTGCCGCCTGTGCCTCGTGGAGATCGAAGGCCGCAATGGAACACCTGCCTCGTGCACCACGCCGGTCATGCCGGGCATGGTCGTGCACACGCAGACCGGCCGACTGAAGGACATCCGCAAAGGGGTCATGGAGCTCTATATCTCCGATCACCCGCTCGACTGTCTCACCTGCGCCGCCAACGGTGACTGCGAATTGCAGGACATGGCCGGCGCAGTGGGCCTTCGCGACGTTCGTTATGGCTATGAGGGCGACAATCACGTCAAGGCTCGCAACGACGGTGCGATCAACGCCAAGTGGATGCCGAAGGACGAGTCGAACCCTTATTTCACCTACGACCCGTCGAAATGCATCGTCTGCTCGCGCTGCGTCCGCGCCTGCGAGGAAGTGCAGGGCACGTTCGCGCTGACGATCGAGGGCCGCGGGTTCGAAAGCCGCGTTTCGCCCGGCGCGCATGAACTTTTCCTCGATTCCGAATGCGTCTCCTGCGGCGCCTGCGTGCAGGCCTGCCCGACGGCGACGCTCACCGAGAAGTCGGTGATTGCGATCGGCCAGCCGGAGCATTCGGAAGTCACCACCTGCGCCTATTGCGGCGTCGGCTGCTCCTTCAAGGCGGAAATGCGCGGCGAAGAGCTTGTCCGCATGGTGCCGTGGAAGGATGGCCAGGCGAACCGCGGCCATTCTTGCGTCAAGGGCCGCTTTGCCTATGGCTATGCGACCCACAAGGACCGCATCCTCAACCCGATGATCCGCGAGAAGATCTCCGATCCGTGGCGGGAAGTGACCTGGGAAGAGGCCTTTTCGTACGTCGCCTCCGAATTCCGTCGCATCCAGTATCAGTACGGCCGGGAATCGATCGGCGGCATCACCTCGTCGCGGTGCACCAATGAAGAAACCTTCCTCGTCCAGAAGCTGATCCGCGCCGGTTTCGGCAACAACAATGTCGATACCTGCGCCCGCGTCTGCCACTCGCCGACCGGTTACGGCCTCGGCCAGGCCTTCGGCACCTCGGCCGGCACCCAGAATTTCGACTCGGTCGAGCATACGGATGTCGTTATCGTCATTGGCGCCAACCCGACCGACGGCCATCCGGTGTTCGGTTCGCGCCTGAAGAAGCGCTTGCGCCAGGGTGCAAAACTGATCGTCATCGATCCGCGTCGCATCGATCTCGTCCGCACGCCGCATGTGGAAGCCGATTATCACCTGCCGCTGCAGCCGGGCACCAACGTGGCCGTGCTGACCGCACTTGCGCATGTCATCGTCACCGAAGGCCTGTTCGACGAGAAGTTCATCCGCGAGCGCTGCGACTGGTCCGAATTCGAGGACTGGGCCGGTTTCGTTTCGGAAGACGCACACAGCCCGGAGGCGACCGAGAAATATACCGGCGTGCCGGCGGATCTCGTGCGCGGTGCGGCCCGGCTTTACGCCAAGGGCGGCAACGGGGCGATCTATTACGGTCTCGGCGTCACCGAGCACAGCCAGGGTTCGACCACCGTCATGGCGATCGCCAACCTTGCGATGGTGACCGGCAATATCGGCCGTCCGGGCGTCGGCGTGAACCCGCTGCGCGGCCAGAACAATGTCCAGGGTTCCTGCGACATGGGTTCGTTCCCGCACGAACTGCCGGGCTATCGCCATATCTCGGACGATGCGACCCGCGACACGTTCGAAAAACTGTGGGGCGTGACGCTCAACAACGAACCGGGCCTGCGCATTCCGAACATGCTGGATGCGGCCGTCGAGGGCACGTTCAAGGGCATCTACATCCAGGGCGAGGACATCCTGCAGTCCGACCCGGACACCAAACATGTCTCGGCCGGTCTCGCCGCGATGGAATGCGTCGTCGTCCATGACCTTTTCCTCAACGAGACGGCCAATTACGCGCATGTCTTCCTGCCGGGTTCGACCTTCCTCGAAAAGGACGGCACGTTCACCAATGCGGAGCGCCGCATCAACCGCGTGCGCAAGGTGATGAGCCCGAAGAACGGTTATGCCGACTGGGAAGTTACCCAGAAGCTGGCGCAGGCGATGGGACTTGCCTGGAACTACGCACATCCGTCCGAGATCATGGACGAGATCGCCGTGTCGACGCCGAGCTTCGCGCTGGTTTCCTACGACTATCTCGACAAGATGGGTTCGGTTCAGTGGCCCTGCAACGAGGCGCATCCGGTCGGTTCGCCGATCATGCATGTCGACGGTTTCGTGCGCGGCAAGGGCAAGTTCATCCGCACCGAATATGTCGCGACCGACGAACGCACCGGCCCGCGGTTCCCGCTGCTGCTCACCACCGGCCGCATCCTGTCCCAGTACAATGTCGGCGCCCAGACGCGTCGTACCGAAAATGTCACCTGGCATGCGGAAGACCGGCTGGAGATCCATCCGCACGATGCCGAACAGCGCGGTATCAAGGAAGGCGACTGGATCAAGCTCGCCAGCCGCTCCGGCGATACGACCCTGCGTGCGCTGATCACCGATCGCGTCGCGCCGGGCGTGGTCTATACAACCTTCCACCACCCGAACACGCAGGCAAACGTCATCACCACCGACTTCTCCGACTGGGCGACCAACTGCCCGGAATACAAGGTGACGGCGGTGCAGGTATCGCCTTCCAACGGCCCGACCGAGTGGCAGAGCGACTATGACGAACTGTCGCGGCGGTCTCGGCGGATAGCGGGGAAGCTGGAGGCCGCGGAATAATCGCATGACCTTATTCAAAACCACCGCCACAGCCCCCGAGATCGCCCGCCGCAACGGCGTGGTCCGCGCCGGCTCGCGGGTGGTGCCGGAGGAGGTGCCGATCGCCTTTTCCTATGGCGGTTCCACTCATGCGGTGATGATGGGCACGCCTGCCGATCTCGAGGATTTCGCGGTAGGCTTCAGCCTGACGGAAGGCATCATAACGTCGATGGCGGAGATCGAGAGCATAACCGTCGTCGAGGAAGGTGCCGGCCTCGATGTCCAGGTGACGCTTCTCGAAGATAAGGAAGAGGCGTTGCGCGCCCGCCGGCGGCATATGGCGGGGCCGGTCGGCTGCGGGCTTTGCGGTATCGAATCGATCGAGCAGGCCATGCGTCCGGTGCCGGATGTTTCCGCGCTGACGATGGCGCTCAGCGCCAAAGAAGTGAGTGAAGCTGTCGCGGCGCTCAACAGTGCGCAGCCGCTGCATCGTCAAACCCATGCGGTTCACGGCGCCGGCTTCGTCGTGCCGGGCAGGGGGCTGGTTGCGGTCCGCGAGGATGTCGGCCGCCACAATGCGCTCGACAAGCTCGCCGGAGCGGTCATCGCCAAGGGCCTCAAGGGTTCTGAGGGCGTCGTGGTCGTCACCAGCCGCATCTCCGTCGAGATGGTGCAGAAGACGGCGATCCTCGGAAGTTCGGTGCTGATTGCCATTTCCGCGCCGACAGCACTTGCCATCCGCACGGCGGAAGCGGCGGGCATGACCTTGATCGCGCTGACCCGCGGCGAGGATTTCGAGATCTTTACGCGTACCGATCGCATAGTCACTGGAGTTGTCGCCGATGTCGCATGACCAAAGCCCCGAGCAACTCGTGCTCGACAAACTGGTCCGGATGGCCAACCAGATCGCCACCTTCTTCCTGTCGCAGCCGGAAAAGGTACGCGCCGAGGGCGTCGCGACGCATATCAACAAGTTCTGGGAGCCCCGCATGCGGCGCCACCTTTTCGAGCATCTCGACAATGGCGGGGCGGGATTGCTGCCGCTCGTCGTCGAGGCCTCGACGCTGATCCGCCGGCCGGAAGCCAAGGTTGGATCGGGCGTTGGTGTTGGCCAGGATGCGAGGCAGGGGGCGCCGGGCGGCAAAGGTCCCGCCGAAGGAGAATCGTTGTCGGAACCGAGCGTTCCGGAAAGCGCCGCATGATTCATCCATCCGGCAGGTGAGGGGCCGGAGGAGGAATAGAGCCTAGCCATCATCCGAGGGAGGATATTTTAAATGGCAATTGCAGGAACGACGGACGAGGGCCTGACAGGCAATGTCGGGCTCCTCGATAAGGAACGTATTATCGCAAAACCAGGTTTCAATCGCTGGCTCGTGCCGCCGGCAGCTTTGGCCATTCATCTTTGCATCGGCATGGCTTACGGCTTCAGCGTCTTCTGGCTGCCGCTGTCCCGTGCCTTGGGTACCACGCAGGACCCGTCCTGCACCAGCCTCAACCTCATCTCGGCGCTGTTCACGACAAGCTGCAACTGGCGTGTCGCGGACCTTGGCTGGATCTACACGCTGTTTTTCGTGTTGCTCGGTTGCTCGGCGGCGATCTGGGGCGGCTGGCTGGAACGGGTCGGCCCGCGCAAGGCCGGTTTCGTCTCGGCCTGCTGCTGGTGCGGCGGCATTATCGTCGCGGCAATCGGCGTCATGACCCATCAGCTGTGGCTGATGTGGATCGGCGCCGGCGTGATCGGCGGTGTCGGCCTCGGCCTCGGCTATATTTCGCCGGTCTCGACGCTGATCAAGTGGTTCCCCGACCGCCGCGGCATGGCGACGGGAATGGCCATCATGGGCTTCGGCGGCGGTGCGATGATCGGTGCCCCACTCGCCAATCTCTTGATGAACTATTTCAAGACCGATGCTTCGGTTGGCGTATGGCAGACCTTCATCTGCATGGCGGTGATCTATTTCGGCTTCATGATGGGCGGCGCCTTCGGTTACCGCATCCCGCCGGCTGGCTGGCGTCCGGAAGGCTGGACCCCTCCGGTCTCCAAGACGACGATGATCACCACCAAGCACGTCCACCTGCGCAATGCGCACAAGACCAAGCAGTTCTGGCTGATCTGGGCGGTGCTTTGCCTGAACGTTTCGGCTGGCATCGGGGTTATCGGCATGGCCTCGCCGATGTTGCAGGAAATCTTCGCCGGATCGCTGATCGGCCTGCCGAACCTGACCTTCTCGCAGCTTGATGCGGGTCAGAAGGGGCAGATCGCGACGATCGCCGCCGGTTTTGCGGGTCTCCTGTCGCTTTTCAATATCGGCGGGCGTTTCTTCTGGGCGTCGCTCTCCGACAAGATCGGCCGCAAGAACACCTATTATACGTTCTTCGTGCTCGGCATCGTGCTCTACGCACTCGCTCCGACGCTGGCCGACATGGGCAACAAGGCGCTCTTCGTGGCGGCTTTCGCCATCATCCTGTCCATGTATGGCGGTGGTTTTGCGACCATTCCTGCCTATCTCGCGGATATCTTCGGTACCCAGTTCGTCGGCGCCATCCACGGTCGTCTTCTGACGGCCTGGGCGACGGCCGGCATTCTCGGTCCCGTCGTCGTCAACTATATCCGCGAAGCGCAGCTCACCGCCGGCGTGCCGGCCGGGCCGGCGCTCTATACGGGCACGATGTACATCCTCGCCGGCATGCTGGTGCTGGGTCTGATCGCCAACTCGCTGGTGCGCCCGCTTGCCGACAAATGGTTCATGTCGGACCAGGAAGTCGCTTCGCTGCAGGCAAAGACAGCCGCCGCGAATGCCGGTCCGACGGGTTCCTTCGGCATCGGCACGGGTGGTATCGACGCCAAGGCGGCAGTCGCCTGGGCCGTGGTCGGCATCCCGCTTCTGTGGGGCGTCTGGGTGACGCTGCGGAGCAGTCTGGTTCTGTTCGGCTGACATTCGTCGACAGGAATGACCAAGGAGGGCGGCCTGTGCCGCCCTTTCTTTTCGTCTCGCACGCAAATGTGAGGACAAAAACGGAGGCGGCTCCGATTGACGTCGCGGGATTCCGGACTAGATTGGGTTCCGGAGCCCGAAGCCGCTTTCTCTTGCGGGACGCACGCGCCCGCGTGCCCGATCCGGCTCCGAACGACTGCTTATATCGCTTCATATCTTCAGTGCACACGGGAGCTCTCCATGCGCTACAATCAATTGGGCAATACCGGTCTTTTTGTCTCCGAACTCTGCCTCGGCACGATGACCTTCGGCGAGAACCAGACGGGCGCCGTCTGGAGTGCCGTCGCCGGTCTCGATCAGGACGCCGCCGACAAGATCGTCGAGCGTTCGCTCGCCGCGGGTGTCAATTTCATAGATACCGCCAATGTCTACTCCGAGGGTAGATCCGAGCACATCCTCGGCCAGGCGATCAAGAATCTCGTCGTGCCGCGCAAGGACGTGGTCATCGCCACGAAATTTTATGGCCAGATGGGCGACAAGCCGAACGACCGCGGCGCCTCCCGCGGCCACATCATGGATTCCGTCGAGCAGAGCCTCGAAAGGCTGCAGATGGACCATATCGATCTCTACCAGATCCATGGCACCGACACGGTAACGCCGATCGACGAGACGTTGCGGGCGCTCGACGATCTCGTATCGCGCGGCCTGGTGCGTTACATCGGGCTCTCCAACTGGGCTGCCTGGCGGATGGCGAAGGCGCTCGGTATTTCCGAACGCAAGGGTTATGCCCGCTTTGAGACGGTGCAGGCCTATTATTCGATCGCCGGCCGGGACCTCGAGCGCGATATCGTGCCGCTGATGCAGGAAGAGAAGCTCGGCCTGATGGTCTGGTCGCCGCTCGCCGGCGGGCTGCTTTCCGGCAAATACGGTCCGGGCGCTCCGGGCAACGGGGAAGGCCGCCGCGCCAACTTCGATTTCCCGCCGGTCGACAAGGATCGCGCCTGGGCCTGCGTCGCGGCCATGCGCGAGGTCGGCGCCAGGCACGGTGCTGGTGTCGCGGAAGTGGCGCTGGCCTATATCCTGGCGAAGCCCTTCGTGACGAGCGTCATCATCGGCGCCAAGCGGCTGGAGCAGCTCGAGGAAAATTTGAAGGCCGTGAAGCTGAAGCTCGAAACGGAGGACATGGCAAAGCTCGACGAGGTCAGCGCGCTTGCTCCGGAATATCCGGGCTGGATGCTGGTCCGCCAGGGTGCCGGGCGCCGTCCGGCTCCGTTCGAGCCGAAGGAATAATCATGAAAAAAGCCCGCGGCGGTTCAACGCTGCGGGCTCCGTAATCGAATAGCGGCTTAAACGTCTTTCCAGCCAACCGCCTTGGCCTTGAGGTCGGATGCGCAGGCCTTTCTTCGGCCTCCGCTATCGCAAATCAGGCAGCCAGATCGTCGGCTTCGGTGCCCTTGAACATCTTGGCGAGGTTCAGGAAGCAGATCATGCCGTTCTCGTTGGCGATGATGCCTTCGGAGAACGACTTGTCGAAGGAGGCGGAGATTTCCGGAACCGGCTGAACCTGGCTCGAGGGGATCGTCAGGATGTCCGAGACGCGGTCGACGAGCATGCCGATGACCATGTTGTGGACTTCGGCGACGACGATGGCACTGCGCTCGTTGGCAACCGTGCTCTTCATGCCGAGCTTGTAGGCAAGGTCGATGATCGGGATTACCGAACCGCGAAGGTTCATGACGCCGATGACATCGGCCGGAGCGTGCGGGATCGGCGTCGAAGGTGCCCATCCGCGGATTTCGCGGATCGTCGTCGTCTTGACGCAGAACTCCTGGTCATGAAGACGGAAGGCGATGATTTCCAGCGTTTCGCCGCTGTAGCTTGTGGAGTTGATCGTCGTAGCCATCAGAATTCTTCCCAACTATCCGTTGCCTGAGCGGCAGCGGCGGCACCCGTTGTGGTCCGCGCGACCGTTGCCATGAGTTTGCGTGCCGGCGATGCAACGGGTCGTGCATCAGGTCGCGCTATTGCAATCTTATGCGAAGAATGTTGCGCAAATCTAAACCGTGACAGAAGATCGCGCAGGGTTTCGGCCTCGCGCGCCAGGCTGTGGCTGGCAGCGCTTGTTTCCTCGACCATCGCAGCATTCTGCTGCGTGTTCTGGTCCATGGAGTTCACGGCCTTGCTGATCTCCTTGATGCCCGTGGACTGTTCGCGGGCAGCTTCGACGATCGCTGTGACATTGCCGTTGATCTCGTCCACCTGGGACATGATCTCGTCGAGCGCCTTGCCGGTTTCGCCGACGAGCGCGACGCCACGCTTGACCTGTTCGGAGGAGGTCGAGATCAGCGTCTTGATTTCCTTGGCCGCACTGGCGGAACGTTGAGCCAGTTCGCGGACTTCCTGGGCAACGACCGCAAAGCCCTTGCCCGCTTCGCCGGCGCGTGCCGCCTCGACACCCGCATTGAGCGCCAGCAGGTTTGTCTGGAAGGCGATCTCGTCGATCACGCCGATGATATTGGAGATTTCCCGGGACGACGTCTCGATCTGGCCCATCGCGTTTACCGCGTTGCGCACCACGGCGCCGGAATGTTCGGCGCTTTTTTTAGCATGCGAGACAAGGGTACCTGCTTCTTCCGCGCGTTTGGCGCTATCGGTGACGGTACGGCTGATTTCTTCAAGCGCCGCAGCGGTCTCCTCGACTGCCGCCGCCTGCTGCTCGGTGCGTTTGGCAAGGCTGTCGGAAGCCTGGCGGATCTCGCTGGAGCCTCCTGCAATCCCCTCGGCGTTCTCGCCGACGGTGCGCATGGCCCCGGCCAGCTTTCCGATGGCTTCGTTGAAATCGACGCGGATCTGTTCGAGTGTCGAAATGAAGGGCACTTCGATCCGGAACGTCAGGTCGCCGTTCGAAAGAGATGTCAGGCCGTCGGCGATGTCATCGACGGCGCGGACACGTTCGGTGATGTCGGTTGCAAACTTGACCACCTTGAAGACGCGGCCGTCGGCGTCGAAGATCGGGTTGTAGGACGCCTGGATCCAGACTGCCTTGCCGCCCTTGCCGATGCGCTTGAATTCGGCGGCAATCGCTTCGCCGCCGGAAAGCTTCTTCCAGAATTGCGGGTATTCGGCGCTGTCGCGGAACGACGGCTCGCAGAACATGCTGTGATGTTTGCCGGTGATTTCCGAAAGCTGATAACCGAGGCAGGTGAGGAAATTTTCGTTGGCGGTCAGGACGTCGCCGCCGGGCGTGAACTCGATGATGGCCTGGGTGCGCGAGATGGCGTTGATCTTGCCTTCGTCATCGGCGGATTTGAGCTTCGCGGCGGTGATGTCGGTTGCGAACTTGACCACCTTGTAAGGCTTGCCGCCGGACATCACCGGATTGTACGAGGCCTGAATCCAGATCTCGCGGCCACCCTTGCCGATCCGCTTGTAGGCGGCGGCATCAAATTTGCCGCTGCCGAGGTTCGCCCAGAAATCCTTATAGGCTTGCAATTTCACGTAATCCGGGTCGCAAAACATGCTGTGATGCTTGCCGACGATTTCGGAAAGTGTGTAGCCAAGCGTCTTGCAGAAGTTCTCGTTGGCCGTGAGAACCTTTCCGGATAAATCAAACTCGATAATGGCCTGAGACTTGTTGAGCGCAGCAAGTACTGCTTTCGCGTCAGCGCCTGGAAGTGAAAGTATGGACATCTGGCTTGCTGGCCCCCCGTCTGTAAGTTCCCGAACTGGCTCAATTTTCCAGCAGCCTAACGAGATAACCATCTCGCCGGCGGGACACTGAGTCTTGCTAAAAATAGCATTGATGAATTAACGGAAGGTCAATAGTTCCGTTGTCGCGAACTTGTGGAAAATACGTATCCACTTGTCTATTGTCAAATTTCCGGACGATAAGTAGATCTTCGTTTATTTTCTATACTAAGAACTTATATTGAGATTTTTCGCGAATAACTGACGGATTTATTTCAGATATAGACTTGCCTCTGATTATGCAGAGCGGGTTGGACGATCCAGAACACGCCGGCCGAAAAGACTTGCCGCCAGCTCCACCATGATCCGGGCGCTCTTGCCGCGATCGTCGAGGAACGGATTGAGCTCGACGAGATCGAGCGATGCGACGAGCCCCGTATCGTGGAGCATTTCCATGATCAGGTGCGCCTCGCGGAAGGTCGCGCCGCCCGGCACGGTGGTACCGACGCCCGGCGCTATGTCGGGATCCAGGAAATCGACGTCCAGGCTCACATGCAGGAGGCCATCGGCGGCATTCACCGCCGCGATCACCTGGCGCATGATGGCGGCGATCCCGTGCTCGTCGATGGCGCGCATGTCGAAGACGTTGACGCCGTGATCGGCGATGAGTTTCCGCTCGATCTCATCGACGGAGCGGATGCCGATCTGGAAGACGTTTTTGGGATCGACCTTGGGCCGGGCGCTGTCGAGGATAGGTGCAAATTCCGCCTGGCCGGTAAAGAAGGCGACCGGCATGCCATGGATGTTGCCGGAGGGTGATGTTTCGGGCGTATTGAAATCCGTATGGGCATCGAGCCAGAGAACGAAGAGCGGCCGGCCGATCTCGGCAGCGTAACGCGCCATGCCCGGCACGCTGCCCATGGAAAGGGCGTGGTCGCCGCCCATGATCACCGGAATGGTGCCGGCCTTGGCCATTTCATAAGTCCGGGTTTCGAGCGCGCGCGTGAACGCAGCGACGATCGGCAGGTTCTTCGCGTCGTTTCTCTCCGGCAGGTCAGATGCCGGTTCCGGGCGCAGGTCGCCATTGTCGACTACCCGGAAACCGAGGCCCTCCAGCGCCTTGACGATGCCGGCAAGCCTGAAGGCCGCGGGACCCATGGCGCATCCGCCGCGACCGGAGCCCTCTTCCAGAGGAACGCCGATCAATGTGATGTCTTTGGAGGTCATGCTTTTTCTCCCGAGCAAGCAGGAATGAAACGAAATATGCGAGATCAGTATTCGCGCTCATAAAAGATGCCGGCCTTGCCACCTTCGGTGCCGGCCCCGGCCTTGAGCTTGACACCGCGGCCGACATCGAGGTTGATCGTCGCTTCGGCACCGCTCTCGCCGCCCTGCTCGACCTGGATATAGGTTCGGTTGTTGATGTAGCGGCCGACCGACACGGTGGTCTGGCCGGTCGCATCGGTGTTGATGTCGAGATCGTCGACACCGAGATTATTGCGCAGCGTTTCGAGCAGCGATGTGGAGCCCCCGCCCGCCAGCTGCGCGACGGCGTCGGCCAGCTGGGCGATCTGCAGCGGCGACAGCCGCGACATCGACTGGCCGAAGATCAGCCGCGCCAGAACCTCGTCCTGGGGCAGGGCGGGCGAGGAGGAGAAGGCGATTGTCGGGTCGTTGGCGACGCCGGTGACTTTCACCGTGATCGTCGTCGAGGCGGAGGTCGTGTTCGCCTCCATGTTGAGAACCGGGATCAGGCCGCCGCCGAAGGTGATGTCGCCATCGGTGAAATCCATCCGTTTGGCGAGGATCACGATACGGCCGCGGCGCATCTCGAAGCCGCCGGCGACGACCGGTGCGATCGCCGTGCCCGACACGGTCAGCTCGCCGCCGAGTTCGGCGTCGATGCCGCGCCCGCGAACGAAGATGCCGTTCGGTGCGCTGATCTGAAGGTTGAGGGCGATCGGGTTCGAGCTGCCGCTGGCGCTCTTCGGCCGCATCTTTTCCATCTGCCGCAGCACGTCGGGCGGTGCGTTGCGGTGGCGGATATCGATGGCGGAAAGCGAGGTCGGCAGGCGGGCGGGCACGGTGATCGCCGCCTTGGTCAGCGTTACACGGCCTCCGAGGACGGGGCCTGAGGTCAGAGGGCCGGTGATGGTCAGGGCGCCGTCGGCGGTGGCGGCGAAAAGCGCGCCATCGGCATAGGCTGCCTGAGCCAGAGTGATCCTGAGGTCGGCCGGGAAGCCGGAGCCCGGCGTGATGCCGACCGAACCCTGGACCGAAACCGTGCCACCACCCGAGAGCTTGCCCGTGAGCCTGGAGATATTGGCGCTTTTGCCATCGAAGGCGACATTGGCGGCAAGATCCGTCAGGGCGAGATTGCGTCGGACATCCACCAGCCTCGCGCCGGACGAGGATGCCGTGCCGGTGATCGCCGGCGCTGCCGCCGTGCCGCCGATCGCGAGGTCGACATTGCCGGTGCCTTCCAGGACGAAGCCTTGCGCGGCCATCTGCCCGGCGAGGATCGAGAAGGGCAGTTTCCCGCTGAATTTCAGATTGAGCGGTTTTTCGCCTGCAAGCGAGATGGAGCCACCGCCCGACAACGAGACGCCGCCGCCGCCCGAAAGGCGGGTGTCGAGGGTAACGGTGCCGTTCTGAAACGTGCCGCCGGCGGTGATGTTGAAAGCCGCGACCCCGGCGGAGGTGGTCTGCGCAACACCGGCATCGGCCCAGCGCAGATCATAACGGACAGCGGGAGCTTGCGGCGTTCCCGTCGCGGTAACCGTGCCGGAAATCGTGCCGCGGGCGCCGAGGCTCGGCGCAAACGCGTTGACCAGGCTGGCGGGCACGGCATTGGCGCGGGCGTTGATGTCGAGTGCGGGAATGCCGTCCTTCAGGATGACCTTGCCGGCAGCCGAGAGATCGAGGCCGCCGGAGCCCGTCAGGCGGGTCTTGTCTAACGTGACTGTTCCGTTGGCGAAGCTGCCGCTTGCTTGGACTCGAAACGGACTGATGCCAGCATCGCGCGACTGGCGAAGCTGTGCATCACTCCATTCTAAATCGTAACGTATGGCAGGGGCAGACGCGGCGCCGGTGGCGTTGATCGTGCCGGATATCATGCCGGCAGCGTTGATCGCGGGGACGAACGCGTTGATGAGATTGGCGGGCAGCGCCCTGATATTGGCGGTCAAATCCAGTGCCGAGCCGGCCGTGCCGTTGACGGTGACGCTGCCGGACCCGGTTGCGATCGTGAGGTCGGCAAGACGCGCACCGCCATTGGCGACCGCGACGCGGGTCGGGGCAGCAAGCCGGACCGGGATGTTGCGTGGCGCAGCTGCGAAGCTCTCGATGCCGACCGAGATATCGGCGCCGGTCTGGATATCGCCGACCGCGGTGAGGGGGGCGTTGTCATACTGAGCGGCGAGATTGAAGTTGGTCCGGTTGCCGCCCTGGCTGACGCCGAGGTTGACGTCGCTGACGCCGACTGAGCCGGCGCCGATGCGCGCGGCGCGGACCGTACCCTCGGCCGCAATCGCCTTGATGTCGGCAATGGCGAGGTCGATATTCGGCTGGGCGATCTCGATCGTGCCGCGGCGAAGTGCCTTGCCGGAAGCCCGGATCACGGCGCCGGCCTTGCCGCCGGTATTGCTGAACATCACCGTTCCTTTCAGGTCGCCCTGGGCCTGCTGGGCTGCAAGTGCCGCAAGCAGGGAGACATCCGGGAAATCGAACGTGAGTTGGCCTTCCGGGAGGAAGGCGGGAGAGAAGTTCAGGGCGCCGGTCAGCTTGTTCGGGCCGATCTGGGCAGTGATCGCCGGCGCGCTTGTGCGGCCCTGGACGGAGGCGACGTCGGCATTGACACGGATCGGCTGGCCGTCGAGCGAACCCGTGCCGGTCAGCTTGCCCTTGGGTGCGTTCGGATCGGCGGTGCCTTCGAGGATGAAGCTCATGTCCTGGAGCTTGCGGCCGACCAGTCGCGCGTCGGCGGAATTGACTACCGCCCTGACGCCCATTGCAGTCAACGGTCCCTTGGCGGAGATGTCGAAACCGGCAGCCCCCTCGGCCTCCGGCAGCCAACGCTTCAGATCCGGCACGCGGCCGGCGAGGCGCCCGGTGACGGTCCGATTGTCGAGCAGCATGTTTCCGTGCGCTTCGATGGCGTTCGAGCGCATCACGAAGTTCTCGAGACTGACGCGGCCGCCGTTCACCATATTGACGTAGCCTTCGGCGGAAAGCTTGCCCTCGAACTTCGAAACCAGTCCCGGTGGCAGGACGGCGGGATTGGCGAAAACCCGGAAATTGCCGGTGACCGCCTGTTTCGACATGTCATAGGCGCCGGAAAGCGTACCGTTGACGTTGCCGCTGTCGAAGGTCGCCGCATCCAGGCCGATCGCCGGTGGTGCGAGCCTGAGCGGCGCATCCAATGTCACCGGCCCGCGGATCACCCGGTCGAGATCGTCGTTGGCGAAATCCGTGCGGGCGACGGTGAAGCGGCTGCGGATGCTGCCCGAGCGGCTGATGAGGTTGAGGTCCTCGCTTTCCGCCTGCAGGCGGATCTGGCCGAAGCGCCCCTGCGGCAGTTCGGCGGCACTAAGCGCCGCCGTCGCGTTGAAGCGCGCCGAGGTGGATGCTCCGGTCAGCGTGAAATTGATGCTTTCGAAGGAGAAGCGGCTCTCCTGACCGCTGATCGGCCAGACGAAATCGACGGGGCCCTTCACGCCGTTGAGGCTGGCGGTGAGGCTGTTGTCGCCCGTCGGGTCCCAGGCCCCCTTGGCGGCGATCTTCACGGCGCCGGAGGTGAGATCGCCGCGTTCGATGTCCACCCGGCCGGAGGGCGCATAGATCGCGGCGATGTTGATATCCGTCGTGCCGCCGAACAGCGGACGAAAGGCGGGCGGAAGAAGCGTCGACAGCTGGCCGCCGCCGGTCACCTCCACCCTGTGTCTGCCGTTTTCGACCAGCACGTGTTTGCCGTCGACCGCGATGACGGGAGTGCCGCCGACGCTGCCCTGCAACTTGCCGGCCCAGTCGGAAAGAGGTCCTTCGCCATCGAGCGCCAGCTCGACCGCCGGAGTGCCGGGCAGACGCAGAAGGCGGGCGAGCAGGCCGCCCTGCGGCTCGGACACGGCAGCCTTGAGGGTCAGGCGATTTTCGGACGGCGCGTAGACCACGTCGGCAGATGCCCTGGCATCCGGCTCGTCCTTGCGGGTTGCCTGCAGGTCGAGCGAAATGTCGGGCCCGGTCGCGTCGATCGATCCCTTCACCGAAAGGGAAAAGTCCCGTCCCGAAAATGCCTGGGAGAGATTGATGTCCGGCAGGTCGATCTGTGCCACGCGGATGCCGACCGGCAAGGGCGATCCGGAGGAGCCCGTCGATGCCGTCTGGGTCGGGGCGGGCGCTTTCGGCGGCCGCGGCGCACGGATGAAATTGACGGTGTCGGCCGAAATGTGCTCGGCGCGGAAGACCCCGGTCACCAGGGATGTCGGCGACCAGTCGATCTTGATTCCGCCGATCTGGGCATAGGGGCCTGCGTCGTCGGACAGCGTAAGGGCATCGATACGCAGGTCGCCGGTCAGAAGGCCTTCCGGGCGCGTGAAGGAAATGCTGCGGTCGGGCGTGGAAACGATGGCGGAAATGCGGTCCGCGGCGACGCGTCCGCCGACCGGGGTGAGGGCGACGAAAAGGAAGACGCCCAAGGCCATGACGAACAGGATCGCGACCACGCCAAGCGCAGCCTTCAAGACCCATTTCAACAGGCGTACCATCAGCATCATGCCTTAAACGCTACCCTTCACTGCCTTTCAGAAAGCCTGTCCTATGCCCGCATAGATACCGTACTGGCTACCGCCGTCATAGCGCTGCAAGGGAATTGCAACGTCCAATCTCAGCGGTCCAAAAGGCGTGGCATATCGCACGCCAATCCCTGCACCAGCACGTATATCAGAAAAATCGGGCACGATTCCGGTCGATACCGTACCAATGTCGACGAAAGGTACAATGCCTATGTTTTCTGACACTTTTACCCTCACCTCAAAAGATCCCAGCGTATAGGACCGCCCGCCCGTGGCTTCATCGGCGCTGTTATAGGGCGAGATTTCCCGATAGGCGTAACCGCGCACCGATCCGCCGCCGCCGGCGAAGAATCTGCGTGTCGCCGGGATTCTTTCAAGGTCGCTTCCGCCGACCAGCGTTCCGGCGGCCAGGCGGGCGGCGAGCACGATGTTGTCCTCCTGCCCGAGGCCGAGATAGCCAGAGATCGAGCCCTCGAACGACGAAAAGATCGTGCCGTCCATCAGCTCGTAGCTCGGCTTGGCGGAGAGGGTCGCGTAATATCCCTTGGTCGGGTCGAGCTTGTTGTCCCGCGCATCGCGCTCGAAGCTGACCGGCAGGCTGAGCGTGAGGTACTGGTTGTTGCCGAACGCATCGTCGGCGTCGATATAGGCGATCTCGCCGCCGCCCTTGAGCTTGTCGGTCTCGTTCAGCTCGTAGGTGATGCCGGCCGAATAGATGATGGTCTGCGCCTCGTAGACGTCAGGCGTTTCACTCTTGGCTTCCAGGCGGGATTCGAAGGTCGCTTCGGGCACGAAAGCGCCAGGCTTGGTGAAGATGATCCCGGCGGAATAATCGAAGGTGGTGACATCGGTGGTGGCGCCGATGCCGGACACCTTGCCTTCGATGCGAAGCGATTCCGCTTCCCCGAAAAGGTTGCGGTGGCCCCAGTATCCTTCGAGGCCTGCGCCGTCGATCGAGGAATATTCGGCGCCGAAGCCGAAATAGCGATGCTTGCCTTCCGACACCTCGATCGTCAGCGGCAACGAACCGTCCGGCGCCAGCTTGTCCGCCTCGTGGATCGTCACGCTCGAGAAGACGCCGAGCTCGCGCAGACGGTCGTTCGCCTTCTTCAACTGTCCGGGCGAATATTGTCCATGTTTGTCGAGCCGCGAATAACGGCTGATGAAGGTGGCATCGACGGTGCGCGATCCCTTGACGGCGACAGCTCCGAACGGGGCAACGGGGCCGCCGATCGCACCGAGCACCACGTTGATCGTGTTCGTGCGGTGATCGGCCGTCACCTGCCGCTCGGTCAGCTTTGCGAGCGGACGGCCCTCGTCTTTCAAATCGACGAGAAGCTGCTGGCTGGCCTTCAGGATCAGCCGCGAACCCGCCGCGCCGCCGGCGACGAGATCGTATTTTTCCGGATCGCGGCCGACGGCGTCCCCCTCGAAACGGACCGAGCCAAGTTTGAAAACCGGGCCGGGATCGACGCGGACCGTGACCGGCACGGGTGCCGCGTGGTCGAATGCAGGGTTGGGCGGCAGGCGGTCGATATCGGTTCCGGCGACGGAGATATGCACGGTGCCGCCGTAACGGGCCTCTTCGTAGAGCACGGCGACGAGCCGGTCGCGGTCTTCGCGCGCCTTGATGATGACGCCGAGATCGCCGGAGACCGGCTGCTTTTCGTCGGTGATCAGGGAGGCTGCGGATTCGAGACGCTTCTTGAGGTCCTTGTCCGCATTGCCGGCTTCGAGTGTCGCGTCGTAACGGACGGGATCGATGACCTCGACCTTGTCTTCGTCGTCGCCGAAGAGCGTGATGCCGAAGAGTTTGAAAGCGTAGGCGTTGCCGGAAAGCGGCGGGGAAACGAGAAGTGCAGCGGCGAGCATCGTGGCCGTGCCTGCCCCCCTCAACCTCCGCTTTTCTGTCCGCCCAGTGTTTTCGTTCCGCATACGCAAACTGCTGTGGATCCCCCGGCTGGAAGCCTTCATAGCATCCGACGAAGCGGACTATCTAACTGCAAAAGACGAAGCCGGGTACCCCTTCGTGATGATTTCATGAAAGAAAAAGCCCCGGAGTGTGCTCCGGGGCCACAGTTTTTCCCTGCAATCCACGCGTCTATCAGTAACGGCGCGGGCAGCTGTCGATATAGCGGCGGCCATAACGGTCGCGGTAGTAGCACTGTCCCGGCTGTTCGGCGACGGAGCCGATCAAGGCACCGGAAACGCCGCCGATCGCAGCACCCACGGCCGCGCCGCGGACGTTGCCGGTAGCCAGGCCGCCGATCACGGCGCCGGATGCTGCGCCGATGCCGGCGCCCTGTTCAGTTGCCGTGCAGCTCGCGAGCGAAGCGCCGACGATCAAAAGCACCAAGGCCTTCTTCATGAGATCCTCCTGTTTGTTCTTCATCTTGCCCGGCTGTCTCGCAGACTCCGAACGTTTCCGCGGGTCAATTCAACAGCCATCAATGGGAACAATAGGTCGCGGCGAACAAGAGTCCATATGAGCTCAATATTTTGCGCACCGATTTTTGTTTTGGTTTGCCGATAGTTACTCGGTATTCGACGGAAGCGAAGGGCGGCCGCTCGTCTGGCTGCCGACCAAAATATTGCCGTTTCCCTAGAAAGTAGCGGTTGATCCCTTAGGTAAAAAAGCAAATGATGATGGGCGTGTCCGGGAGGGATACGAGGAGGATCATATGACGAAAGTGACGCTGACCGTGAACGGCCGCGCTATGAGCGGCGAGTGCGAGGACCGCACCCTGCTCGTGCATTTCATCCGCGAAAAACTTGGTCTGACGGGAACGCATGTGGGCTGCGATACGACCCAGTGCGGGGCCTGCGTCGTTCATATGGACGGCCATTCGGTGAAGAGCTGTTCGATCCTGGCGGTGCAGGCATCCGGTTCGTCGATCACGACGATCGAGGGGCTCGCCGGCCAGGGCGAATTGCATCCGGTTCAAGCCGCCTTCAAGGAGCACCATGGCCTGCAATGCGGCTTCTGTACGCCCGGCATGGTGATGACGGCAGTCGACCTGATCAACCGCGAAGGCGGGACGCTCACCGAAGAGACGGTCCGCGCCGGGCTCGAAGGCAATATCTGTCGGTGCACCGGCTACCACAACATCGTCAAGGCGATCCTTGCCGCCGATGCCGAAATGGCAACGGGGCGTCAGGCCGCTGAATAGGTGAGTAGTGAGTAGTCGTTAGTGAGCAGTAGTTCACGCGCCGCTTTGGTTTTGAACTCCTTACTACCGACTAATTCCTAATCACTACTCACTTAACCACCATCTCGGGAGGAGATGAACATGGGTGTTGAAGGAATCGGTGCACGCGTTACCCGCAAGGAAGACAAACGCTTCTTGACCGGCAAGGGTCGTTACACGGACGACATGACCGTGCCGGGCATGAAATATGCCTGTTTCGTCCGCAGTCCCTATGCGCATGCGAAAATCGGCAATATCGACGCGACCGCGGCGAAGGCCATGCCGGGCGTCATCGACGTGCTCGACGGCAAGCAGCTTCAGGCGGACGGCATCGGCAATCTTATCTGCGGCTGGATGATCCATTCCAAGGACGGGTCGCCGATGAAGATGGGCGCCTGGCATCCGCTCGCGGTCGATACCGTGCGTTATGTGGGCGACGCGATCGCCATCGTCGTCGCCGATACCTCCGGCGAGGCCCGCGATGCCGCGGAAGCCGTGGTCATCGATTACGAACAGCTCCCGGTGGTGACCGAGGCCGTTGCAGCACTCGCCTCCGGCGCGCCGCAGATCCATCCGGAAGCGCCCGGCAACCTGATCTTCGACTGGCAGATCGGCGAACCTGATGCCGTCGACAAGGCGATTGCGGCGGCAGCGCATGTCACCGAAATCGAGATCCTCAACAACCGCCTGTCGCCGAACCCGATGGAGCCGCGCGCCACGCTCGGCATCTACGACACGGCGGAAGATCACTATACCTGCTATACGACCAGCCAGAACCCGCATGTGGCACGGCTGGTGATGAGCGCCTTCTATAATGTCGCGCCGGAAAACAAGCTGCGCGTCATTGCGCCGGATGTCGGCGGCGGTTTCGGCTCGAAAATCTATATCTACCCGGAAGAGATCATCTGTCTCTGGGCCTCGAAGAAGACCGGCGTGCCGGTGAAATGGACATCGGACCGCACCGAGGCCTTCCTCACCGACGCGCATGGCCGCGACCACGTCTCGAAGGTGAAGATGGCCTTCGACGCCAACAACCGGATTACGGCGCTGAAGGTCGATACGATCGCCAACCTCGGCGCCTATATGTCGCTGTTCTCCTCGGCCGTGCCGACCTATCTCTATGCGACGCTGCTGTCCGGCCAGTATGCGATCCCGGCGATCCACGCCAATGTCCGCACCGTCTATACCAATACGGTGCCGGTCGACGCCTATCGCGGCGCCGGCCGTCCTGAAGCAACCTATCTGCTGGAACGGACCATGGAGACGGCGGCCCGCGAACTCGGCGTCTCGCCGGCGGAACTGCGCCGGACGAACTTCATCCGTTCCTTCCCCTACCAGACGCCCGTCATCATGAACTACGATGCGGGCGATTACGAAGCTTCGCTGAATGCGGCGATGCAGGCCGCCGACTGGGCAGGTTTTGCCGCCCGGCGGTCGCAATCCGAAGCCAAAGGCAAGAAACGCGGCATCGGCATGAGCTGCTATATCGAGGCCTGCGGCATCGCGCCATCGGCTGCGGTCGGTTCGCTCGGCGCCGGGGTCGGCCTCTGGGAATCCGCCGAAGTGCGGGTCAATGCGGTCGGCACGATCGAAGTGCTGACCGGCTCCCACAGCCATGGCCAAGGCCATGAAACGACTTTCGCGCAGCTTGTCGCCGGTCGTCTCGGCGTGCCGATCGAGAGCATCAGCATCGTCCATGGCGATACCGACAAGGTGCAGATGGGCATGGGCACCTACGGCTCGCGCTCCGGCGCCGTCGGCATGTCGGCCGTCGTCAAGGCGCTCGACAAGGTCGAGGCCAAGGCGAAGAAGATCGCTGCGCATCTGATGGAGGCTTCCGAAGAGGATATCGTCATCGAGAACGGCGAGCTGAAGGTCGCAGGCACCGACAAGTCGGTGCCTTGGTTCCAGGTGGCGCTGGCGTCCTATACCGCCCATAACCTGCCTTCGGGCATGGAGCCGGGCCTGAAGGAAACCGCCTTCTACGATCCCTCCAACTTCACCTTCCCGGCCGGCTGCTACATTGCCGAGGTGGAGATCGATCCGGATACCGGCGAGACGGACATTGTCCAGTTCGTCGCGGCGGACGATTTCGGCAATATCATCAACCCGATGATCGTCGAGGGCCAGGTGCATGGCGGCATTGCCCAGGGCATCGGCCAGGCGCTGCTCGAGAACGTGCAGTATGATGCGAACGGCCAGCTGCTGACGGCAAGCTACATGGATTATGCGATGCCGCGCGCCGACGACCTGCCGTCGTTCACGCTGTCGCATCAGAACACGCCTTGCCCCAGCAATCCGCTCGGCATCAAGGGCTGCGGCGAGGCGGGTGCCATCGGCTCACCACCGGCGCTCATCAACGCCATCACCGATGCGATCGGCCATAACAAGCTCACCATGCCGGCGACCCCGATGAAGGTCTGGCAGGCATTGCACGCGGCTCACTGAGGAGAAAAGACATGTATGCTACCAGCTATCATCGTGCATCCTCGGTGGAAGATGCCGTCAAGCTCAAGTCCGTCAACGAGGAGGGCAAATACCTCTCCGGCGGCATGACCCTGATCGCGACCATGAAACAGCGGCTTGCCGCACCGAGCGATCTGATCGACCTTCGCCATATCCCGACGCTGCGCGGGATTTCGATCGACGGTCGCAAGGTGACGATCGGGGCTGCCACGCCGCATGCGGATGTGGCGGCTTCGCGCGAGCTTGCGGGCATGTGTCCGGCGATCTGCAAGCTCGCCGGCCATATCGGCGACCCGCATGTGCGCCACATGGGCACGATCGGCGGTTCGATCGCCAACAACGACCCGGCGGCGGACTATCCCGCCGGCCTGCTCGGGCTCGGCGCGACCATCGTCACCGACCGGCGTTCGATCCCGGCGGACGATTTCTTCACCGGTCTTTTCGACACCGCGCTGGAGGAGGGCGAGATGGTGACGTCAGTCACCTTCGAGGCGCCGGAAAAGGCGGGCTATGCCAAGTTCAACAACCCGGCCTCGCGTTTTGCGATGACCGGCGTGTTCGCGGCCAAGACCGCTGGCGGCGTGCGCGTGGCAGTGACCGGCGCCGGTTCGTCAGGCGTCTTCCGTCATCCCGGCTTCGAGCAGGCGCTGGCCTCCAACTGGTCGGCGGATGTGCTGGGCAATGTCGCTGTCGATGCCTCCAACCTGATGTCGGACATGCACGCCAACGCGGAATACCGCGCCAATCTGGTCAAGGTCATGGCGAAAAGGGCGGTCATCTCCGCGGGCTGAGACGAATCGGGGTCGCCCGAAAAGGCCGGGAAGAGCGGCGAGGGCCGCTCTTCTTTCCTGCTGCTTGACTTGGATCAATTCTCACATTTTCGATATCGCTTACCTTTTTATTGGAATAATTCAAAAAAAGGGGGCCTTTTGCCGCAGGTTGGTTCTATTCGCTTTGTCCGGGGTTGACGAAAAGCGCGGCTGAAATCAAAACCAAGGCAGGTTCTGGAGTGTGAGCATGGACTTCGAGGCATTTTTCAAGAGCGAACTGGACGGTCTTCACGGCGAAGGCCGTTACCGGGTGTTCGCCGATCTCGAGAGACATCGCGGCAATTTTCCCCGCGCCACGCGTCATACTCCCGATGGCCCGAAGGAAGTGACCGTCTGGTGTTCGAACGACTATCTCGGCATGGGCCAGCACCCCGCCGTGATCGAGGCGATGAAAGAAGCCATCGATCACTGTGGCGCGGGTGCGGGAGGCACCCGGAATATTTCTGGCACGACGCACTACCACGTGGTTCTCGAGCAGGAACTCGCGGACCTGCACGGCAAGGAAGCGGCGCTGATCTTCAATTCCGGCTATATGTCGAACTGGGCAACGCTCGGCACGCTCGGCCAGAAGATCCCCGGCCTGATCATTTTCTCCGACGCGCTGAACCACGCCTCGATGATCGAGGGCATTCGTTATGCCAAGTGCGAACGGGTGATCTGGAAGCACAACGACCTCAACGACCTCGAGGCAAAGCTGGCGGCAGCCGATCCGAACGCGCCGAAGCTGATTGCCTTCGAAAGCATCTATTCGATGGATGGCGACATTTCGCCGATCAAGGAAATCTGCGACCTCGCCGACAAATACGGCGCGATGACCTATCTCGACGAAGTGCATGCGGTCGGCATGTACGGCCCGCGCGGCGGCGGCATTGCCGAACGCGAAGGCCTGATGGACCGTCTGACGATCATCGAAGGTACACTCGGCAAGTCCTTCGGCGTGATGGGCGGTTATATCGCCGCTTCGACGGCGCTCTGCGATTTCATCCGTTCCTTTGCCTCGGGCTTCATCTTCACGACGGCGCTGCCGCCGACGTTGGCAGCCGGGGCGATTGCCTCGATCCGGCACCTGAAGGCAAGCCCTTTCGAGCGGGTCCGTCATCAGGATCGTGTCCGCAAGCTGCGCACGATGCTGGATCAACAGGGTATTCCGCATATGCACAACCCGAGCCATATCGTGCCGGTCATGGTCGGCGATGCGGCCAAGTGCAAATGGATCTCGGACATCCTGCTCGATACCTGCGGCGTCTATGTGCAGCCGATCAACTATCCGACCGTGCCGCGCAAGACCGAACGCCTGCGCATCACCCCGACGCCGCTGCATAGCGACGCGGACATCGAGCACCTGGTCGGCTCGCTGCACCAGCTCTGGTCGCGCTGCGCGCTGGCGCGGCACGTGGCTTGATGACGGCTTGCCCCATCACCTGAAGAGGCGGCCTACCCCCTCACCAACAAAATCTACGACTTAGCTTCGCTAAGATCGTGATTTTGTAACCTCTCCCGCAAGGGGAGAAGCAGGCTGCGGCGGCGCGGCGCCCTTATCTCTCCCCCTGCGGGAGAGAAAGTGATTTCAACATCTTAGCGAAGCTAAGTGTTAGAAATCGCAAGTGAGGGGATGTTCGTGGGCAACCAAGCCCAATACCGCCCTAAGCAGCCATTTCCCTCTGAGCAATAATCTCTCCGGCACGACGCCTTGCCTCGGCATCCGCCGCAAACACCTCATCCATCGTCGCGGCAGGCGGATGGCCCGCCATGTCGTCCATCACCTGTTCGGCGACATCCGCCATGTTGAGAAAACCGATGCGGCCGGCGCAGAAGGCGTGGAAGGCTATCTCTTCGGCAGCGTTCATGACCGCGCCCTGTACGCCACCGCGTTCCAGAGCCGTGCGAGCCAGCCTCAGCGCGGGGAAACGAACCTCGTCCGGCGCCTCGAAATCCAGCCTTGCGAGCTTTGCGAAATCCAGCCGCTCGACATCGAGCGCCGGGCGGTTCGGGTAGGTGAGTGCATAACCGATCGCGGTGCGCATGTCCGGACAGCCGAGCTGCGCCAGCACCGACCCGTCCCTGTATCCGACCATGGAATGAATGACCGATTGCGGATGGACGATCACCTCGATCTGGTCCGGGCGCAGATTAAAGAGATGTTTCGCCTCGATCATCTCCAGTGCCTTGTTGAACATCGAGGCGCTGCCGATCGAGATTTTCAGGCCCATCGACCAGTTGGGATGGGCGCGTGCGATATCCGCGGTAACGCCGGCCATCTGCTCGCGCGTCCAGGTGCGGAAAGGGCCACCGGATGCGGTGAGCACGATGCGCTCGACCGCGTGGTGCTGGTCGTCTTCGAGCGACTGGAAGATGGCGCTGTGTTCGCTGTCGACCGGGATCAGCCGTCCGCCGCCCTCAGTGACCGCCCTGACGAACAGTTCGCCGGCGGAGACCAGACATTCCTTGTTGGCGAGCGCGATATCGGCGCCACGTTCGGCGGCGGCCAGCGTCGGGGCAAGCCCGGCTGTGCCGACGATCGCCGCCATGACCCAGTCAGATGGGCGCGCACCCGCCTCGATCAGCGCCTCGCGGCCGGCGGCGACCTCGATGCCGCTGTCAGAAAGCGCGTCTTTCAGCGCCGCATACTGACGGTCGTCGGCGGTGACGGCCAGTTTTGCACCGCATGCCTTCGCCTGGTCTGCCAGAAGCGCGATATTGCTGTTGCCGGTGATGGCGACGACCTCGAAGGCCTCGCGGCCGCCGAGCTGGTTCACCACATCCAACGTATTGACGCCGATCGAGCCGGTGGAACCGAGGATGCTGATACGGCGCTTACCGGTTTCGGCCATGCTGTCTTCCATTTCCTAAAGCTGCCGTTGGTCTACAAGCGAAAGCCACGGCTCACAAGAGCGGGCTTGAATTCGGCCCGGCTGCGACCAAGTGCAGCTTGCACAACGGGTACTCTTGGCGCGAAGTGGGGCGATGAGCGAACACCGTGAAATCCAGACGACTTGCGTGATCGCCGGCGCCGGCCCGGCGGGGCTGATGCTCGGCCTCCTGCTGGCGCGCGCCGGCGTCGATGTTACGGTTGTCGAAAAGCACGCCGATTTCCTGCGCGATTTTCGGGGTGACACGATCCATCCCTCGACGCTGGAGGTGATGCACGAACTCGGCCTGGTCGACGAATTCTTGCGGCTGCCGCATACGCGGGCGCCAAAACTGTCGGCGGAGATGGGCGGGAAAACGGTGACGATCGCAGACTTCTCGCGGCTGCCGGTCAGGCACCGCTTCATCGCCTTCATGCCGCAATGGGATTTTCTGCGCTTTCTCGCTGAAAAGGCGCAAGGCTTTCCGAACTTCCGGCTGATCATGCAGGCGAGGGTGGCGGACGTGCTGGAGGATCAGGGCGCAATTTCGGGCCTCGTCCTGGAGACGCCCAAAGGAGAGCTCACTATCCACTCCAGCCTCGTCGTCGGCGCCGACGGCCGCAATTCGGTCGTGCGGGAAAAGGCTCGCCTCGATGTCGAGAGTTTCGGCATGCCGAGCGAAGTCGTCTGGATGAAGCTGTCGAAACAGCCGGGCGATCCGAACGAGGTAATGGGCCATGCCGGACCGCGCCAGGGTTTCGTGCTGATCGACCGCGGCGACTATTGGCAATGCGGGTATGTGATCCGCCGCACCACGTTCGCCGACATCCGCGAGAAGGGCATCGAGGTTTTTCGGCAGATGGTGATCGACGTTTCGCCGCTGCCGGCCGAGCGGATGCAGGAGGTCCGCAGTTTCGACGATACCAACCTGCTGACGGTGCGCATCGACCGGCTGAAGCAGTGGTGGCGGACGGGGTTGATCTGCATCGGTGACGCGGCGCATGCGATGTCGCCGATCGGCGGGGTCGGCGTCAACCTGGCGATCCAGGATGCGGTGGCGGCCGCCAATATCCTGGCCGCACCGCTGCGCGAGGGGCGCCTTGCCGATGCCGATCTCGCCGCCGTCGAAAAGCGCCGCGGGTTTCCGACCAGGGCGACGCAGAAGCTGCAGCTGATGATGAGGAGCAGCCGCCGCACCGATGAGGGAGACGACCGGAAGCGCCGGGGCCCGCCGGCCTTCATCCGGGGCATTGCCCGCTTTCCGCTGCTCGCCCATCTCGCCGGCCGGCTGATCGGGCTCGGTTTCCGCATGGAGCATGTGCGGGTAAAACAAGGCAACCTTTGACGGCCCGGCGTCGTTGATCGGCAAAACAATCGAGGCTTTGCCATGCTCATGCTCGGAAGAATGCTGACGATGGCGATGGCGCTGCTGGGCGGGATCTTCTTTTCCCAGGCGCCGGAATTCGCGCAGCAATACCGCCAGCGGATCGGCGGCGCGCTCGACGAGCTCAAGATCATGATCTCGGAATTCGACGCCCAGGCCAACCACAACGGCCTCGATCGCCAGGAGGCGCTCAACATCTATTCCGCCTCGCCGCAGACCTTTCTGCGCAATCAGGGCGAAGCGATGCGGCGGACCTTTTCGCGTTACGAGATGCTCGCCGAGCAACAGAAAGAGCTGACCCTGGCGCCGCCGTTCACCAAGCCGTTCGTGGTGATGCGCAATCCCGATTCGACGACATTTGCGAATGCCTGGCGCGATTTTGTCCCAGGCGTGCCGGTGGATTTCGCAGGTCTCACCTGGGCGGCGGGGGGATTGTTCTGCGGCTGGCTGATTGCGGCACTTCTCGGCGCCGCCCGCCGCGGCGCCTTTCGCTTGGTAAGGCGGCCGAACCGGATGGACCAGACGTCGACGATTGCCTGATAAACGAGGGTGGTGATCCCAGATGGATTCGAACCATCGGCCTCAGGATTAGGAATCCTGCGCTCTATCCTGCTGAGCTATGGGACCACGTGAGGAATTCCATACAAAAGGCGAGGCGTTTAGCCAAGCCTTTTCCTTTCCCTCATTCCGTCAACCGCTGTTCGGCGAGCCGAACCCAGTAGGAAATGCCGTAGGAAATCGCCTCGTCGTCGAAATCGTAATGCGGGTTGTGCAGCGCTGCCGTGTCGCCGTTGCCGATGAAGATGAAGGCGCCGGGGCGGCGTTTCAGCATGAAGGCGAAATCCTCGCCGGCCATGGTCGGATCGACATTGGTGTCGACGTTGGAGGCGCCGACCACTTCCGTCGCGACGCCGATCGCGTGGTCGGTCTCCAGGTCGTGGTTGAAGGTGACCGGACACTGGCGGTAATATTCGATCTCGGCCTCGGCGCCGTGGGCGCTGACGATGCCCTCGACGATCTGGCGGATGCGGTTTTCGGCAAGATCGCGGTTCTCCTCGCTGAGCGTCCGGACCGTGCCCCAGAGCGTCGCCTGGTCGGGGATGATGTTATAGGCGGTGCCGGCGTCGAAACGGGTCACCGAAATGACGATCGAGCGGACCGGGTCCGCGTTGCGGGCGGCGATCGCCTGCAGGCTGCCGACCAGCTGCGAGCCGATGAAGATCGGGTCGATGGTCCTGTGCGGCTGGGCCGCATGGCCGCCGCGGCCCTTGATGGTGATGGTGAAGCGGTCGGGCGCCGCCATGATGCCGCCCTTGCGGATGGCGAACTGGCCGAGCGGAATGCCGGGCATGTTGTGCATGCCGTAGACTTCCTCGATGCCGAAACGCTCCATCATGCCGTCGTCGACCATCGCCAGCGCGCCGGCGCCGCCCTCTTCGGCGGGCTGGAAGATCAGCGCCACGGTGCCGTTGAAATTGCGGGTTTCGGCGAGATATTTCGCCGCACCCAGGAGCATCGACGTGTGCCCGTCATGGCCGCAGGCGTGCATCTTGCCGGGGACCTTGGAGGCCCAGGGTTTGCCGGTGATTTCGGTGAGCGGCAGCGCGTCCATATCGGCGCGGAGCCCGATCGTGCGGCCGCCCGGCCCCTTTCCGCGAATGATGCCGACGACGCCGGTGCGGCCGATGCCCGGCACCACTTCGTCGACGCCGAATTCCTTCAGCTTCTGTTCCACAAAGGAGGCGGTGTTCTCGACCTCGTAAAGAATCTCAGGATTTTCATGAAGATATCGTCGCCACTCGCTGACTTCGCCCTGAAGTTCGGCGGCTCGGTTCAAAATCGGCATAATGTTCCCTGTTGCTGGCTGGTCACGCGGTTATGACAAGTCCTCCCGCCCGGAGTGTGCCTGTCATGATTGACGTAATCAATCTTCTTTGCCATTGCTTGGCCACATAGGCCGCATATGCGCCACACTCGTTAAAGCCGCAACAACGAGGGACACCCTTGCCGACTTCAAGCCTCCGATCCGTGTCCGCCACCCGGCTGATTTCTGCCGTTACGGCCATTGGGCTTTTCGTATCCGCAGGAAGCGCCGCCGCCAATCCGAAGATGGTGATTGACGCCCGGACCGGTAAGGTGATCGCCCATGAGGACGCGTTCCTGAAATGGTATCCGGCCTCGCTGACCAAGCTGATGACCGCATACGTCACCTTCAAGGCGTTGAAGTCCGGCAGGCTTACGCTCGATACGCCCATCGTGATGAGCAAGAAGGCGACCGATCAGCCGGCGAGCAAGATGTATTTCAAGCCGGGCTCCAAGCTCACCATGGACAGCGCCTTGAAAATCCTGCTCGTCAAGTCGGCCAACGACGTGGCGGTCGCGGTCGCCGAGACGGTCGGCGGCTCGCTCGACCAGTTCGTGGCGATGATGAACAGCCAAGCCCAGGCGCTCGGCATGACCTCGACGCGCTATATCAACCCCCATGGCCTGCCCGGCAAGGGCCAGTATTCGACGGCGCGCGATCTTGCGCTGCTGACGCTGCGCCTGAAGCAGGATTTTCCGGAATACCAGAGCTATTTTTCGCTTGAGGGCATCGATACCGGTGCCAAGCAATATCCGAACTTCAATACGCTGATCGGCCGTTTCGATGGCGCCGACGGGATGAAGACCGGCTTCATCTGCGCCTCCGGCTTCAATCAGGTCGGTTCGGCGACCCGCGACGGCCGCACGGTGATCTCCGTGGTGCTGGGGTCCGACAGCCTTGCCGGCCGCGCCGATGACACCGCCAACCTTCTGCAGCAGGGATTGACCTCGCCGCCGAGCCAGGGCGTGCCGCTGACATCGCTGCAGCCCTATGGAGACATGGCCGAGGTCAACGACGTCAGCGCCACGATCTGCAATCCGCAGGCGGCCAAGGTGCGCAGCGAAACCCGTGACGATGCCGGCCGGACTGTCCAGCATTCGCCCTATATCCATGAGATGGACCGCCCGCCCGTCTACAGCTTCGCCGGTCTTATTCCCGGCAGCGAACAGATCGCTTCAACCAAGGGCAAGAACGAGATCGCCAACGTGCCGATCCCGCAACCGCGCCCGACATTCTGAACGAGAACAGGTCATGTCTTCTGTCCGCAGCCGGATTCCGGTTTCCATCCTCACCGGGTTTCTCGGCGCTGGAAAATCGACGCTGCTGAACCGTATCCTCAAGGATCCGGGCACCAGCGATACGGCCGTGATCATCAACGAGTTCGGCGAGGTCGGGATCGACAATTTCCTGGTCGAAGCTTCGGGCGACGCGTTGCTGGAGATCGCCAATGGCTGCCTCTGCTGCACGGTGCGCGGCGAGCTGGTGGATTCGCTTGCTTCGATCATGGACGGCATCCAGACGGGCCGGCTGAGGCCGATCCGTCGCATCGTGATCGAAACCACGGGCCTTGCGGACCCGGCGCCGGTCATGCAGTCGGTGATGGGCAATCCGGTCATCGCGCAGAATTTCGAGCTCGACGGCGTCATCACCGTCGTCGATGCGGTGAACGGCGTGTCGACGCTGGACCGTCATCAGGAGGCCGTGAAGCAGGTGGCGGTGGCCGACCGGCTGATCATCTCAAAACTGTCGATGGCGGATCACTCCCAGCTGGCCGCGCTGAAAAGCCGGCTTGCGGCGCTCAACCCCCGGGCGCCAATCGTCGATGGCGACAGCGAAGCGGCCGGCACGGCGGCCATTCTGGTGAACGGCCTCTACGATCCGGCGACGAAGATCGCCGACGTCGATCGCTGGCTGCATGACGAGCTGGCGAACGATGCCGAGGCGCATCATAACCAGGATCACGGTCATGATCACCACCACGGCCATGAACATAACCATGACCACCACGGGCATGGCCATCACCACCATCATCATGACGTGAACCGCCATGGCGACGACATCCGCTCCTTCTCGATCATCCACGACAAGCCGATCGATCCGATGGCGATCGAGATGTTCATCGACCTGTTGCGCTCGGCGCATGGCGAGAAACTGCTCCGGATGAAGGCGATCGTGGCGCTTTCCGACAATCCGGAACGGCCGCTGGTGCTGCATGGGGTGCAGAGCGTCTTCCATCCGCCGCAGCGCCTGCCGAAGTGGCCCGACGGCTCGGACCGGCGCACGCGCATGGTGCTGATCACGCAAGGGCTGGAAGAAGCCTTTGTCTCGGATCTTTTCGCGGCATTTACGGGCCAGCCCCGCGTCGACCGGCCGGACCGCGCTGCGCTGGAAGACAATCCACTCGCCGTTCCCGGCCTGCGGATGTAGGCCCGCTCAACCCTTGCGGATCAGAAAACGGTGTCCCGTCTCGGTCTTTTCCGAGCGGACCAGTTCGTGGCCTTCCTCATTGCAGAAATGCGGGATGTCGATGCCGGCGAGAGGGTCGGTGGTTTCGATCGCAAGCTCCGCGCCGCTCTCCATGCCTTTCAGCCGGCGGCGCGTCTTCAGGACGGGCAGCGGACACTTCAGGCCTCTCAGATCGTAGAGGCCTGCGGTCTCGAAGCTCATTCCTGGCTCCAGAACTTCCAGAACGGCTTCTTCTTTTCCTCGCTGATCGGCGGTGCTGCGTAAGCGAGCGGGTTCTGGGCCGGGATCGGAACCGTGGTCGTCGTGCCCTGCGCCGTTGTGACAGTGGGTACCGTACCGGTGCTCTGCGCGGCATTGCTCTGGGCGATCGGGCCGGCTCCCGGCAGGCGGTCCTGCTTCATGCGGTCGGCGGCGGTGCCGGGACGAAACGTGACGGGCGTGGCGGAGGCAAGCATGGTATTGGCCGGCTTGTTCTGGGAGGCCATCCGCTTTTCCATCATGTCGCGGAACTCGGACTGGCTCAGCAGCTTGCCGGCTTCCAGCGAGGTTCCGGTCGGCGCATAGGCGATGTCGCGGCCCTTGCGCTTGCCGGCAACCACGGCCTTGCGCTCGGCTTCGGTCGGCTCATACCAGACCTTGCCGTCGAAATTCTCGAGCGCCTTGGCGTAGGCGACCTGGTAGGTCTTTTCGTAGGAGGTCAGCGCAGCCGAGAGGGCCGGCGGCGTGGACATGGGCGGGCAGGCTGCGGCAGGCGCAAATGTGCCGTTGCTGTCGACCTGCTGGTTGAAGACATACTTCTTTTCGCAGACGTTGACTTCCGGCGGGCGCTTGGTGACTTCGAAATGATCGAAGCCGGTCTTCAGCATTTTCCAGAAATCATAATTCTGGCTGTCGCGGTGGCGCGCCATGTTCTCCGCGTTCATCCGGAAGGGGAGAGCCTGGAGCTGCACGGAGGTCTGGCCGCCCTTGAAGGCGTCGCGGGCGAAGGCGTAGATTTCCAGAACCTGTTCGTCGGTCATCGAATAACAGCCGGACGACGAGCAGGCGCCGTGGATCATCAGGTTCGATCCGCTGCGGCCGTTGGCGGCATCGTAGCGGTTCGGGAAGCCGGTATTGATGGCAAGGTAATATTTCGAATTCGGGTTCAGGTGCGCCGGCGTCAGGTTGTAGAAACCTTCCGGGGCCTGGCGGTCGCCTTCCTTGACCTTCGGGCCGAGCTTTCCGGACCAGGCGCAGATGTCGTAGCTCTTGATCACCTCGAAACGGTTGTCGGCCCTCGCCTTCCAGACTTCCAGCTTACCCTCTTCCTTGAGGATGCGGATCATGATCGGCGAAGTGCGCGGCATGTTCTTCTTCTGCATCTCGGCGAGAATGCTCGAAGGCAAGGGCTGCTCGACCTTGTTCTTGACGCTCTTCAGGTCAATGCTCGCGGAATCGAGCGTGTCGTTACAGCCCGTCAGGGCAGTTGCCACGAGGAGAGCAAAAGCGATGTGTTTCAGGCGCATCGGTACGGACCACATAGACTTGGAACGACGAACGAATTCGGTACAGGACTTCTATGAATAAAGCGGTAATCTTTACATATTCTTAACCGCTTGCGCCGGCCTGTCCAGCAAAACCGCCCGGCACCCAATGTTATCAGCAATATGGCCAAATTTGGCTATTGGCGTGGCAGAGGCCCGAAGATCAGAGATTGCGGCCGATATCGAGGAATTTCTGCCGGCGTGCAGCCCGCACTTCTTCGCCCGAGAGCCTTCCGAGATCTTCCAGCGCCGAAGCGATGATCTTGCCCGTCGCGCTGATGACGGTTTCGGGTTCGCGATGCGCGCCGCCGACCGGTTCGGGGATGATGTCGTCGATAATGCCGAGGCCCTTCAGGTCTTCGGCGGTAATCTTCATGTTGGTCGCCGCCTCGCGGGCGCGGGTCGAATCGCGCCAGAGGATGGAGGCAGCGCCTTCGGGGGAGATGACCGAATAGATCGAATGTTCGAGCATGTAGACGCGGTTGCCGGTGGCGATGGCGATTGCGCCGCCGGAGCCGCCTTCGCCGATCACGACCGAAACCATCGGCACTTTCAGGCCCAGGCACATTTCGGTCGAGCGGGCGATGGCCTCCGCCTGGCCGCGTTCCTCGGCGCCGACACCCGGATAGGCGCCTGCCGTATCGATGAGGGTGATGACGGGCAGGTGAAAACGATCGGCCATTTCCATGATCCGGATCGCCTTGCGGTAACCTTCGGGACGCGGGCTGCCAAAATTGTGTTTCAGGCGGGTCTTGGTGTCATGGCCCTTTTCCTGGCCGATGACGGCGACGGGCATGCCGTTGAAGCGGGCAAGGCCGGCCTGGATGGCGGCATCCTCGCCGAAATTGCGATCGCCGGCGAGCGGAGTGAAGTCGGTGAAGAGATGGGCGGAATAATCGACGAAATGCGGACGCTGCGGATGGCGCGCGACCTGCGTTTTTTCCCAGGCGCCGAGCTTGGAATAGATTTCCCGGGTGGCTTCCCTGACTCGGGTCTCCAACCTGCCGATTTCCTCGGACGTATCGATGCTTTCGTCCTCGGAGGCGAGCTTTTTGAGCTCGTGGATCTTGCCTTCGAGGTCCGAGATTGGCTTTTCGAAATCGAGATAAGTCTGCATGAGAGCCGGTTTCCGGTTGTTTTATCTCAGGAACACGGAGTTCCTATTTTATGTTTGGGGCCTCTAATCCCGGTTTTTGGCCTGTTTTGCAAGAGGGTGGTGTGTTTGAACCAGCTCTCGCAGCCTTTCTTCCAGTACATGCGTGTAGATTTGAGTGGTGGAAATGTCCGAATGGCCGAGCAGTTCCTGCACAACGCGCAGGTCCGCGCCGTTCTGGAGGAGGTGGCTTGCGAAGGCATGGCGCATCACATGCGGAGAGATTGCGGCCGTGCGAAGTCCGGCGCGCGCCGCCAGGCCCTTGAGGTCGCGGGCAAATACCTGCCTTGGCAAATACCCCTCCTTGCCGGCCGACGGGAACAGCCAGGGACTGTCGCCTGTCTTGGCGAGCGAGGCCTGGCGGGCCTGGCCATAGGGTCCGAGAGCCGCGATCGCCGACCGGGATAGCGGCACCAGCCGTTCCTTGTTGCCCTTGCCGCGGATGATCAGGAAACGTCCTTCCTGGTCGAGAACCTTGACCGGCAGCGACACGAGTTCGCTGACGCGCATGCCGGTTGCGTAGAGAAGTTCGAGCAGCGCCAGCATTCTGAGCCGCGCAAGCTGATCCGGGCCGGGTTCGGCGGCTTCCTTGGCGGCCAGGTCCAGGAGCCGCGTCACGTCGTCCTCGCTCATGATCTTCGGCAGCGAGCGGCCTTTTTTCGGTGCATCGAGGATGGCGGTCGGATCGTCGCCGCGCAGGCCCTCGGCATAGAGGAATTTGTAGAACTGCCGCATGGCTGACAGTTTTCTCGCCTGCGACGAGGCAGCAAAGCCCTGGGCGCCGAGATGAGCGAGATAGGCGGAGAGATTGGCGCTTTGCGCCGTCAGGGCCGAAACATTGCCGGCGGCGAGGAAGGACTGCAGATCTTCGAGGTCGCGTTCGTAGGATGAGAGCGTGTTGCCGGCGGCACCCCGTTCGGCGCTCATCATTTCCAGAAAGGCTTCGATATGGGCTCGGGAAAGGTCGGCCATCTAACCTGCCGTTATTGTTGCGGCGTTGCCGGGTTCAACCGCTCGGAAGGAATGCGCACGGTCACGTCGCGCTCGCGCGGATCCACCAGCATGACGAGAGCCACCATGCTTCCATAAACGATGCCTGCGATCGCCGCCAGCACGAAGAGGAAACGGAAAAGGGTGGGCATGAAGGACTCCCGGAGTTGCGCCGCAATATATCGATAAAGGTTTACATATCGGCAAGAACAAACAATCCCCCGCATTCTTTGAGGGTTGCGACGGCTTGACGCTGCCGATGCATTTGTCGATACCGTTTTTCGAAATGGACCTGACAATGACAGAAGTCGCAACTCCACTCAGCGAAAAGGCGCGCGCCGTCCTCGGCAAGCGCAACCTGATCTTCGTCGGGCTGATGGGGGCCGGCAAATCGGCGATCGGCCGGCTGGTGGCGCAGACCCTTTCCATTCCCTTCATCGATACGGATGCGGAGATCGAAAAGGTTTCGCGCATGACCATCAGCGAACTCTTCGCCGCCTACGGCGAGGTGGAGTTCAGGGCGCTGGAAACCCGCGTCATCGAGCGGTTGCTGAGGGGCGGTCCCCGCGTGGTTTCGACCGGCGGCGGTGCCTTCATCAACGAGAACACCCGCCACCAGATCAAGATCGGCGGCATTTCCATCTGGCTGAAAGCGGATCTCGACGTTTTGTGGGAGCGGGTGAACAAACGCGACCACCGGCCGTTGCTGAAGACCGAGAACCCCAGGCAGACGCTCGAAAATCTGATGATCCAGCGTTATCCGATCTATGCCGAAGCCGATGTGACGGTACTGTCCGAAAATGTCCGCAAGGACATGATGGTCAACGAGGTACTTTCTGCTGTGGCCAATCTGCCCGGCGAAAGTGAATTGCCCAGCGAAGGTGAATTGCAATGAACATGTCTTCCCGATCTGAGGGCCGTAACGCCGAGCGTCTGGTGCATGTGCCGCTCGGCGAACGGGCCTATGACATCCTGATCGGCCCTGGCCTGATCACGCGTGCCGGCGGCGAGATCACCGCGCGGCTGAAGGGCCGCAAGGCGGCCATCGTCACCGACGAGCACGTCGCGCCGCTTTATCTCGAAGCGCTGATGGACAGCCTGCAGACGGACGGGATCGAAGCCGTCTCGCTGACGCTGCCGCCCGGCGAAAAGACCAAGAGCTTCGAACATCTGGCGACCGTTACCGACATGGTGCTCTCGGCCCGTATCGAGCGCAACGACGCGGTGATCGCGCTCGGCGGCGGCGTGATCGGCGACCTTGCGGGTTTTGCTGCCGGCATCGTCAGGCGCGGCGTGCGTTTCGTGCAGATCCCGACCTCGCTTCTGGCGCAGGTCGATTCGTCGGTCGGCGGCAAGACCGGTATCAACACCCGGCATGGCAAGAACCTGCTCGGCGTCTTCCACCAACCGGACCTCGTTCTCGCCGACACCGCGGCACTTGATTCGCTCTCCAAGCGAGAATTCCGGGCCGGCTATGCGGAAGTGGCGAAATACGGGCTGATCGACCAGCCGGATTTCTTCGCCTGGCTCGAAAAGAACTGGAAGGCCGTATTTGCGGGCGGCCCGGAGCGGATCGAGGCAATCGCGACCAGCTGCCAGGCGAAATCCGACGTGGTGGTCGAGGACGAGCGCGAGACCGGCCGCCGGGCGCTGCTCAATCTCGGCCACACGTTCGGCCACGCGCTGGAAGCGGCAACCGAATATGACAGCAGCCGCCTCGTGCATGGCGAAGGCGTCGCGATCGGCATGGTTCTCGCGCACCAGTTCTCGGCGCGCATGAACCTTGCAAGCCCGGACGACGCGGCACGGGTCACGGCCCATCTGAAAGCCGTCGGCCTGCCGACGTCGATGAGCGATATTCCCGGAAAGCTACCGCCGACGGAAAAGCTGCTGGACGCGATTGCGCAGGACAAGAAGGTACAGAGCGGCAAGCTCACCTTCATCCTGACCCACGGCATCGGCCGGTCCTTCGTCGCCAACGACGTTCCGTCGTCCGAGGTCTTGAGCTTCCTGGAGGAAAAGCGGCCGAAATGACGTCCAAACAGGGCCTCAAGTCGCGTGCTGTCAACGCGGTGATCCGCGGGCTTCTTCGCGCGTTCGGCGCTTCCCTGTCCGAGCAGACGCTCGCCCTTTCCAGCCATGACGATCTGCATGCCGCTCTCGACCTCGTTCATCGTGAGGGGAATTTCGACAAGCAGGATCGCGACCGGTTGAGCGGCCTCTTCGAACTCGAGGAGCTCGAAGTCTCCGACGTGATGCGGCATCGCACCGTCATGCGGGCGGTCAATGCCGACGATCCGCCGGAGGTGGCGGTCCGCACCGTGCTGGAAAGCCCCTATACGCGCATGCCACTCTGGCGGAACTCGACCGAGAACATCATCGGCGTCGTCCATGCCAAGGACCTGCTCAGGGCGCTTGCCGAGCCGAATGTCGAGCCCGAAAACCTCGACATCGTCAAGATCGCCCAGAAGCCCTGGTTCGTGCCCGACAGCACCAGCCTCAAGGACCAGCTCAGCGCCTTCCTGCGCCGCAAGGGGCATTTTGCGGTCGTCGTCGACGAATATGGCGAGGTGCAGGGCATCGTCACGCTGGAAGACATCCTGGAGGAAATCGTCGGTGACATTGCCGACGAGCACGATATCGAGATCCAAGGCGTGCGCCAGGAAGCGGACGGGTCGATCGTCGTCGACGGTTCCGTGCCGATCCGCGACCTGAACCGCGCGCTCGACTGGAGCCTGCCGGATGCGGAAGCAACGACGATCGCGGGCCTCGTCATTCACGAATCGAAGCTGATCCCGGAAGAACGGCAGGCGTTTACGTTCTATGGGAAGCGTTTCACGGTGATGAAGCGGGAGAAGAACCGCATCACGCGGCTAAGGATCAGGCCGGCGGAAGATGTGACGCTGCCGGCGGAGTAATCTGCCGCGGCTCCCCCTCACCCGACCTCCGCTTCGCTCGGCCACCCTCTCCCCGAGGGGAGGAGGAGTGGAGACGTCGCGACATATCTTCTTCTCCCCTCGGGGAGAAGGTGGCCCGAAGGATCGGATGAGGGGGTGCCTCAGAAGAATTCGATTTCAACGTTGGCCAATCGGCCATCCCTTCCTATCTATATCCCGCTACCAGCGCGTCGGTTCACCCGGGGCCGAGGCTTCCACCGCCAGCGCGTGGAGGCCGGCGTCGAGTTCCGGCTTCAGCAGCGCGTTCACCGTCCGATGCCGGTCGAGCCGGCTCATTCCGGAAAACTTTTTCGAAACGATGCGGACCCGCATATGGGTTTCGCCGGTTCCGGTGATGTCGGGCTGATGGCCGGCGTGCTGATGGCTCTCATCGATGACGACCAGCCGTTCCGGTTCGAGATTGTCGGTGAGCGTGATTTCGATCCGGGATTTGACGGACATTTCGGTCTCCGTTGCGACGCAAAAGGGGCATCCCACAAACCAGTAAGAAAGGACTTTGTCAATTCTTGCCGCGCCCTGTTCGTCGCCCCATAATGAGGGCCTTATGAAACTAGATTCCAAATATTTCGACCGCATCCGGACGCGCAAGAACAGGCAGCAGGAAGCCGTTCCTGAAGCGCCCACCTGCCAGTGGGACGGATGCGACAAGCCCGGCGTCCATCGCGCTCCCGTGGGCCGCAACGCGGAAGGCCAGTTCTTTCTGTTCTGCTTCGAGCACGTCAGGGAATACAACAAGGGCTATAATTATTTCTCCGGCCTCTCGGACAGCGAGATCGCCCGGTACCAGAAAGAGGCGATCACCGGCCATCGGCCGACCTGGGCCGTCGGCGTCAACAAGGCCGCCAAGGATGCGCCGCTTCATTCCACGGCGCGCTCAGGTGCTGCCGGCGCTACCGGCACCCAGCAGCGCTTCAGGGATCCCTTCGGTTTCGTGTCGAGTGCGAGGGCGGCCGGCCCCCGTTTCCAGACGCAGGGGCGCAAGCTGAAGACATTGGAAGCCAAAGCCTTCGATACGATGGAGTTGGCGGCCAATGCGTCGGCTGCGGAGATCAAGACCCGCTACAAGGAACTGGTCAAGAAACATCATCCGGATGCGAATGGCGGCGACCGCGGTTCGGAAGAACGTTTTCGTGCCGTCATTCAAGCATATCAGTTGTTGAAGCAGGCGGGTTTCTGCTAAGCCGTAAAAATTATGGCAGTGAGGATGACGGCCGGGCGGCGGCTCGCGCCTTGGAGAGACGATGAGTAAGATTGATCTAGATATTTCCAACCTTCCCGATACCACCGTTTCGGTCAGGGAAGTCTTCGGCATCGACAGCGATATCAGGGTTCCGGCATATAGCAGCGGCGACCCTTACGTTCCGGATCTCGACCCGGACTATCTTTTCGACCGCGACACGACGCTCGCCATTCTCGCAGGCTTTGCGCATAACCGACGTGTCATGGTGTCCGGCTTCCACGGCACCGGCAAGTCCACCCATATCGAGCAGGTTGCCGCACGCCTCAACTGGCCGTGCGTGCGTATCAACCTCGACAGCCATGTCAGCCGTATCGATCTCGTCGGCAAGGACGCGATCGTGCTGAAGGACGGCAAGCAGGTCACCGAATTCAAGGACGGCATCCTGCCCTGGGCCTACCAGCACAATGTCGCGCTCGTCTTCGACGAATACGATGCCGGTCGCCCGGACGTGATGTTCGTCATCCAGCGCGTTCTCGAATCCTCCGGCCGCCTGACGCTGCTCGACCAGAGCCGTGTCATCCGTCCTCACCCGGCATTCCGCATCTTCGCGACCGCCAACACGGTCGGCCTCGGCGATACGACCGGCCTCTATCACGGCACGCAGCAGATCAACCAGGCACAGATGGACCGCTGGTCGATCGTGACGACGCTGAACTATCTGCCGCACCAGAAGGAAGTCGATATCGTCGCCGCCAAGGTCAAGTCTTTCGGTCGTACGGCCGAGGGCCGTGAAACGGTGTCGAAGATGGTGCGCGTCGCCGATCTCACCCGTTCGGCCTTCATCAACGGCGATCTCTCGACCGTCATGAGCCCGCGTACCGTCATCACCTGGGCGGAAAACGCCGAGATTTTCGGTGATATCGCGTTCGCCTTCCGCATCACCTTCCTCAACAAGTGCGACGAACTGGAACGCACGCTGGTCGCCGAACAGTACCAGCGCGCCTTCGGTGTCGAGTTGAAGGAAAGTGCCGCCAACATCGTTCTCGGAGCCTGAGCGGAGACGAGATCATGGCAGGTCGCGGAGACAATTCGAAAGCCAAATCCGGCGGTCCCGTGGATACGGAACCGTTGCGGCGGGCGATTACCGGCTGCGTGAGGTCGATCGCCGGTGACGCGGAAGTCGAGGTCACGTTCGCAAACGAACGTCCGGGCCTTGCCGGCGAGCGCATCCGCCTGCCGGAAATCTCCAAGCGGCCGACGGCCCATGAGCTTGCGGTCACCCGCGGGCTCGGCGATTCCATGGCGCTGCGGATTGCCTGCCACGACACGGGCGTGCATGCGAACATGTCGCCCCAGGGCGCTGACGCACGCGTGGTCTTCGATGCGGTCGAGCAGGCGCGCGTCGAGTCGATCGGCGCATTGCGCATGGCCGGCATGGCATCGAACATCAGTTCGATGCATGCCGAAAAATACTCGAAAGCGAATTTTTCCGGCATCGAACGACAGGAAGACGCGCCGATCGGCGAAGCGGTCGCCATGCTGGTGCGCGAGAAGCTGACCGGTATCAAGCCGCCGCCGAGTGCCGGCAAGGTGCTGGATCTCTGGCGCCCGTTCATCGAGGACAAGGCGGCCGGCGACCTCGACAACCTCCGAAACGTGATCGAAGACCAGCAGGCGTTCGCCAAGCTGGTGCGGCACATGCTCACCTCCATGCAGATGGCGGAGGAGTTTGCCGACGAGGACGCCGAGCCGGAGGAGATGGAAAACCCGGATCAGGATGACCAGCCGCGCAGCAACGAGACCGAGAACGACGAGGTCGAGGAAGAAGCCGGCTCCGACGCCGCACCTGCCGAGCAGAGCGATGCTTCCGACGAGGAAATGGACGACGGCGAGATGGACGGCGCGGAAATGTCCGACGACGACATGTCGGACGACAGCGACGAACATTCGGAAACACCCGGCGAAACCCGGCGGCCCAACAGCCCGTTCGACGATTTCAACGAGAAGGTCGACTACAAGATCTTCACCCAGGAATTCGACGAGGAAATCACCGCCGAAGAGCTTTGCGACGAAGCGGAACTCGACCGGCTGCGGGCCTTCCTCGACAAGCAGCTTGCTCATCTTCAGGGCGCCGTCGGCCGGCTTGCCAACCGCCTGCAGCGCCGCCTGATGGCGCAGCAGAACCGCTCCTGGGACTTCGATCTCGAAGAGGGGTATCTCGATCCGGCCCGCCTAGTGCGCCTGATCATCGATCCGATGCAGCCGCTCTCCTTCAAGAAGGAGCGGGATACGCAATTCCGCGATACGGTCGTGACGCTGGTGATCGACAATTCCGGCTCGATGCGCGGCCGGCCAATCACGGTCGCTGCCACCTGCGCCGATATCCTCGCCCGCACGCTGGAGCGCTGCGGCGTCAAAGTCGAGATCCTCGGCTTCACCACCAAGGCCTGGAAGGGCGGGCAGGCGCGCGAAAAGTGGTTGGCGAGCGGCAAGCCGCCGACGCCCGGCCGCCTCAACGACCTGCGCCATATCGTCTACAAGTCCGCCGATGCGCCGTGGCGCCGTTCACGCCGCAATCTCGGCCTGATGATGCGCGAAGGCCTTCTCAAGGAAAACATCGACGGCGAGGCGCTGATGTGGGCGCATAACCGCCTGATCGCCCGTCGCGAGCAGCGCAAGATCCTGATGATGATCTCGGATGGCGCGCCGGTCGACGATTCGACGCTGTCGGTCAATCCCGGCAATTATCTGGAACGGCACCTGCGCGCCGTGATCGAACAGATCGAGACGCGCTCGCCGGTGGAGCTGCTGGCGATCGGCATCGGCCACGACGTGACGCGCTACTATCGCAAGGCCGTGACGATCGTCGATGCAGACGAGCTTGCCGGGGCGATGACCGAGCAGCTTGCCGAACTGTTTGCGGAAAATGGCAGGCAGCAGGGCCGCATGCGACGGGCCAGCTGAGGTCCGCCGCTTGAAACTTTCCCGCCTCGTCGTCTGTGCCAGCCTTTTCGGCGCCATCGCCTCCCCGGTGGCGCCTGCCACCGACAATGTTTTGGTCAGGGCGCAGGCTATCACCGAATTCAAGCGCGGTTCGGCGGAGAGGCGCTTCGGTTCGCTCGAATTTCTCGGTGGGATAGAATTTTCGTCACCTGATAGCCGGCTTCAGTCGCTGTCGAGCATCCGCTTTCGCGCCGATGGCGAAAGGTTCGTGTCGGTGCTCGATACCGGTTCCTGGCTGACCGGCCGCGTTGAACGGGATGCGAAGGGGCGTCTCGCCAACCTCACCGATCTCGCCATCAACCCGATCCTCATCCGTGGCGGCCGGGTCGGCTCGAAATACAATTCGGACGCCGAGGGGCTGGCGCTGCGGGACGGCCAGGCGATCGTCGGCTTCGAGCAGCTGCACCGCGTCGATGCCTATCCCGATCCGGGGTTCGAAACATCGGCGCCTCTGAAGAGCCTCGATCTCCCCATTCCCCGCCACGAGTTCCGGATGAATGCGGGCATGGAGACGGTGGCTATCTCGCCTCAGACAGGTCCGCTCAAGGGGGCGCCCGTCGCGGTCACCGAGCATAGCCTCGATGATCAGGGCAACCTTTTCGCCGCGATCCTGGAAGGGCCGCTCAAGGGCGTGTTCACGGTGGTGCGGCACGATCCATTCGACGCGACCGATGGGGCCTTCCTACCGAACGGCGACTTCCTGCTGCTCGAACGCCGCTTCAGCTTCATCGGCGGCCTCGGCATGCGCATTCGCCTGATCAAGGGCGACAACATCCGTCCCGGCGCTGCGGTGGATGGGGACGTGCTTCTCGAAGCCGATATGGGCTATGCGATCGACAACATGGAAGGGCTCGACGTCATCACCGGGCCGGAGGGCAAGCCGCATCTGATCCTGATTTCGGATGACAACGGCAATCTGCTGCAGCGTAACGTGATGCTGGAATTCCGCCTGAACGAGTAGCGTTTCCGACTTCAGTCCCTTTTCGCGGCGTTGTACGCATCGAGCAGGGCTTGAACGGGTATGCCATCGATCTTGGCTCCCGTCATTCTGCATCCGGCGAATTCCGCGCCCGAAAGGTTGGAGTTGTGCAGCCGCAGGCCGGACAGATTGACGTCATCGATCGACCAGCCCGACATATTGCTATCGTTGAATGTCGCGCCCGCAAAATTGATCTGATTGAAACTCGCGCCTGACAGATTCGTGTTGTTGAAGCGCGTGCCGGACAGGTTCACATCATCGAACGACGAGCCCGAAAGGGTTGCGCGGGTGGCTTCCAGAACATCGAAGACATCGTGAATCTGCATCGTGGCCCGTCCAAAAAGTTGCGACGCGGCGCAGACTGCAGCGCAACCGTTCAACTTGCAAGTAGGATCGGACTTGGACGAGTTTGAAAGTCAGGCTGCCTTCGCCACCTGCGGCATCGGCTTCAGCACGTTCATCAGGGCGCCATAGGGCAGGAGAAGAACGACGCCGACCAGGATCTTGACCACGAGGTCGCCGAGCGCCCAGGAGATCCAGCGCGGGGCCTCGGTGGCAAGGGCGCCGAGGATCGGTGCGGATTGGATCGCGAAGTCCTCATTGGGGCCGATGAAGGCGAAGAGCGGGGCGAAGGCCAGCGAGAAGAATAGCAGCGTGTCGAGCGCCGAACCGAGCAGGGAGCCAGCGAGCGGCGCGCGCCACCAGGTCTGGCGGCGGAGCCGATTGAACACGGAGATGTCGAGAAGCTGGCCGACCAGATAGGCGGTGCCCGAGGCGATGGCGATGCGCGGGGCGGAGGCCAGGAACGACAGCGTCACGCCGACGACGAAGCCTGCGAGAACGACGCGTCGGGCGATCGAAGGCCCGAACTGCCGGTTGGCGAGATCGGTCACCAGGAAGGCAAAGGGATAGATAAAGGCGCCCCAGGTCAGAAGATCGCCGAGGGCGATGCCCCAGAACGTGCCGACGACCGGGAACTGCACCAGGAAATTGGAGGCGACAACGACGGCCGCCATCAGCAGGGCATAGATGAAAGTATAGCGTGAGCTCAGCATTTTTTTATCCTGGGTGATGCCACCAGTTGGAGTTTTATGAAGGCCAAGAGAAAAGGCCTGGCCGGTATTACCCGTTCAAGCCTTGTTCAAAGCCGGATGATTTGTCGTCGGGCCGATTAAGCCGCAGCAGCGACTTCGGCGGTCTTCTTGACGATCTGGCGGCGCAGCAGGCGGGCGCGCATCGACAGTTCGGTCTCGTCGGACTTCAACAGGAAGGCATCGAGGCCGCCACGATGTTCGACGGAGCGCAGAGCGTGTGCCGAGACGCGCAGGCGATAACGCTGGCCGAGAGCGTCGGAGATCAACGTAACCTGGCACAGGTTCGGCAGGAACCGACGGCGGGTCTTGTTGTTGGCGTGGCTTACGTTGTTGCCGGTCTGAACGCCCTTGCCGGTCAGTTCGCACACACGAGACATGGATACACCTTTGTTCTTCTGCAATCGGATGGTACTTCCGGACAATGCCGGTGCGCCGATCCAACTGGTCCTGAGTGGAAAGTTGCGGTTCTATAGTCAGTGGGGCTCGTCGCGTCAAGCCAAAACCTTGACCTCACCCTAAGAGAATCCGCCGCCAGTGCCGTGAAGCCGCTATTTTCTTGCCATGATGCACCGTCTATATGTCTGCGGGAAGACGCTTTTCGGCGTCCTCATCGGTCAGGGCAAAATCATGAACCTTCGCGGCAGTTTCGTCAGTGCCTTCGTGCTCGTCTTCGGGTTCACGACCAATCCGCTCGGCTCGGCGGAAATCCGGCATGTCAGCGAATACAATATCTCGCTTGGGATACTGCCGATCGCCAAGGCGTCTTTTGCCAGCGAATTCAACAGCAGCGACTACAAGATCACCGGAAGGTTCAAATCGGCAGGGATCGTCAACATCATCAGCCGCATCTCCGCCGAGACCAGCGTCAGCGGGCGCATGCAGGCCGACAAGCTGCAGGCCGATCGCTACAACCTCGTCTACAGCACCGGAAAACGCACGCGCATCTACGATGTCGAATACCGCAACGGCAATGTCACCGGGACGACGGTCAAGCCCGAGCCGACCCGCAATCCGGAGACCTGGATCCCCGTGACCGAAAAGGATCTGCGTGCCGTCCTGGACCCTCTGAGCGGCTTGATCTTCCCGGGCGACGCCAAGGTCTGCCCCAGCCGGCTGCCGATCTATGACGGTGAGTCGCGCATGGACCTGGTGCTGACGCCGAAGGGCACCAAGCCGTTCTCGACCGACGGTTTCAAGGGCGAGGCGATCGTCTGCTCGATCCGCTACCTTCCGAGATCGGGCTTCAAGCGCGGCCGCAGCGATATCGAATACCTGCGCAAGACGCCGATGGAAATCTGGTTTGCCAAGGCGCAGTCCGTAAATGTATATGCTCCGGTCTATGCCGTAATCCCGACCAGGATGGGGCAGGTTTACGTGACGGCCGTCAAATATGGCGGCTGACTAAAGCGCCCGTCCGGGCGCCCAAGGGGGCAGGGGTGAAAATCCGGGGAACGTTGATCGGTTTTACGGCGATCCTGATGTGGTCGTTGCTGGCCCTGATGACGGCTGCATCCGGAAAAGTGCCGCCTTTCCAGATGAGCGCGATGACGTTCGCGATCGGCAGCCTGCCTGGCATCGTGCTTTTTATTGTCAGGCCCGAGCGTATCGCGCTCCTGAAACAGCCGCCGAAGGTTTGGATCACCGGCATCGGCGGCCTGTTCGGTTATCATTTTCTGTATTTCACCGCGCTCCGGAATGCGCCGGCGGTCGAGGCCGGGCTGATCGCCTATCTCTGGCCGCTGTTCATCGTCGTCGGCTCGGCCCTGCTGCCGGGCGAGAGGCTGCGCTGGTATCACGTGGCTGGCGCTGTCGCCGGGCTCTGCGGCACGATCGCCATCGTTTCCCGCAACGGCCTTGCCTTCGACGACGCCTATCTCATGGGTTATGGCGCTGCCTTTCTTTGCGCCTTCACCTGGTCCGGTTATTCGCTGCTGACGCGGCGCTTCGACCGGGTTTCGACCGATGTCGTCACCGGCTTCTGCCTCGGTACCTCGCTGCTCTCGCTGGTCTGCCATCTGGCGCTGGAGACGACCGTCTGGCCGGCCGATGGCGGCGAGTGGGCGGCGGTCGTCGGGCTTGGCCTGCTGCCGGTCGGCGCGGCCTTCTATGCCTGGGACTACGGTGTCAAGAACGGCGATATCCAGATCATCGGCGCGGCCAGTTATGCGGCGCCGCTGCTGTCGACGCTGATCCTGGTCGCATCGGGTTTTGCCGAAGCGAATTGGAACATCCTGCTTGCCTGCCTGCTGATCACCGGAGGGGCGGTGCTGGCGGCGCGGGATATGTTCCGGCCGAAGCCGATTGCGGAAGCCGTGGCCGAATAGGCGTTCCCTAAGGGGGCGGGGACGTGGGGGGAAGAGATGTATCTGTTGTTGTGGGCGGTGCTGGCCGCCTCGATCGTGCTTGCGATCCATTATTTCCGCTGGCTGAAAAGGCCGGCGGGCCATCTTCGCGCGGTGCTGAAGACCGTACCGGTCTTGCTGCTTGTGCTCTATGCCGGTCTTTCCGGCGCCCCGGCGCTGCTCGTCGCAGCGCTGGCGCTCGGTGCACTCGGAGACGCCTGCCTCGCCTACGAGGGAGAGCCAGCCTTCGTCGCCGGGCTCGCTGCCTTCCTCGCTTTGCATATTGCCTATGCGGCGCTGTTCTGGCCGTCGATAGAACCAAGCCTGCTTTTCACCTCCGCCTGGCGTTATACGGCGGCGTGGATCTTCGTGGTGCTGACGGGCATGACGTTGTTCATGCTGTGGCGGCCTGCAGGACGGCTTGCCATCCCCGTCGCCGCCTACGGGATCGCGATCGTCGCCATGGCGCTTTCGGCGCTGGCGGTGAAGCCGATCCTGCCGGCGGCCGGTGCTGCGCTGTTCGTCATGTCCGACACCGCACTGGCGATCCAGAAATTCCTGGTCAAGCCGGATGCGCCTGTCATGGCGAGGTTGAGGCCGTTCGTGTGGGGCACTTACTTCGCGGCACAGCTGATCTTTACGTTAGCGATTGCCGGGCTTCCTTCAGCCTAGGTCGACGGCTCCCAGCCGGGCGGCGCCATCTCGAAGCTCGAAAACTGAAAGCCTGGTGCGACCGTGCAGCCCACCAGCGTGAAGCGGCCGAGCGGTTCTGCTGCCTGCCAGGCGTCGGCCGGGACCACGGCCTGCGGCCGTTCTCCTGTGGCAAGGTCTGTTCCGAGCCTCACCTCTTCGACCGTTTCGCCGTTGGAAATCCGCAGCAGCAGCGCATCGCCGGCATAGAAATGCCAGGTCTCGGCCGCGTCGCGAACCCGATGCCAGTGGGAGCGTTCGCCGGCTTCCAGCAGGTAATAAATCGCCGTCGAATAGCCGCGTGCACCGCCTTCGGTGTCCCGAAATGTCTCGACATACCAGCCGCCCTCCGGATGCCGCTGCATACCGAGCGTGGTGATGATCTCCTCCGGCGTCATTCAGAAATTATCCTTGCGCTTGCGGATTTCGGCAAACACTTCCTCGTTGGATTTGCTCTCCATCAGGAGGTTGCGGCGGATGGCTGGGTCCGATGCGCGCAGGAAGGGATTGGTCTCCTTCTCCAGCCCAATCGTCGTCGGAATGGTGAACTGGCCGGCCGCGCGCTGCGCCTCGATCTCGCTCGCACGCGCCTGCAGACGCCCGTTGTCCGGATCGACGCTCAGCGCGAACTTCGCGTTCGAAAGCGTATATTCGTGACCGAAATAGACGGCCGTCTCGTCAGGCAGAACGGCGAGTTTCTGCAGCGAATGCCACATGTCGGCCGCCGGGCGTTCGAACAGCCGGCCGCAGCCGAGCGCAAACAGCGTGTCTGCCGCGAACAGGATCTTGTCGTCCGGGAAATGGTAGCAGATATGGCCGGCCGTGTGGCCCGGCGTCTCGAGGACGCAGACGAGATGGTCGCCGAACTGGAACTCGTCACCATCCGCCATGGTCCTGTCGAGGCCGGGAATAGCAACCGCTTCGTTGAACGGACCGATGATCTCCAGCCCGAACTTTTCCTTGAGCGCCAGGTTGGCTTCGACGTGGTCGCCGTGGTGATGGGTGGTGAAGATGTGGGTGATCTTCCAGCCACGGCGGGCCGCCGCATCGAGGATCGGCTTTTCCTCCGGCGCATCGATCGAAGCCGTCAGGCCGCTTTCCGGATCGTGCACGAGAACGCCGTAATTATCGCTGCGGCATGAAAAAACTTCGAGTTCTAGTGGTCTCATAACATAACCCCATTGCTGAAAGTGTTTTGGGTCACAATGTAGAGACTGGTCCCTTGAAGTCCAACCACCGTCTGGTACCAAATTACGCATGCATACGGATATCGTCGATCTTCGCGAATTCTACCACTCACCCCTCGGCCACCTTGCCGAACAGTCGATCACGTTCGCGCTGTCTTCGCTCTGGGCGCGGCTGCCGGAGGAGCGGCTGGTGGGCCTTGGTTATGCCGTGCCTTATCTCGACCGGTTCCGCGCCGATACGGAACGCACCTTCGCCTTCATGCCGGCGGGGCAGGGGGCGGTGAACTGGCCGGTCAGCGAGCTTTCCTCGACCGCTCTCGTCTTCGACGAGGAGCTGCCGCTGCCGGACTCTTCCGTCGACCGCGTACTGATGGTGCATTCGCTGGAATTTGCCGAAAACCCGCGGGAGACCTTGAAGGAACTCTGGCGGGTGCTGGCGCCCGGCGGGCGGCTGGTCATCGTCGTGCCCAACCGGCGTGGTGTCTGGGCGCGCATGGAACACACGCCGTTCGGCTCCGGCCGGCCGTATTCGCGCGGGCAGCTCACGTCGCTGCTGCGCGAGACCAACTTTACGCCGGGCGCCAGCGCCGAGGCACTGTTCTTCCCGCCGTCGAAGATCCGCGCCGTGCTGAAGCTGCGCCAGGCCTTCGAGCGCATGGGCCGGCGCTTCTGGCCGGTCTTTTCCGGGGTCATCGTGGTGGAGGCCCAGAAGCGGCTCTACCAGGGTCTGCCGGTCGCCGCTCGCGCCTCCCGGCGCGTCTTCGTGCCGGTGCTGGCGCCGCGGGGCGTGCCGACGACGCGGACCCGGTGAAGAAGCGATAGTCCTGCCCTTCGCTTGGCTCAGGGCGTTCGTCATTCGAAACGATTCACTGGATCGTTTCGTCGGCTGCGCCGACCATTCCTCACCACTCGACAAAGCAGAAATTCGGCTTTAATCCCACTGGATCACACCCGCCGTTTAAGGCTTTCCAAAAAGGTTGATCCGATGAGCATCGTCACGAGTGAGCCCGTTCCGCGTCCAGGCATCCTGGATATCGCCGCCTATGTGCCCGGCAAGGAACATGCTCCGGGCGTAGCGCGCGTCTTCAAGCTTTCGTCCAACGAGACGCCGCTCGGCGCCAGCCCGAAGGCGATCGAAGCTTTCAAACAGGCGGCCGGCAATCTCGAACTTTATCCTGACGGTCAGGCGATGGCGCTGCGCGAGGCGATCGCCTCGGTGCACGGGCTCAATGTCGCAAACATCATGTGCGGCAACGGCTCGGACGAACTGCTGGGCCTGCTCTGCCACGTCTATCTCGGTGCCGGCGACGAAGCGATCATTACCGAGCACGGTTTCCTCGTCTACAAGATCCAGATCATGGGCGCCGGCGCCAAGGCGGTCGAGGTGAAGGAGAAGGATTGCACCGTCGATGTCGATGCGATCCTTGCCGCCGTCACCGACAAGACGAAGATGGTGTTCATCGCCAATCCCGGCAATCCGACTGGTACATACGTCCCGGTCGCCGATATCCGCCGCCTGCATGCCGGCCTGCCGAAGAGCGTCATCCTCGTGCTCGACGCGGCCTACGCGGAATATGTGCGCAAGAACGATTACGAAGCCGGCCTCGAACTGGTGTCGTCCAACAGGAACGTCGTGATGACCCGCACCTTCTCCAAGGTCTACGGGCTTGCGGCGCTGCGCATCGGCTGGATGTACGGCCCGGCCGGCATTCTCGATGCGCTCAACCGTGTGCGCGGCCCGTTCAACATGAACGCCCCGGCGATTGCCGCGGGTGCGGCCGCCATCCGCGACCAGGCCTTTGTCGAAAAGGCCGTCGAGCACAACAATCTCTGGCAGGGCAAGCTCACCCATGCGCTGGAGACGATCGGTCTGAAGGTGACGCCGTCGGTCGCCAATTTCGTGCTGATCCATTTCCCGGATGTCGACGGCAAACGGGCGCCGGAAGCGGATGCGTTCCTCACCAGCCGCGGTTATATCCTTCGCGCCGTCCGCGGTTACGGCTTCCCGAACGCCCTGCGCATGACGATCGGCTCGGAAGAGGCCAATCGCGGCGTCATCGAGACGCTCGGCGAATTTATGGGCAAAAGCGCATGAGTACGCTGCTTTTCGACAGGATCGCGTTGATCGGCATCGGCCTGATAGGCTCGTCGATCGCCCGTGACGTCAAGGAACTGGGCCTCGCCGGCGAGGTGGTGATTTCCACCCGCAGCGCTGAAACGCTCAAGCGTGCCGAAGAACTGGCGCTCGGCACGCATTACGTCTCCTCAGCCGCGGACGCGGTGAAGGATGCCGATCTGGTCATCGTCTCGGTGCCGGTCGGTGCATCGGAAGCGGTCGCCAAGCAGATCGCCGGCACCCTGAAGCCCGGTGCGATCGTCACCGATGTCGGCTCCACCAAGGCCTCCGTCATCGCGCAGATGGCGCCGCATATGCCGGAAGGCGTGCATTTCATCCCGGGCCATCCGCTGGCGGGCACCGAAAAATCCGGCCCGGACGCCGGTTTCGTCGGCCTGTTCCGGGATCGCTGGTGCATCTTCACGCCGCTCCCGGAGACGGATCAGGCGGCGCTCGACAAGCTGAAATCCTTCTGGATGGCGCTCGGCTCGCGCATCGACGAGATGGACCCGCAGCACCATGACAAGGTGCTGGCGATCGTCTCCCACCTGCCGCACATCATCGCCTACAACATCGTCGGCACGGCGGACGATCTCGAGACGGTGACCGACGCGGAAGTGATCAAGTATTCCGCCTCCGGTTTTCGCGATTTCACGCGCCTTGCCGCGTCAGACCCCACCATGTGGCGGGATGTCTGCCTGCACAACAAGGATGCGATCCTGGAAATGCTGGCGCGGTTTTCGGAAGACCTCGCCTATCTGCAGCGGGCGATCCGCTGGGGCGAGGGCGACAAGCTGTTCGAACTTTTCACCCGCACCCGCGCCATCCGCCGCTCGATCGTCCAGGCCGGCCAGGACGTCGACGCACCGGATTTCGGCCGCCACGCGCTCGACGCCAAAAAGTGACCAGGATCAGATCGGCGGGATTTCGCCGATCTGAATGAAGCCGCCGGCGAACACCTTGCCGCGGTTGATGGTGAGGTCGAGCGACGCGCTCTTGCCGCGGCCGAGCGCGGACAGCATGTTGGCGGCGGTCTTCAGCGTCGGTGCGATCTGCGGAAACGCCTGGCTCAGGCTGTCGCGCCAGGCATCGATCTGTTCGATCCGGAGCTTCAGCTTGCCCGACAGATAACCCTGCTCGTCGAAGGAGAAGGGTCCGGAAACGGTGATCAGCTTGCCATCACCGAGATCAGCCGAAATGCTGCGCATCTGGCCCTCAGTGCCATAGAGAACGGTTCCGTTCGGATCGGATCCGTCGATCATGCCGGCGCGGCCGGTCAAGGTCAGGTCGAGATTGGTCGTGAACCGCGGCAGAAGCTGCGGCAGATCCTTCATCACCACATCGGTGTTTTGCAGCGTCATGGCCGCGTCGAGGTCGGTGCCGTTCTGGCGCAGATGGATTTCGGTGTGACCGGCGCTGATATTGAAGGCCTGGCCGGTGGCCGACGACAGGATGTTCGTCCTGGCGTTCTCGATCACGGTGGAGGTGCGCTCCACCCCGCGAAACCGGGTGGTCAGGCTCGACTGGAAATTCTCCCAGGTGGTCGAGACCGAAAGCCCGTGGCCGGTGCGGAACTCGATCGGCGAATCGAGTTCCCAGACGATATGGCCGGGATTATAGACCTGGGCGGCGGACCGCAGGGATCCGAACATTGCGGAAATGCCGTTGGTGCGGTCGTCGACCGAGACCTTCGAGCAGAACAGGCCGATCCGGAACGGGTAGCCGCGATAGTCTGCGTCCGTGCATTCCGCCGAGATGCCGCGCCGTTCCTGGCTGCCGAGCAGGGCAAGCGTCCGCTCTTTCAGCATCGATGCCGCATAGAACCAGCCGGCGGTGTAAAGTGCGATCACCAGCACCACCCCGCAGGCGAGTAGCCATAATTTGCCGCTGACGCCGGTTCGGCTTGACGCTGCCATGATGTTCTCCAATGGTGCTGAAAACTTGGGGCTGGATGCTTCAATTGGAATGGTGTGGCGCGGGATATGGACGAATTTTGGGTGTTTGGCTACGGGTCCCTGATGTGGAATCCGGGTTTTGCGTTCGAGGAAAGACTGCCCGCTCGTGCCTTCGGCTTCCGCCGCTCCCTCTGTGTCTGGTCCTACGTGCATCGCGGCACTCCGGATCGCCCGGGCCTTGTCCTCGGTCTCGACCGCGGCGGCTCATGCCGCGGTGTCGCCTTCCGGGTGAGCGAGGAGAACCGGGCGGACGTGCTCGACTATCTGCGCCGGCGCGAACTGGTCACCAATGTCTATCTCGAGAAAACTTTGCCGGTGACGCTCGGAGATGGGCGGCAGGCAAGGGCGGTCGGCTATATCGTCGATCGCCATCATGTCCAATATGCCGGCGCGCTCGAGATCGAGCAGGCGGCGCAGATCGTCCGCGTCTCCGTCGGCCAGTCCGGGCCGAACGACACTTACGTGTTCAACACGCTCGAGCATCTCAAGGAAATGGGGATCCGAGATCACTGGCTGGAAGGTGTCGGCGCCGCGGTGGCAGCCGCCATCTGACTTACGCCGCAGTCTGGCCCTTCAGCTCCGCGAGCCGTTTGACCGCCGAGGGCGGCAGCGGCAGGTGAGGATTGGCGGCCACGGTCTCGACCAGCAGCTTGTCGCTTTCTCGTTCCAGCGTCTCGACCAGATGGGCGTAGAAGGTATCCGGATCCATGCCCGGGGCGATCGGCGGCAGGATTCGGACCTTGAAATGGCCGGGATATTTGATGAGCTTGCGGCGGCCCCAGAACAGGCCCCAATGGGCGACGACCGGCACGACGGGTACCTCGACGTCGCGATAGATACGGGCGATGCCGTAGCGGTATTGCGGCTCGGCGCCCGGCGGGCGGCGCGTGCCTTCCGGGTAGATGATGAGCTGGCGGTTGTTGGCCATCTCCTCCTTCGTCCGGTTCATGACGTCGACCATCACCTTGCCGCGGGCGCCGCGGTTGACCGGGATCATCTTCTGCTTGGCGGCGTACCAGCCGAACAGCGGAATCCACATCAGCTCGCGCTTGAGGATATAGACCGGATCTCGCTGCCAGGGCAGCAGTGCCACGGTATCCCAGGCGGACTGATGCTTGGGGGCGAAGATGCAACCGCCCTCGGGCACGTTTTCCAGCCCCTCGATCTCGAAGGTGGCGCCGACGATCTTTGCCATCAGCCAGTTGCAGGAGGCGGCCCAGGCTTTGGGGATGCGGTAGGCCGCCTTGCGCGGCATCAGGAAATAGATCGGGCTCAGCACGATCATGCGGACGATCAGGTTTGTGTAGAAGGCGATGTTGAAAAGAACCGAACGCACCAGCAGCATGGGAGCTTCCTCTTGGACAGGCGTTGCCTACACGAGATCGCGCGGGGAAAAAAGCGTCGGCTCGTCATCCGGAGGGAAAAGTGTCAGGGCGCGGGCTTTGCCGCTGTCTTCGGCGGGTCCTCGTTGCGCAGTCCGGTGCCGCGCTCGATGCCGAACCAGTCGCGGCAGGTGGCGAGCACGACCTTGCCGTATTCGGAAAGCATGGTGCGCAACACGTCCGGCTCGGCGAACCAGGCTTTCCGGGTGAGATCGGAACTGACCACCGGATAGGCGATGAACTCCGTAACCGGATCGGCACGGCGAAGTTCGTGCAGGCTGCGCAGCATGTGATAATTGTTGGTGACGACCAGTACGGACCGGTATCCGTGGTCGTGGATCCAGCGGGTGATTTCGTTGGCATTGCCGATCGTGTCGATCGCATCGTAGCCGATATCGACGCAGCAGGCGAAGAGATCCGGCGAGGCCTGCGTGACCTTGCGGATCTGGGTCGGGCTGGTGGACGGGTGCGCTCCCGAGATCAGCAGGCGCTGGCCGGCCCCATCCCGCAAAAGTCCGAGCGCCTGTTCGATGCGCAGGTAGCCGCCGGTCAATACGACGATCGCATCGGCCTTGACGCCGTCAGGCGCCTTCAGTGACGTCACGGCGTTCGCAAACCACAAAAACCCCCCGAAAAGCAGGGCCAATCCGAGCACGCAGACCATGATGATGCGGCGCGCGGCCCATCGCAGCCGGCTGTTGCGCGAAAACACTCCCCCGAGCCGCCGCCGCGGGTGGCGGTCCGCTCCATTTTCGGGTGTGGTCGGGGCCGGTGTCATGATTGTCCATAGCCGGAGATTCGTGGCGAGAACAGGGCCAACCTACAGAGGGAAGGCAACCGATTCAAGAAGCTGATAATCCGTCGGATCGCGCCGGATCGGAACGGATCAGGTCGATCTCGTCGATCGTGCGCATGACCGTGAACCGGGCCGTCAGGGTCGTCAGCAGCGCGATCACCACCATCGTCGCGAAGATGCCGAGATAACCGCCGACGCCGATGGTGAAGGAACCGAACAGCGCGCTCGCCTGGTCGCTCTCCGGCGTCGCCAGCGAATTGGCCTGCCACATGTTGGCGATGGCGAATATGGCGGCCGCAAGCGCTCCGCCGGCGGCCGAACCCTTGATGCTGATCTTCAGGAAATGTTTCTGGAATTCACTGGCTACGAAAGAGCTTTCGGCACCGACGAAATGCAGCACCTCGACGATATGGCGATTGCCGGACAGCGCTCCGCGGGTCGCGAAGATCACCGTCAGGATCATTGCCGTGAAGACCAGGACGAGGACGCCCATGCCGATCAGCACAGTCGTATGGGCCATGGACACCAGACGATCCACCCAGGTGCGGTGATCGTCGAGGAAGGCTTGCGGGATTTCGGTCTTCAGGAGATCGCGCATCCCGGCGAAATCGGGTGGGTTCTGCTCGTCGATAGTGACGATGACCAGGCGCGGCACGGGCAGGTCGGCGAGGTTCAGCCCGGTGCCTAGCCACGGCTCCAGAAGCCTTGCGGTCGCGCTTTCGTCCATGATCGTGCCTTCGCGGGTGCCGACGAAGGTGAGCGCCAGGTCGCGGGCCTTCTTCAAAGCCGCGTTCATGTCGAGCCCGTCTTCCGGCTTGATCTGGATGGTGATCTCGCGGGAGATCTGGCTCTGCCAGCTCGATGCCGTGGCCCTCACCATGCTCACCGCGCCGAGCGTCAGGCAGGCAAGGAAAGCCATGATGGCGATCACCACCATCAGCGCATTACCCTGGATGTTGGAGGGCGGCAGGATCGGCGCGGTGGGCCGCACCCGCATCTCGACGCGGCGCGCCTGCTTCTGGCCTGCCGGCTGAGCCTGCTGCTCGTTTTCGGGCCTCTGCGATTGGGCGCTCTTCGGCGCTTTCGGGCGGCTCTGCTCATTCATAGATGTCGAGCCGCCCTTCGGTGAGGATCATCCGCCTTGCATCCACCTGGTCCATCAGCGCCAGATCGTGGGTGGCGATGACGACAGCGGTGCCGAGGCGGTTCAGTTCCAGGAAGAGATTGAGGAGCCGGCGCGCCATCGGCGGATCGACGTTGCCGGTCGGTTCGTCGGCGAGCAGGATTTCCGGCTGGTCCATCAGGGCGCGGGCGATTGCGGCACGCTGCTTCTCACCGCCCGAGAGGACGGCGGGCAGCACGTTGATGCGTTCGCCGAGCCCGACCCATTTCAGAAGCTCGATCACGTCGTTGCGGTAGGAGCTTTCCTCCTTGCCGCGCACGCGCAGCGGCAGGGCGACGTTCTCGTATGTCGTCAAATGGTCGAGCAGGCGGAAATCCTGGAAGACAATGCCGACCCGGCGGCGCAGCATCGGCAGTTCGGCGCGGGGAATCTGTGACAGGTCGCGGCCGAACATGTGGATGATGCCGCGGGTGGGATGCAGCGACATGAACAACAGGCGCAGCAGGGTGGTCTTCCCAGCGCCCGATGGGCCCGTGAGGAACTGGAATGAGCGCTTGGGGATGTCGAAGGTCATATCCCGCAGGATCTCGGGACCCATCCCATAGCGCAGACCAACATTTTCGAAATGAATCAACGGATGACCAGTCCTCGCTCTTTCGACTCTCTGGTGCCCGTCTATCTCTTAACGACCCGGGTAAACGAACGGTAAATCACGCGCGGAAAAGGGCTAATTTCAGGCCGTATTTGCGAAGCATTAACCATTTCAATTTACGACTGAGCAGGATTCGATTCAATGCCCGCAATCCCGAACAAAGGGGAAAACGGGCCGAAGAGGGCCCCATGAGCACGTTTGGCAGCCATCAGGGCAAGACAGCCATCCGGATGGACATCCTGCCGCCGGAACCTTCCATGCGCACGACCCGGGTAAATGCGCGGCGCGGCGAGGTGGTCGACGCCCAGTTCGTTCCGGTTCGCGAGACCTTCCGCAGAGGCCCGGCTCCGCGCTCGCACAACGACAACCGAACCAGGCGTGCGGAGTCCACGGTCGCCGCATCGTCGTTCGCGGAGCGGGTCCTCGCCCGTATAGAACGCGGCCTGATGCGTCTTTCCGCCGATTTCTTCTCGGCGGTCGTGGCCATCGTCTTCGTTGCCGTTTTCAGCCTTGCGGGTGGTTTCACCTTCCTGTTTGCCGGGTCAGTGACGGCTGAGGCCGGACCGACGCTCGACATCACCCATGTGACGATGACGCCGCAGGATGCCAACGGCATGCGCGTGCTGCTGATCAACGGCATCGTCGAGAACCGCAGCGGCGGCAATCGTGCCATGCCGCAGATCCGCGCCGAGCTGATCTCGGGTGAGACGCTCATCGCCACGACGCTGATCTCGCCGCCGGCCTCGTCCATCGAAGGCGGTCAGAGCCGTGGTTTTTCGGCGCGCGTGCCCCACCCCGGTGGAAAACTGCCCGATCTGCGGCTTTCCTTCGCGGAGCGCGGCGCCTAGAGCTTTCTCTTTCCCGGCTGATTGTGGTATCGCGGTTTTTTACGGACACGCAGGAGAACCTCATGCCCGTCGTACGCGGCAAAATCATCGAGCCGCTTTATACCGCCGAACAGATCGCCGAGCGCAACCATGCGATCGCGGCGCAGATCGCTACCGGACCGACCAAGGATCTCTTGGTCATCGCCATTCTCAAGGGCTCGTTCATCTTCGCCGCCGACCTGTTGCGGGCGCTGCATGACGTGGGTCTGGCGCCGGAAGTCGAGTTCGTCACGCTGTCGAGCTACGGCGCCGGAACCGTTTCGCAAGGGGTGCGGATCGTCAAGGATATCGACAGCGACGTAAAGGATCGCGACGTTCTGTTGATCGATGACATCCTGGAATCCGGCCGGACGCTGAAATTCGCCAAGGAAATGCTCTATGAGCGTGGCGCCCGCAATGTTTCCGTCGCCGTGTTGCTCGACAAGCGCGTTAAGCGCCAGGAGGACCTGGAGGCGGATTACGTCGGTTTCGAATGCCCGGACTACTTCGTCGTCGGCTACGGAATGGACGTAGCGTACGCTTTCCGCGAGCTGCCTTTCGTCGGTGTCGTGACCGGAGACGCCTGACCGATTTGCATGCACCGGGTGAGACGAGGTGTTAACCATGTCGGCCCGCAATGGGCTGGCGTTTACTCCTCGACAAGAAAACTCTGTTGATTTGCTTCCCACATAAACAAAACACGGGAGCGATCACCGCAATGGCAAAAATCCTGATTACCGAAGACGAGGATTCGCTCCGCATGTTCGTTGCGCGGGCGCTTCGTCTCGATGGTCATGAGACCCATGAAGCGGGCGACGGCGCGGAAGGTCTCGAAAAGCTGAGCGAAGGGCCTTTCGACCTGCTGCTTTCCGACATCCGCATGCCGGTCATGGATGGCATAGAACTGGTGCACCAGGCGTCGGCCAGGTTCCCGGATCTCAAGATCCTGCTGATGACCGGTTATGCGGAGCAGCGGGAGCGAGCCGACGATCTCGCGGCCAAGGTGATCGATGTGGTGCAGAAGCCGTTCGCGCTGCCCGATATCCGCCGGGCCGTCGCCTCGGCGCTGGCGACCGGAAACTCCCGAGCCGCCTGATCGCTCAGCGAATATCCAGAAGCCGTTCCAGGTATTGCCGCTCCGCCTCGCCGGAGAGCGCATTGCCGAGCTTTTCGCGGATCGCTTCAAGGATTTCCCGGGCACGCTGGACGTCGATTTCGTCAGGCACCTTCACCTGATCGCCGAAATCCGGGCCTGACGTGGCGCGCGGGCGCCCGAGCGGATCGCGCCCGTTCTGGCCTCCCTGGGTCATGTTCTCGCCCGGGCCGCCGCGCTCCTGGCCTTCGCCCTGACCCTGGCCCTGCTGCTGCATGGCCTGCATCATCTGCTGCATCATGTTCTGTGCGCCCTGGCGCAGCGCATTGAGCGCATTGCCCTGGCCCTGAACCGCCTGGTCGCCCTGGCCTTCGCCGAGTGCCTTGCCGGCATTGCCCATCTCGCTCTGCGCCTTGCCGAAACCTTCGCCGGGCTGCATGCCGAGGCCCTTCAGCGCCTGCTGCAGCTCTTCCAGTTTCTTGCCGAGGCCTTCCTGCTGGGCGCGGAGGTTCTTCAGCGCTTCCCGAAGCTGCTCCGCGGTCATCTGGTCACTGTTCTGCTGCCCTTGCTGACCCTGCTGACCTTGTTGTTGCTGGCCCTGCTGCTGTTGCCCTTGCTGGCTTTGATCGCCGGGCCGCTCGCTGGGATCGCGGCGCTGCATGCGGTCGCGCAGCGCCTGATCCAGCTTGAAGGTCTGGTCCATCAGCCGCTGCTGTTCCTGCATGATCTCGCCGAGCTTGTCGATCTGCTGGCGCATCTGGCCGTTCTGCTGCTGCTGGCCCTGCTGCCCGCGCTGCGGCCTGCCGGCCTGCAGGTTGTTCATCATCCGCTGCAGCTCGTTGAGCATCTGCTGGGCGGCATCGCGATTGCCGGACCGGGCGAGGTTCTCGATCTGGTCCATCATGTTCTGCAGGTCGCGCTGCCGGATGACGTTCTGGGACTGCATGTTGTTGGGCGCCTGCGGGGCGTTCTGCATCCGCTGCGCGAGCTCGTTCATGAACTGCTGCATGGCTTCGCGCAGTTCCTGCATCAGCCGGGCGATCTCCTGATCGGACGCCTTGTTCTGCAGCGCTTCGGCGAGATTGCGCTGGGCGTCGCGCAGGCGGCGCTCCGCCTGCGACAGGTCGCCGTCCTCGATGCCAAGCGCGATCTCCCAGAGATATTCGGCGGTATCTTTCAGCTGCTCCTCGTTGCGGGCGAGTTTCATGCGCTCGAGCGCCGAGCGGATCAGCAGGAAGTGGCTGAGGTTGGGGATGGTCTCGTCGGGGCGGATCGCCAGCGCCTCGTTGAGCTCGATGGCGCGGGGCATCTGGCGGGTGTCGAGCGCGAAGACCTGACGCTCTTCCGCGACGGCGGCGGCGAGCGGCTCGGAGAAGCCGCGCGACGGCAACACCATTTCATGGGCAGGGCTGCGGCCGGTCTGGCCGGCGCCGTCCTTGGCAACCAGGGTGATCCTGACCCGCTTGCCGGCGAGCGGATGCTCGATCAGGCTGCGGCTCGTCAGGGCCTTGACCTCGCGGCTGTTCTGCCGCGGCAGGTCGAGCCGGTAGTCCGGGGCCGGATAGAGCGGGGTTGCGCCCGGAGCCGGCTGATCGACCGGTTCGATCAGCGCATGGGCTTCCCGAATGCCGTAATCGTCCTTGCCGGTGAAGCCGATTTCGAGCGCGCCGTTGACGGAACGCTTCGGCTGGCCGTCGAAGGCGATTTCCGGCGGCCTGTCGGGGATGACGTCAAAAGCCCAGCTCTGGCCGTTGACGGTCAGGCTGCCGCTCTCGGCGACGTTAAGCGCATAGGTGCGGGGTGGCCGCTGCTGGTTGGGCTGCTGCGGCGCGGCCTGCTGAGCCGGTGGCTGCTGGGCGGTCTGCTGCCCCTGTTGGCCGGGGGCGCCCTGCTGCGGTTGCTGCGCCGCCGTTTCCGCCGCCTTCTTGGCTTCCTCGGTGATCAACGTCGAGGGTTGCCCGCCGGCCTTCGGGGCGAAGACCACGGCCTCGCCGCCTTCACCGCCGGTGACGCGCACGGTCAGCGCCGAATTCTGCGGGATCGAGACGGCAGCAGTGGTGGTGGTGACCTCGCGGCCGGTCAGGAAGACCGGGGCGCGGCCGGTATAGGAGGGCGGCGTCAGCCAGGCGTCGATGCGCAGGTCCGGGTTGATGCTCGGCGCCGGCGGTGCGGGCCGGAAGGCATCGGCCGGAGAACCGCCGCCGTTCGAGAAGGAGTAACCGAGGGCGACGACGAAGACGAGAGCGGGAATGGCACGCAGGGCGAACCGGTCGTGCCGGGCGATATCCGGCTGCGGCAGGCCCGCATCGAGCGCCGCGATGCGCTCGGCCATGCGAATCTGGTGCTCCTTCCAGAGCGCGCGTGAAAAAGGCGTCTCGAAAGCCGGATGGTCGTCCTGGACGCCGACCGGCTGGTGCGGCAGGTTGTTGCGGACTTCGAGAAGCCGATCAGCGTCGGCCACTTCCGGCCATCGCAGGCGGCTGAACGGCAGCAGCGCATACACGAAGGCAAAGGCAAAGCCGCCGACCAGGACCCACCGCAGCCAATCCGGAGCGATCCGGAAAATCCCGAACCAGGCAGCCGACAGGAAGAGCGCCGCTATAGCGAGAGGCGCGAGCAGCAGCGGCAAAATCCGTTCGAAAAACAACACGATCCGGGCGAAGGACCGTTTCAGTGCAACGCGGCGCGCAAGCACAGGATGCAATTCGAAGGCACCTTTGCGGATGAAGCTCATGCGGTCCGACTCCAGTCGTGGCGGCGCAAATCAAGCTTTTAAGATAACGATGTTTGTGGCGAAGACGAGGGCAGGGGGCGATCCGCCCCCATATTTTCCGGGCTTTCCCGTAAAAGTGAACGGCGCGTTAAATGTTCAGTCGAGCCATGCCGGCACGGAATCGAGGCCGATGAGCTCTTCGTAGCTGCCGCGCGGGCGCACCACATGGAACTCCGATCCCTTCACCAGAACCTCCGGTATCAGCAGGCGGCTGTTGTAGGTGCTCGCCTGCACGGCGCCGTAGGCGCCGGCGGACGAGACTGCGATCAGGTCGCCGGGCTTCGGTTCGGCCATCTCTCGGTCGAGCGCCAGATAGTCGCCGGTTTCGCAGACCGGGCCGACGACGTCGCCCTTGATGCGCGGCGCATCGGCGGCCGGCACGACGACCGGACGGATCTCGTGATAGGCGTCGTAGAGCGTCGGACGGATCAGGTCGTTCATCGCGCCGTCGACGACCACGAAGGACTTTTCGCCGCCGTCCTTCACGTAGATGACCTCGGTCACCAGAATGCCGGCATTGCCGACGATCAACCGGCCGGGCTCGGTAACGATCTTGCAGTTCAGCGATCGCAGCTGGCGCTTCACCGTTTCCGCATAGGCATCGGGCAGCGGCGGCGGATTGTTGTCCTGACGGTAGGGAATGCCGAGACCGCCGCCGATATCGACGTGATCGATGCGGTGACCGTCGGTGCGCAGCGTCTCGACCAGTTCGCGCAGCAGCCGGAAGGCGTGCTCGAATGGCTGCAGTTCGGTGATCTGGCTGCCGATATGCATGTCGATACCCTTGACGTCGATGCCATCGAGCGTCGCGGCATGAGCGTAAACGGCGCGGGCACGCTCATAGGCGATGCCGAACTTGTTTTCCTTCTTGCCGGTCGAAATCTTGGCATGCGTGCCCGCATCGACATCCGGATTGATGCGGAAGGAGACATGCGCCTTTCTGCCGGCTTTCCGGGCGCGCAGGTTGAGGACTTCCAGTTCCGGCTCGGACTCGACGTTGAAACAGTAGATGCCGGCCGATAGCGCCAGATCCATTTCCCGCACCGTCTTGCCGACGCCCGAGAACATGATGCGGTTTGCCGGGATGCCGGCCGCCAACGCGCGACGCAGCTCTCCGCCGGAGACGACATCGACGCCGGCTCCGAGCCGGCCGAGCGTCTTCAGCACCGCCTGGTTGGAATTCGCCTTCATCGCGTAGCAGACCATTGCGTCCACATCGGAGAACGCCTTGGCGAAAACCTTGTAGTGACGTTCCAGGGTGGCTGTCGAATAGACGTAAAAGGGGGTCCCGACCGCCTTGGCGATTTCCGGGATCGGCACGTTCTCGGCGTGCAGCACGCCGTCGATGTAATGAAAATGATTCACGGTAAAACTCGGAAAATTACAGGAGCGGGTCGAGCAGGAAAGGCCGGTTGGCAACCGGCTCGGCTTTCTGTTCGCCCGGTTTGCCGCTCTTGCGGATGTTCTGCTGCTCCACCGGCGTGCTCGGGCGGTCGAGGCTGCCCTTGCGGCCGCAGCCGACGACAACGATGCCGGCGAGGCTCAGCACAAAGGCGATGCGGGCGATTTTTACCAGGGACTTCGACATTCTATTCCTTCTCCGGCACGGCTGCGGAACTTTCATAGCGAAGTTCCGCGCCCTTGTGCAGTCACTATCCGGCATCACTTCTCAAGCGTTCGTTCCGGCCGGCATCAATTCCGGGCGCGCCACCAGGCGATCTGCTTCCTCACTTCCGCCGGCGCGGTGCCGCCGAAGCTGGTGCGGCTGGCGACCGAGGCGTCGACGGAGAGGACGTTGAAGACCTTGTCGGTGATATCAGGATTGATCGACTGCAGTTCTTCCAGCGACAGTTCGGAAAGATCGCAGCCCTTCTCTTCGGCAAGCGCCACCGCGCGACCGGTCACATGATGGGCATCGCGGAAGGGAAGGCCGACTTCACGCACCAGCCAGTCGGCAAGGTCGGTCGCTGTCGAATAACCGGCACCGGCGGCGGCGCGCATCTTGTCGGCACGGATCGTCATGTCGCGCATCATGCCGGTCATGGCGGCGATCGCCAGTTCCAGGTTCTCGGCGCAATCGAAGACCTGTTCCTTGTCTTCCTGCATGTCCTTGGAATAGGCGAGCGGCAAGCCCTTCATGACGGTCAGGAGCGCCACCAGCGAACCGTTGATGCGGCCGGTCTTGGCGCGCACCAGTTCGGCGGCATCCGGGTTTTTCTTCTGCGGCATGATCGACGAGCCGGTCGAAAACGCATCCGACAGGCGCACGAAACCGAATTGCGGCGTCGACCAGATGACGATCTCTTCGGCGAGGCGCGACAGGTGCACGGCGCAGATCGCCGCGACCGACAGGAATTCCAGCGCGAAATCGCGGTCGGAAACGGTATCGATCGAATTGCGGGTCGGCTCGCGGAAGCCGAGAGCCTTGGCCGTCATGTGGCGGTCGATCGGGTAGGGCGTGCCGGCCAGCGCTGCGGCGCCGATCGGGCTTTCGTCGAGATGGTCGATCGCGTGACGGACGCGGGCGCGGTCACGGCCGAACATTTCCACATAGGCCATGCAGTGATGGCCGAAGGTCACCGGCTGGGCGGTCTGGAGATGGGTGAAACCGGGCATGACCGTATCGGCATGTTCCTCGGCGCGGTCGAGGAAGGCGGCGATCAGGCCGGTCAGCATCGCTTCCGTCTTGATGAGCTCTTCCTTCACCCAAAGGCGGAAATCGAGCGCCACCTGGTCGTTGCGGGAGCGGGCCGTGTGCAGGCGTCCGGCGGCGGGGCCGATCAGCACTGCCAGCCGCGCCTCGATGTTCATGTGGATGTCTTCGAGCTGCCTAGAGAATTCGAACTTGCCGGTTTCTATCTCTGACATGATCGTGTTCAGGCCGGACACGATCAGGTCTTTATCTTCGCCCGAAATAATGCCCTTTTCCGCCAGCATCGTCGCATGCGCTATTGAGCCGCGGATATCCTGGGCGAACAGCTTCTTGTCGAAACCGATCGAGGCATTTATCTCCTCCATGATCGCATCCGGCCCTGAAGCGAATCGTCCGCCCCACATCTGGTTGGAGGATACTGAGTCCTTCGTGCCGTCAGCCATGATGCCTAGTCCTGGAGTAATTGATGACGACCAAAAGACCTTTCGGCCTTCCGTCCGCCAGATTGATCGTGATTGCCGCCGTTGCGGGAATACTTGCCGGTGCCGTGGCGGTATACGTGAGTAGTGTGGGGTCTGGCAATGGCGAGAGCGGGCTTCTCGCCCAATCCTCCGGCGCCTGCGAAGGTGCCGTCGAGACGGTGAAGTCGGTCTCGCAATTCTCAAAGGGCCAGGTCGCCGCCATGGTTGCCGCGCAGCCGCCGAGGCCGCTCGATCTGGCCTTCAAGGGACCCGACGGAAAGGACCTCAAGACCGCCGATTTTGCCGGCAAGACGGTTCTCCTCAATCTCTGGGCCACATGGTGCGGCCCGTGCCGGGAAGAGATGCCGGCGTTGAACGCGCTGCAGAAGGGCATGGGCGGTCCGGACTTCGAGGTCGTGGCGGTGAATATCGATACCGGCAGCGACGAGAAGCCCAAGGCCTTTCTCGCCGAATACGGCATCGATACGCTCGGTTATTACCGCGACAGCTCGATGGGCGTCTTCAATTCGCTGAAGAAGGAAGGCCTCGCCTTCGGCCTGCCGGTGACCTTGATCATGGATAAGAAGGGTTGCCTGATTTCCGCGATGAACGGCCCGGCGGCCTGGGACAGCGCGGATGCCAAGGCGCTGATCACGGCGGCGAAGGGGCCTTAGCCCGCAATTTCCAATTGAAGTAACGTAGATCTCTACTCTATGCTGCTTTTGGTTGTGATGGCCAAAGCGACGTGTCCCTGTCAGGCGCATCGGAGGAGATGGGCTCCTCCGACCCGGCGAAGGCCTCGCCATCCAATTGGAGAGTGAACTATGTGGCTCATGCCATTTAGCATCACGTCTATCTTACGGAAAACCCGCACGAGCTGGCAGGCAAGCGTGCGGGTCACATTCCAAAAATAAACCAGAGAGGCGGGCGAAAGCTCGCCTCTCACTCCGTCAATATAGTTTGAAATGCCTTTTCTGACAAGGCAAGGCCAAAATAGCGTCCGCTTACCGCGTCGGTACCGGTACTTCGCCGCGATAATCGTAGAATCCGCGGCCGGCTTTGCGGCCGAGCCAGCCGGCTTCGACATATTTCACCAGAAGCGGGCAGGGGCGGTATTTGCTGTCCGCCAAGCCGTCGTGCAGGACCTGCATGATCGAAAGGCAGGTGTCGAGGCCGATGAAATCGGCGAGCTGCAGCGGGCCCATCGGATGATTGGCGCCAAGCTTCATGGCGGTGTCGATCGCCTCGACCGAGCCGACGCCTTCATAAAGCGTGTAGATCGCTTCGTTGATCATCGGCAGCAGGATGCGGTTGACGATGAAGGCCGGAAAATCCTCAGCGACGGTCGCGGTCTTTTCGAGCGCGGTGACATAGTCCTTGGCGGCCCGGAAGGTTGGCTCGTCGGTGGCGATGCCGCGGACCAGTTCGACAAGTTTCATGACCGGAACCGGGTTCATGAAATGTATACCCATGAAGCGCTCCGGACGGTCGGTGGCGGACGCGAGACGGGTAATCGAGAGCGACGAGGTGTTGGTGGCGAGCAGGGCGTCGGGTTTAAGGACTGGACAGACCTGCGCATAGATCTTGCGCTTGACGCTCTCATCTTCCGTCGCAGCCTCGATCACCAGGTCCATCGGCGCGAGGTCGTTAAGGTCCGAAGAACCGGCAATCAGCGAAAGAGCTGCCTTGCGCTCGTCGTCGCCGAGCTTGCCGTTGGAGACCTGGCGGGCGAGATTGCCGTTGATGGTTGCGAGCGCTGCTTCGATCCGGTCCTTGGACACGTCGTACATCTGCACCTTGTAACCGGCGAGAGCCGAAACATGTGCAATGCCGCAGCCCATCTGGCCTGCTCCGATGACGCCGATGCTTTTTATGACCAAACCCATGGTTTCGCTCCCTGGGCGTTTACGCTATCTCTAGCGTACGCCGATTTTATGAAAATGCCGGACTGCATGTATGCAGCCCGGCAGATTGTTATTCCGCTACATGTCGTTTTGCCAGCATTTTTCGCGCTTGCGAAATGAACCGGGCTCAAAGCGCCTTTTCAAGCTTAGGCAGGATTTCGAAGAGATCGCCGACGATGCCGTAGTCGGCGACCTGGAAGATCGGAGCTTCCTCGTCCTTGTTGATGGCGACGATGACCTTCGAATCCTTCATGCCGGCGAGATGCTGGATGGCGCCCGAAATGCCGACGGCGATATAGAGTGCCGGCGCGACCACTTTGCCGGTCTGGCCGACCTGCCAGTCGTTCGGGGCGTAACCGGCGTCGACCGCTGCGCGCGATGCGCCGACGGCTGCGCCGAGCTTATCGGCGACCGGAAGGATGACTTCCTGGAATTTTTCAGACGAACCAAGCGCTCGGCCGCCGGAAATGATGATCTTCGCAGAGGTTAGTTCCGGGCGTTCGGACGACGAGAGGGCATCCGAGACGAAGCTCGACAGGCCCGGGTTTGCGACAGTCGAGATAGTTTCGATCGAGGCGGAGCCGCCTTCGCCAGCCGCCTGGAAGGAGGCGGTGCGCACCGTGATCACCTTTTTGGCGTCGGTCGACTGGACCGTCTGGATGGCGTTGCCGGCGTAGATCGGACGCTTGAACGTATCCGCTGAAACCACCTCGATGATTTCCGAGATCTGCATGACATCGAGAAGCGCCGCGACGCGGGGCATGACGTTCTTGGCCGACGCCGTCGCGGCGGCGATGATCGTGTCGTAGGAACCGGCCAGCGAAACGATCAGAGCCGAAAGCGGCTCTGCGAGGTTGTTGGCGTAGTCGGCGCTATCAGCGAGCAGGACCTTGGAAACGCCGGCAAGCTTTGCAGCGGCATCGGCAGCGGCCTTGGCACCGGAACCCGCGACCAGCACGTGCACGTCGCCGCCGATCTTGGAGGCGGCCGAGAGCGCCTTGGCGGTCTGGTCGTTGAGGCTCGAACCGTCGTGTTCTGCCAGAAGAAGAATGGCCATGATGATGTTCTCCCTTTCCTTACAGAACGCCGGCGGTCTTCAAGGCGCCGACCAGTTCCTCGACCGTCTTCACCTTGATGCCTGCCTTGCGGCCGCCCGGCTCCTCGGTCTTCAGGACCTTCAGGCGCGGCGCGGTATCGACGCCGAAATCGCCAGGCGTCTTCTTGTCGAGCGGCTTCTTCTTGGCCTTCATGATGTTCGGCAACGAGGCGTAACGCGGCTCGTTCAGGCGAAGGTCGGTGGTGATGACGGCCGGAAGCTTGACTTCGATCGTCTGCAGGCCGCCGTCGACTTCGCGGGTCACTTTTGCGGAACCGTCCGCGAGCTCGATCTTCGAGGCAAAGGTCGCCTGGGCGGAGCCGAGCAGGGCTGCCAGCATCTGGCCGGTCTGGTTGGAATCGTCATCGATCGCCTGCTTGCCGACGATGATCAGGCCCGGCTGTTCGGCATCGACGATACCCTTCAGGATCTTGGCCACGGCAAGCGGCTCGACCACGTCGTCGGTCTCGACCAGGATCGCCCGGTCGGCGCCCATGGCGAGCGCGGTGCGCAGTGTTTCTTCGGCCTTGGCCGGGCCGATCGACACGACCACCACTTCTTCCGCCTTGCCGGCTTCCTTCAGCCGCAAAGCCTCCTCGACGGAGATTTCGTCGAAGGGGTTCATCGACATCTTCACATTGGCAAGCTCGACACCCGTGCCGTCCGGCTTCACGCGGATCTTCACGTTGTAATCGACCACTCGCTTGACTGGCACCAGGATCTTCATGGGGTCCTTCCTTGACTATCTTCAGCCGCAAATTGCGACATTTGCTGCTTCCTCATTTGTCAGTTGGCGACATGGATACGCATTTTTCGCGCGATTACAACGCGGATTTGCCGCCGGGCATTGCCGTTTTCTCATAGTTCTATTCGGTTGCCGCGGCGATCCGCGGAACGTCCGGCTTAAGCTCGACTGCCTTCGGGGTCACGATGTTGCGGTCGAACAGCGGCACGCCCTTGCGGCGCATGAACAGCACGAGGATGGCGCCCGCGATGATGCCGCCCACATGCGCCCCCCAGGAGACCATGCCGTCGAGATCGAGCGCCAGCATGGCGAACTGCTGGACGATCCAGAGCGCCAGCGGAATGAAGGCAGGCAGCGGCAGCGGAATTCGGAAGAGCACCAGCACCCAGACCCGCACGCGAGGATGCAGCAGGAAATAGGCCGCGACCACGCCGGAAATCGCCCCGGATGCGCCGATCAGCGGGCCTTCCGAGCTCGACGCCACGAAACCATGGAGAGCGGCGCCCGCCGCTGCGCAGATGAGATAGAAGGCGAGGAATTTCACATGCCCCAGCGCATCCTCGACATTGTCGCCGAACACCCAGAGGAACAGCATGTTCGAGGCGAGATGCCAGAAGTCGATATGCAGGAAGGCATAGGTGACGAAGGTCAGGTCGTCGGGCACGATCACCAGCGACGGATCGAGCGTCGCGTAGTTGAAGATCACCGCCGGAATGAAGCCGAGCCCGAGCGAGGCGTGTTCGGCTACTTCAGGTGCGGAAAAATTGGTGAACAGCCAGATCAGCACGTTGATGGCGATGATGCTGATCGTGACATATTGCACGCGGATGTATTTGAGTTCGACGGCGTCGTGCAGCGGGATGAACATGCTGTGGCTCCTCCGCCGTTGCGGTTATCGGTTCTTGCCCGGGATCCAGAGTATATCGGCTTTGCCGCCGTCATTGGCAAAACGCGCCGCCACGAACAGAAAGTCGGAAAGCCGGTTGATATATTTCAGCGCCGGGGCTCCGACGGTCTCGCTTCGGGACAGCTCGACCATCAGCCGTTCGGCGCGGCGCGACACGGTGCGGGCGAGATGAAGATGAGCGGCGGCGGCAGAGCCGCCCGGCAGCACGAAGGAGGTCAGCGGATCGAGATGGGCGTTGAGCGCGTCGATCTCCGTTTCCAGCCGCGTCGCCTGGGCTTCGACGATGCGGAGCGGCTCGTAGTCGAGCTTCTCGCCGGTATCCGGCGCGGCAAGATCGGCGCCGAGATCGAAAAGGTCGTTCTGGATGCGGAAGAGCATGGCATCGAGCTCGGCCATGCCGGACATATGCAAGCGGGCCACTCCGATTGTCGAATTGGTCTCATCGACCGTGCCATAGGCTTCGACGCGCAGGTCGTGCTTGTCGCGGCGCGGTCCGGAAACCAGCGCCGTGCTGCCGTTATCGCCGGTGCGCGTGTAGATCTTGTTGAGCTTTACCATCCGCCGTCATCAGAATCAGGTCGGGCGACCGCCGCCCGTAATCCAGAGAGTGAGCATGATGAGGACGATTGCAACCGCCTGCAAGAGAATACGCAATTGCATCAGCTTATTGGATTTGTTGGCGTCGGTGCCCTTCAGCATGTTGAACAGCCCGCGGATCAGTACGAGCGCGACGAGGCCCATGACGATCAGGGCAAGCACGGTTGTGAAAGTGGACATTGTCGGATTGCTGCCTTTCAATCCAGCCGGCGCATCAGGTTATAAAAGAGCGCGGCCGGGAGTATTCTTTTCAGGAAAGCGCCCTGCTTGGCGGGCTTCGTTACCAGATAATGTGGCTTCGGACGAGGCGCGGTCAAGGCATGCGTCAAGACGTCATAGACCGCTTCGGGCCCAAGCTTATGGCGGCTGGCCTGCCCCCCTCCCTCGAGGCGCCTCAACTGCCGCCGATACTGCTCCGCATGGACCGAGCCTTCGAGATCGACATGCTCGCGGATCTTGGCAAGAGCGTTGGCCGTGAAGCGCGAGGTGATCGGGCCGGGCTCGATGAGGCTCACCCCGATGCCGCTGCCTTGAAGTTCCATGCGCATGGTGATCGTCAGGCCTTCAAGTGCGTATTTCGAGGCCGTGTAGGCGCCGCGGTAACGATAGGGCAATAGCCCCAATATCGACGAGCAGTTGACGATGCGGCCCTGGCCTCTTGCGCGCATGACCGGGATCACCCGCCGCGTCAGCTCGTGCCAACCGAAGAAATTGGTCTCGAACTGCTCGCGCAGCACGTCGGTCCCCAGGTCCTCCACTGCACCCGCCTGGCCGTAGGCGCCATTGTTGAACAGTGCATCGAGCCGTCCGCCGGTGCGATCCAGCACGGTTTCCACCAAGGCTGCGATCGTGTCGGGCCTGGTATAATCCATCAGCAGGGTTTCGATGCCGTCCGCCTCGAGGGCTGCGAGATCGGCCTGCCTGCGCACCGTCGCGAACACCCGCCAGCCGTCCTCCGTCAGAGCCCGGGCGCAATGGGCGCCGATGCCGGAGGAACAGCCGGTAACGATGATCGTTCTATTTTCGGCCATTGAGTAAGGCTCCCTGTACAATCGAAAGAGTTCCTCCCATATTTCCCGCCACGTCACAACGGAGTTGCCCTTGCCCGAAGAAAACCGCCCCGTCCGGTGGTATCGCCTCGCCTTCAAGGTTCTTTGGGACGCCTACTGGCACTTCTCGGACGACGATGGCTGGGCGATGGCGAGCCATGTCGCGCTTTCCGGCCTGCTGGCGCTGTTTCCGTTCCTGATCTTCGGCACGGCGCTCGCCGGTTTCTTAGGAGCCGGCGGTTTTTCGGAAACCGCGGTGCATCTCCTCTTCGACACCTGGCCGGCGAATATCGCGGCACCTATCGCTTCCGAGATTCGCCAGGTGCTGGAAATCCCGCGCGGCGGGCTGCTGACGATCTCGGTCCTGGCGGCTGCGTATTTTGCCTCCAACGGGGTCGAGGCGCTCAGGATTTCCCTCAACCGCGCCTACCGCGTGACGGAAACCCGGCCCTGGTACGTGACCCGTCTCGCCAGCCTCGGTTATGTGATCGTCGCGGTCGTCATCTTCGCGGTGATCAGCATCCTGCTCGTCGCGGTGCCGGTCGCGCTCCGTTTTGCCGAAACCCGCTTTCCCTGGCTAATCGGCGACCTGACGCGGGCCGCGAACTGGGGCCTTTATGGCACAGCCCTCTTGCTGATGATCGGCCTGCTGCTTTCGCACAAATGGCTGCCGGCCGGCCGGAGGCGGATCATCGACGTGCTGCCGGGCGTGACGCTGACGATCGTCATCTGGACCGCGTTCGGTCTCGGTTTCGCCTCCTACCTCTCGACTTTCGCCAACTATGCGGCGACCTATGCGGGGCTGGCGTCGATCATGATCGTGCTGGTCTTCCTCTACATGATCAGCGTGATCTTCATTCTCGGTGCCGAGTTCAACGCTGCCCTGATGAAATACCGGATCTATTCGGTCTTCTCCCGGTTCCGGCGGGAGCGCCGCAAGCGCGGCCAAGCGCCGTCAAAAGCCAACCAGGCGACGGATGTCGGCAACGGAGAAACCCTGGCCGCGAAGCGCCGCGAGCCCGGTTGAGCCCTCGCTTTTCGAGAGCTTCCGACCATCCGCTCCCATGATCAGCCGGTGGTGGTGGTAGACCGGCTGGGGAAGGCCGAGCAGTTCCTGCAACAGCCTGTGCACCGCCGTCGCTTCGAAAAGGTCGAGCCCGCGCACCACATGGCTGATCCCTTGCGCGGCATCATCCACCGTCACCGACAGATGGTAGCTTGACGGTGCATCCGAGCGGGAGAGGATCACGTCGCCCCAGGCCGACGGATCGGCGATGATCTCGCCGCGTTCTCCGTCGCCGGTCTCGATCCAGCTCAGCGGTGCCTCGATCAGGCCAAGTGCCTTTCCCATGTCGAGACGAAAGGCGTGCCGGACACTATCGGCGATCAGTCTCCGCCGCTCCGTCTGACTGCGACTGCGGTCATCGTCGGGATAGAGCGGCGAACCGTCCGGATCGCGCGGCCAGCTCTTCCCATCCGCCTCGCAGGCCGCGACTCTGGTTTTCACCTCGCCGCGGGTCAGGAAGGCCGGATAGACGAGATCCATCTCGGTCAACCGATCAAGTGCCGCATGGTAGGCATCGAAATGTTCGGATTGCCGCCGCACCGGCTCTTCCCATACAAGCCCCAGCCAGGCGAGATCGCGATAGATCGCTTGCTCGAACTCCGGCGTGCAGCGCGCAAGGTCGATATCCTCGATGCGCAGCAGGAAACGACCGCCATTCGCGCTCGCCATGTCGTGGTTGAGGAATGCCGACAGGGCGTGGCCGAGATGCAGAAACCCGTTCGGGCTTGGCGCGAAACGATAGACCGGTTTATCAGAAGGCGGAGCGGGCATGATTTCTTCTGCCATGCTTTTTGAAAAACGGCCATGGGGAGGCAACCGGTGGGGAGACAGGCGGTGGCGATCATCCGCGATCATTCCGACATCCAGGCAGGGCTCGAGGCGCTGGTGGCGCTCGATCCGCGGCTTGCCGATGTCGTCGAGGCTTCCGGCCCGGTCCCGCTCAGGCTGAACGAGCCGGGCTTTTCCGGCCTTGCGTCGATCGTCGTCTCCCAGATGGTGTCGAGGGCGAGTGCCGAGGCGATCTGGCGGAGGATAGCAGCCGCCGGCCCGGTGACCGCCGAAGGATATCGGGCGCTCGACCCCGCCGTTATCGCCACGTTCGGCCTCTCGCGGGCAAAGGCGGCGACGCTTCTCCATTTGTCCACAGCAATTTCGGAAGGGCATTTCGATCTCGCATCCGTCTGCGCGCTTGAAACGGGTGAAGCGATCCGCAAGATGACGGCACTTCCCGGCATCGGTCCATGGACGGCGGAAGTCTACCTGATGTTTTGCGGCGGACACGCTGATATTTTTCCGACGGGCGACGTGGCGCTGCAGGCCGCGGTCGGCCATGCGCTCGGCCTCGAAACACGGCCGTCGGCTAAAAATTTGGGGGTGATGGCTGAAACCTGGGCGCCGTGGCGATCCGTCGCGGCCCGGCTTTTCTGGGCTTATTATGCGGCGAAAATGCGCCGCGACGTCACACCTCTCGGCTGAAGCCGGGAACAAGTATCCCACTGCATTTATTGGGCTTCACATTCCTGTAACAACGGACCTAATATAGAAAGTACGGATGCCGAATCGGGTAGGAGCGTCATTTGACGATTGCAGTCTCCCCGCAGGCCCTGCCGGCGCTCGTCCTGAACGCCGACTACCGGCCGCTGAGTTATTATCCCTTGTCGCTTTGGTCCTGGCAGGACGCGATCAAGGCAGTTTTTCTTGACCGTGTGAACATCATCGCGGAATACGATCATTCGGTCTGCTCGCCGAGCTTCTCGATGAAGCTGCCGAGCGTCGTCAGCCTCAAGACCTATGTCCAGCCGACCCGCAACCCCGCGTTCACCCGGTTCAACGTCTTCCTGCGCGACAGGTTCGAGTGCCAGTATTGCGGAGAACACGACGACCTGACCTTCGACCACGTCATCCCGCGCGCCCATGGCGGCGAGACGACCTGGGAAAATGTCGTGGCCGCCTGTTCGCCCTGCAATTTGAGGAAAGGCAGCAAGCTGCCCAAGCAGGCCGCCATGTTTCCGCACCAGAAGCCCTACCAGCCGACGGTGCAGGACCTGCACAATAATGGCCGGCTGTTCCCGCCGAACTATCTGCACGAAAGCTGGATGGATTATCTCTACTGGGATACGGAGCTGCAGCCGTAAGACGGATGGGCGCAGCAAGGATCTGGAATTTGGAAGGCCGCTTCACGCGGCCTTTTTTGCGCCGAGGAATGCGATGGCGGCGAGGATCACGCTCGCAATCACGTTCCAGCCGGCAAACGAAAGGCCAGCCACGCGAAGGGCGGCCTCGGTGCAGGAGGGGCCGTGGACCGTGTTCAGATCGGAAAGCAGGCTGCCGGCATTGGTGGTGACGCCAGCCCCGCCGCCGCAGCTTGCCGGACCCTCCCAGAAAGCCCATTCCACGCCCGAGTGATAGACGCCCATGCCGGCGCCGACCAGCATCATCACGCCGATGACGACGAGCAGCGCGCGGGTGACCGAGGCGGGCAGGCCGATTGCCGAGACGACGATCGCCAGGATGCCCACCGGAATGCCGTAATAATAGGGATCGCGCTGCAGGAGGCAGAGCGCGCAGGGGATGTAGCCGCCGATATACTGAAATGCCAGCGCCCCGCCGACGGTCACCGCCATGCCGAGCGTCACGACCACGGCGTAGCCGATGCCGGCGCGGGAACGGGGTGTTGAAGCTGTCAGCGCCATGCGCTTCTCCTGAATGGTTTGACCGGCCGGGACGCCATGGCCTCCCTTAGAGCAGATGCGCCGGCGCCGTAAGACAAATTATCTTGAACTCGGCACCCGATCGGCGCCAGAGACGTTACCAAGTCTTCGCCCTGCGGAAAATATGGGTGTCGCTCTCGGATGATTTGCGTTGACCGCAAATTGGCGATTGATGCGGGCAACATCCTGAGCTAAGAACCACCATCGGACGGAGGCGAGTCATCGCCTTACAGGTTAGCACCCGTAGCTCAGCTGGATAGAGTGTTGGATTCCGATTCCAAAGGTCACAGGTTCGAATCCTGTCGGGTGCGCCACCGCCGATTTCCCTCCACAATATGCTGTAGCCGCTGATTGTCACGTCGATCCCCTGGTTGCAGCCGCCTCGGCTGTCGTGGGCCCGGCATTGGGCTTCGCGCCGTTCGTGCCTTGGCGGTAGAGACTAAGGGCGCGGAGGATGGTCGAAACACTCGATCAGCATTTCGATGAGGACCCCTACCTTCCTGGCGGGATGCTGCGTTGGCGGACGGACAACATATATACCTGCCGGAGGGACTGGATGGCGTGTCATAACCGGAACCAGCGCGCCGGAGGCTAGATATTCACCGATCAGGCCATCGGGGAGGTATGCGATCCCGAGCCCTGCCAAAGCGGCGGCGACCAGAGCTGTGCCATTGTCTGCCTTGAAGCGCCCTTGCGGGCGGACCGTGATGGTTTTGTCGCCGTCCATGAGTTGCCAGGCTTCCGTGCCCTGCATGAGGGCCTGGTGGGCGAGCAGTTCTTCCGGCGTCTCGGGCGACCCATGCGCCTTGATATAGTCCGGGCTCGCAACGACCTTCCCATGGATCGGTCCGACGCGTCTGGCGATCAGGCTGGAGTCCTGAAGATAGCCAAGCCTTATCGCACAATCATAGCCCTCCGCGATGAGATCGACGACGTGATCGCTGTAGCACGTGTGGATTTGGAGCTGCGGGTGGCGTCGCGCCATTTCCGCCAGCACGGGAGCGAAGTGCGTGGGGCCGAAAGAAAGCGGCGCGGCGACCCGCAAGCGCCCGCGAAGGTCACCGGCGTGTAGGATCGTTTCCCTGGCCACCTCGATTTCGGCGGAAACCCTGGCTGCGTGGTCCCGGAAGGTTGCGCCTGCCTCTGTCAGAGAAGCCCCGCGTGTGGATCGGGCTAGGAGCTGGACACCAAGCTCAGCTTCAAGCCGCACAAGCCGTCGGCTGACCATCGATTTGGAGACGCCAAGCCGCAGCGCGGCCGAGGTGACGCCTCCCGCATCAGCAACTTCGACGAATGTCCGGAGATCTTCGATATCCACTCAGCGTTCCTCATTCTGCGACACAGCTTAGCACAGGCAAGGGCTACCGCATCACAAACAGGAATGACAAGTTTCGTCCCGCGGCAGCGCCTCGGAGGACGCATGTCTTTTGCGCAAACGCGCTTCGGTAAACCGCCAACATAGGATGAAACCATGACCTTTCGTAACGGCCTTGACTCACTTCTCCGCCCCGAAGATTCCGTCCTCGTCCTGATCGATCATCAGCCTTATCAGCTGACCAATCTCAATAGCCATGATCCTCAGGCAGTCGTCAACAATGTGACCGCGCTGGCAAAGCTGGCAAAAGCTTTCAATGTTCCGACAATCCTCACCAGCGTGATAGCGGATCGTGGCGGCAAGCTCTTCAAGCAAATCACTGACGTCTTCCCGGGGCAGGAAGTGATCGATCGGACCTGGGTGAATACCTGGGAGGACAAGAAGGTGGTGGACCTGGTCAAGGCGACCGGCCGCAAGCAATTGATCATCGCAGGTCTGTGGACCGAAGTTTGCGTAGCGATGCCTGCGATTCAGGCAGCCGGCGAAGGCTGGGACGTGACCGTCATTACCGACGCATCCGGCGGAAGCTCAACCGAGTCTCACCAGGTCGCCATCCAGCGGATGATCGCGGCCGGCGTTAACATGATGACCTGGATGGCTCTTGCTGGCGAATGGCAGCGGGACTGGGCGCGCACCGAGCACGTCGAAGAGCTGACCGAAGTGCTCATCTCGCACATGAGCGGCAGCGGCATCGCGTATCTGTGGGAGCAGCAGCTTCTCAACACGCCGGTGCCGGCCACCGCTGGCTGATCCGGGCGGGGGTGACGAAAGTCTTGTGCGATCCCGCGCCAACACACTGGCTGCCTATAGATTTGCGTCACCCTCCCAACACGCCGGCCGTCTGTGCCTGAACGCAGGGCGGCCGGTGCGATCAACCCACTTCCCTGCCAACCCAGCGACTGGGGCCGGCTTGGCCTGCTCTCCGTCGCTCCGTAGATAAACACCCGGTGCGGCGCGCCGCCGCCGATGAAGATGGGTGCTATTGCTCCGCGGTGGGACTCAAGTCGTCGAAGCCGGTTGCGGAAGAACAAATTGCGATCGAACTTTCCCGGCTCCTAAATTCGAGTGCGGAGAAAGTTGAAAATAGCATAAGGAAATCAAAGGTCGGAAAGTGATGTGGTGCCCCGTGCCGGAATCGAACCAGCACTCCTTTCGGAACCTGATTTTGAGTCAGGCGCGTCTACCAATTCCGCCAACGGGGCACTCGGGTAGCGGTATGCGCTCTATCACGGGGCCGCACCGGCATGCAAGGATGAAGTGAGGTTGCAATCTCACATGCCTCGCAGCTGCGAGATTGTCCCGGATCAAGGCAGCTCGCTGTCGTTTTTCCCGATCCTTGGCGGCAGATCGCGCCGTCTTTTTTAGCGCCTCCCGGAACATGCGCGCCGCCTGGCGCCTCCGGAGGTCGCCATATAGGTCCCCTCCCGTGTCCCCCTTGTATTCTAAGCATCCCGGATGTTAGCTGGTGCAGCAAAAATAGAAGCGCTGCCCATGAAACTGCCTGCCCGTACCTCCTATGAAGACCTTTTTCGCGATTTCGCCTGGGAAATCCCGCAGCGATTCAACATGGGGGAGGCGGTCAGCGATGCCTGGGCGGAAAAATTTCCGGATCGCATCTGTCTCCAGCATTTCAGCCCGGACGGCGCTCATCCGGCGCTGACCTATGGCGAGCTGTCCGGGCGGTCTGCTGCGCTTGCGAACGCCTTTGTCGCGCTGGGTCTGAAGCCCGGCGACCGCGTCGCACTTCTTCTGCCGCAGAGTTTCGAGACGGTGATCGCGCATGTGGCGATCTACAAGATGGGCGGCATTGCCCTGCCGCTGGCGCTTCTGTTCGGTGCCGAGGCGCTCGAATATCGGTTGAAGGCTTCGGGGGCGGCGGCGATCGTCACCAATCCCTTCGGCCTGTCGCGGTTGGCCGACCTCAGGGAAAAGCTGCCGGATTTGCGGCATGTGATCGTCACCGGAGATACGCCTGCCGGCGACGGCCTGCTGGCGCTCGATGCGCTGATTGCCGCGCATCCGCCGCTGTTCGAGGTCGTCGACAGCGGGCCGGACGATCCGGCTCTGATGATCTTCACCTCCGGCACGACCGGGCCGCCGAAGGCGGCGCTGCACGGTCATCGGGTGCTGGCCGGCCATATTCCCGGTTTCCAGCTGGCGCATGAATTCGCACCGCAGCAAGGGGACCGGATCTGGACGCCTTCCGACTGGGCCTGGGCCGGCGGCCTGCTCAACGTGCTGATGCCGGCGCTGATGCTCGGCATTCCGGTCGTCTCCTCGCCAGCCCAGAAATTCGATGCGGACATGGCCTTCCGTATCATGAGCGAAATGGATGTGCGCAACGCGTTCATCCCGCCGACGGCGCTGCGGCTCCTGAAATCCGTCGAAAAGCCGCTTGAAAAATACGATCTCAAGCTGCGGACCATCGCGTCGGCCGGAGAGGCGCTGGGCCGCGAGACCTATGACTGGGCGAAGGCGGCGCTGGGGCTGACGGTCAACGAGTTCTACGGCCAGACAGAATGCAATTTCGTGCTGTCCTCGGCCGCCAATCTCGGCGTGTCGCGCGGCGGGGCGATCGGGCGGGCGGTGCCGGGCCATCATGTGGCCGTGGTCGACGGCAGGGGCATCGAGCTGCCGGCCGGCAAGATGGGGCAGATCGCCATTCGTCGTCCGGATCCGGTGATGTTCCTCGGCTACTGGAACGACGAGGCGGCGACCGAGGCGAAGTTCGTCGGCGACTGGCTGATCACCGGCGATCTCGGACGAAAGGACCGCGACGGTTATGTGGAATTCATCGGGCGGGACGACGACGTCATCACCTCGTCCGGTTACCGCATCGGGCCAAGCGAGATCGAGGACTGCCTGACCGGCCATCCGGCGGTGCGGCTGGCAGCCGTGGTCGGCAAGCCGGACCCGATCCGTACCGAGATCGTCAAGGCTTATATCGCGCTCGCGCCCGGCTATCGTCCGAGCGACGAACTGGCTCTGGAGATCCGCGACTGGGTGAAGACGCGGCTCTCGATGCACGAATATCCCCGCGAGGTCGCCTTCGTCGACGATATTCCGCTGACGACCAGCGGCAAGGTCATCCGCCGGCTGCTGCGGGACAAGGCGGCTGCCGAGTGATCGTCAAGGCGTAACTGCTCCGGAACGGCCGGCAAGCGACATGATCTTTTCCCGGAGCATGCGGGCCATGTTGCGGGTGTTGCGGTAGAGGTGAAGCTGGGCTGCCACCTGGCGCACGTCGCGGTCGCCGTTCTGCCGCAGGCCGATCACCAGCGTCCCCATCTCCTCGCGTTCTTCCCAGAAGCGGCTCATGATCGGGTGATCGGGAATCGCGCAGCTGTCGGTGCGCATGATGTTGGCGTCTTCGAGATGCCACTCGGTCAGTTTTACCATCAGCAGCTTGCCGGGCGAGAACCGGGAAAAACCCTCGTCGTAGGCGGTCTTCCACGTATAGGCCTCGCCGGCCATGATGAAGACGATGAGCGAAGCGATCGCGCGGCCGTCGAAATCGATGGTGTGGATGCGGACCGCGTCGACTTCCGCCAGGTTGGTGATCGCCTCGCGGGCGAAGGCGGCGCGGTAACGGTCGTTGATCAGGGCCGAGCGTTTGCGGCCCTTCCAGCCCTTGGCTTCGAGCGCCAGGAATTCCTCCATCCGCAACCGGATCTCTTCCGGCTGGCGGGCAACCGAGTAGCTGAGCGAGCCCTTGTTGCCGAGATTGCGCCACAGGCGGCGCATTTCGCGGTAGTGGTGCGACGAGATCGAGTGTTTCAGATAGGCTTCGCCGTCGAGCAGGCTTTCCAGCATCGGCCGCAGATTGGGATCGGTGACGGTGACCGGCAGGTTGCGGCCGATCGCGACCGCCTTGGCGAGTTGTGCGAACGGACCGGCGAGCCTGACGTCCGGCATGACCAGCACCGAGGGCAGGCGGGCTTCGCGCATGCTCAGCGCCTCGAAAAGATTGTCGATCGTCTCGGCACTGTCTTCCGCATCGACGAGCGGCGTGCCGATCGGCCCGAAGGGATTGGCCCAGGCACGGATGATCGAGGCGCCGACGGAAAAGCCGGGTTTTTCGACCGTGAACGGCATCAGCAGCCGCATGCGGCTGCGCGTACCGGTCTCGTCGCGGATCAGCGCCAGGCGGACCTGCTTGTCCTCGACCCGCGGCATGGCGGGGGCGAGCAGCCGGGCCGAAAAGAAGATGTTCGGCTCCAGCGCACGGTTGGAGAGGAATTCAAGTTCTTCCTGCAGGTCGTAACCGAAGGCGGCAGGGTAAAGGCAGAGCTCACGGCCCGGCCGGCCGACCTGGAGATGCGTGTCGGCATCCGGCCGCTCGGCGCGGAGCGTCTGGAGCATGCTCATCCGGCCGCCGCCATTGCCCTCGAATTCGCTGCTGAACGGAGGTTGCGCCATGGTCAGGAAGCCTTTGAAGGAGCAGAGGGCGTCGGATCGGCAAAGGCGAAGAGCACGATGCCGAGCGTGCGGCGGACTGCGATATGCAGCAGGATAGCCTCGATCATCATCGCCGCCGCCGTCGCCATCGCGGCCCCGGTCAGGCCGAAGCGGGGGATCAGCGCGATGTTGAGAACGATGCTCGCCAACAGCGTCACGGCGTAAAGCAGGACGCAGAGCTTCTGGCGACCGGCCATGCTGAGCAGCACCTCGCCGGGGCCGACCATGGATTTGGCGAGGATGCCGCAAAACAGGATCGCCATCAGCCAGTAGCCGGCCGTGAACGCGCTGCCGAACAGCGACAGGAGCAGTTCGCCGGCTGCCAGCGCCATGAGCCCGACGGCAAGCGACGGCCAAAAACTCCAGCGCGCGGTCTGTCCGGCAAAGGCGGCCAGCGCCGGCATGTCGTCGTCCGCCATGATGGCGGAGAAGCGGGGACCGGCGGCTGCCTTGATCGAGAAGTAGACGAACTGCACCAGCACGATCGTCTTTGCGGCGGCGTAATAGATGCCAACCTGGTCCGGCGGCAGGTAGAGGCCGACGACGACGACGTCGGCATTGGTCAGCAGGAAGCCGATGCCGTCGACGAGGAAGAGCGGCAGGGAATAACGGAACCAAGCGCCGATCTCGAACTGCATCGGGCCAGGGCCATAGAGCCGGCGCAGGCGCAGCGTCAGGCGCAGCAGCTGCAGGAGCGTCGTGACATAGGTTGCGGCAAGGGCTGCCTGCATGGCGGTAACGGCCGTGTGGGCAGCGCCGAACCACAGTGCGACCAGCATGAACGCGAGGATCAGGGTCGGGCGGATCAGGTAGGTGGGCGAGAGCGCCGTCACCGTCCATCCGTTCGAACGCGCGGTGCCGTCGAGCACGTCGCCGAGCGCGATCATCGGTATGGTGAAGAAGGCCAGCGACACCGGCACGAGGTAGTAGGCCTCGACCGTGTGGCCGTAGACATGCAGGAACAGGAAGCCGAGGCCGGCCACCATGCTTGCCGAAATCAGCGCCACCAGGCGGACAGCAAGATTGAGCCCGCGCACGGTCGCCACTTCTTCGCGCGCCTTGTGCTGGTGCAGGAAACGAATGACGGACGTGTGGAAGCCGAGGCAGGAGAGATTGCCGGCAAGCACGACCAGAACCCAGACGAATGCGAAGATGCCGTATTCGAATTCGCCCATCAGGCGGGCGAGCACGATCTGTGACACGAAGGCGATGGCCGCGCTTGCGACCCGGATCACGAAGGCAGTCAGCGCGCGACGCTGGGCGCGGGCTGTCTCGTCGTCGTCGGTAAGGATGGATTCGAGCTTGCGGGTCAGCGGTGCCAGCCGGGTCCTAAGACCAGGCGGAAGCAATCTTTCCGCTGTTTCGATAACCGCCATGATGGGCACGCAATACTCGTAACGACGACGGGAACAATGGGCAAAAGTGTTGCCACAGCAGGGTTAAGAAAGGGTTCGCCCGGGCGTCGATGGCTTCACCAACTGTGAACTTCAAGGCTCCCTGGAAGAACGGGTCAAAAGGTTGCGGACGGCCGGAACAGCCTGGTGAATGGCGGCAATGGCGAGTGCGACGGCAATCATCCCCACGGCAATCGCGAAGGTGAACGACATGCCGGCGGCCACGGCTTCGCGAGGTGCCGCCGCGACATCGCCCGTTCCCGAGGCCATTGCAAACACCGCGCCCATCAGCGAGGCGCCGGTGATGAGGCCGAGATTGCGCGACAGATTGAGCAGGCCGGAAACGACGCCGCGCTGCTGCGCACCGACGTCCACCATGACCGCGGTGTTGTTGGCTGCCTGGAACAGTTGATAACCGGGCGTCAGCACCGTGATGGCGGCGATGTAACCGCCGATGCCGAACGTTCCGGGAAGCAGGGTGAGGGCCAACGAGCCGGCCACCATTCCGACAAGGCCGATGACGACCGCCGTCCCCGCGCCCAGGCGGTCGACGAGCCGGCCGGCCGGTACGCCGCTGAGCGTGGAAACGATTGGGCCGATCGACATGACGAGCCCGACGAAAGCTGCGTCGAGACCAAGCGAACGCGAAAGATAGAACGGCCCGACCACCAGCGTCGACATCATCACCGCCGAGACAAGCGCGCTGGTTATCAATCCCGTGCTCAAGGCTGGATTGCGCAACATCGACAGTCGGATCAGGGGCGACGCCGCTTTCGCTTCGACAAGAACAAACAGGCCGGCTCCGACGGCAGCCAGCAGCAGCAGAGCGGCGTTGACCGGACCAGGGCTGCCGCGGCCGATCGTCATGGCGAGTGCATAGGCTGCAAGCACCAGGGCAAGCAGCAGCGTGCCCGAGACGTCGAAGCCGGGTCTTTGGTCCGGTCTTTCGCGGTGAAGATCGGCAGGCAGGTAACGAAAGGCAAGAAGGAGAGCCAGCAGGCCCAGCGGCACGTTGATCAGGAAGATCGCCCGCCAGCCGGCGCCGGCGATCAGAAGGCCGCCCAGGGAAGGGCCGAGCGCGGTGCCGATTGCCGACATGGTGCCGAGCAATCCCATGGCCGCGCCGATGCGTGTCTTTGGAAATATGTCAGCGACAAAAGCCATGGTGAGGGCCATCATGGCGGCGGCTCCGAGACCCTGTGCGGCTCTTGCGGCGATCAGGATGCCCAGCGTCGGAGCAATCCCGCAGGCGATCGAGGCCACCGTGAAAAGGGTGATCCCGGCGATCAGGAGCCGCCGACGTCCCGCAATGTCGCCAAGCCGCCCGACGCTGACGATCAGGGTGGTGATTGCGAGAAGATAGGCAAGGATTACCCATTGGACCCCTTGGAAGGAGGCGTCGAACGCCTGCGCCAATGTAGGCAGGCCGACATTGGCGACGCTGGTGCCGAGCGAAGAGAGCAACATCGAGAGCGAAAGACCGGCGAGCGCCCCACGGAGGGTACTCGCCCGCTCTGCCGGTTTCGGAACCGGATCGTGGGCGGCAGAGGTCATCGTTTTCCGCCCTCCGCCGGTTTCGGGGCCGGCTTCGCGAGGTTGCTGACGATCCGGCGCGCCAGCGGTGCGACAACCAGCACGACCGGAAAAGCGATGATCCAGGAGGGAAGCCATGCTCCCATCCAGATTCGGAAGAAGCCGTCGATCAGCCCTGCGCTGCGGAGCGTGGAAACGCCGGAGATGAGCAGGGACATCAGGCAGGAAAGAACAAGGCCGAAAATGATGGGTATCAGTCGAACGGGTATCATGGGGGAACCTCCAGAAACTATTGTCCAAGGGCTATCTCAAGGGCACGCATGGCGGAAGGCGCATCATTTGCATCGATTCAATGCATCGGACGCCATGTCATAGCGAAGCGCCTGTGTTATGCTGCGCGCATGTCCAGACCTGATCTCAACCTGCTTTTTACCCTCGATGTTCTTTTGGCCGAAGGCAGCGTGGCGCGGGCGGCCAAACGGCTGCGGCTCAGCCAGTCGGCCATGAGCCGGGCCCTGGCGCGATTGCGCGAGACGACGGGCGATCCGCTGCTGGTGAGGGCGGGCCGCGGGCTCGTGCCAACGCCAAGGGCGATCGAACTGCGCGAACGGGTCGGCGGCCTCGTGCAGGATGCGGAAGCGGTCTTGCGGCCGGTCGAGATGCTCGATCTCGGTAAGCTGGTCCGGACATTCACGCTGCGCACCAGCGAGGGTTTCGTCGAGAATTTCGGGCCTGGCCTCATCGCTCGTGTCAGCGCTCGGGCGCCGGGCGTGCGGCTGCGGTTCATCCGCAAGCCGGACAAGGAGAGCACCTCGCTTCGTGACGGAAGCGTCGATCTGGAAACCGGGGTCGTCGGCGCGACGATCGGTCCGGAAGTGCGGGCCCAGGCACTGTTCCGGGACCGTTTCATCGGCGTCGTGCGCAGCGGGCACCCGCTGGCCGAGGGCGAGATATCGGCTCGGCGATACGCGGCGGGCGATCATATCCTGGTTTCGCGACGGGGGCTTGAAAGGGGGGCGATCGACGAGGCTCTGGCGGCGTCGGGGCTGGAACGGCGGATCATGACGATCGTCGACGGTTTCGCGACGGCGCTGGCTCTCGCCAGGTGTTCGGATCTGATCGCCAGCATTCCCGAGCGGCACAGCGGCAACCTGCGCGCCGGAATGTTCAGTTTCGCCCTGCCGGTCCCGGTGCCCGAGATCACCGTGTCATTGCTCTGGCATCCGCGGCTGGATGCCGATCCGGCTCACCGGTGGCTGCGGACATGTGTTCGGGAAATCTGCGCCGGGTCTCCAGCCGAAGGTTGATGCAGTCCTTCCGGAAGGCGGAAACGAAAACGTCGCCCAGGGGCGGCGTTCGCATCATCAGGTTTCGCGGAAGCCTCAGGCCTGTTCGAAGGCGCCGTGGCAATGCTTGTATTTCTTGCCGGATCCGCAGGGGCAGGCCTCGTTGCGGCCGATCTTGCCCCAGGTGGAGGGATCTTCAGGCCGGCGGTCTTCCGGTGCGGCGATAAAGTTCTCGCTGTCGAAGCCGTTGACCTGGTTGAGGCCGGTCGTCGGATCGACATGCTGTTCGTCGTAGACGGCCGGCGGCTGCGGCGGCTCGGGGTTCTGCACCAGCTCGACGCGCATCAGCTGGGCAGTGACCGCCTCGCGCAGGTTGGCGAGCAGGGCCTGGAACAGCTCGAAGGCTTCCGCCTTGTATTCCTGCAGCGGATCGCGCTGGGCGTAACCGCGGAAGCCGATGACCGAACGCAGGTGGTCGAGATTGACGATATGCTCGCGCCACAGGTGGTCGAGCGTCTGGAGCAGCACCGAGCGCTCCACATAGGTCATGATATCGGCGCCGAAGCGCTCCTTGCGATCGGCCGCGGCCTTGTCGGCAGCCTCGGTGATGCGCTCGCGGATATCGGTCTCGCCGATCCCTTCTTCCTTGACCCAGTCTTCGATCGGCAGGTCGAGGTTGAGCATCCGGTCGACGTCTTCGCGAAGGCCGGCGGCATTCCATTGTTCGGCATAGGCGCGTTCGGGAATGTGCTTGGCGACGAGAACCTCGATCACCTCGTTGCGCATGTCCTCGACGGTCTCAGATACGTCTTCCGAGTCCATCATCTCGATGCGCTGCTCGAAGATCACCTTGCGCTGGTCGTTGGTGACGTCGTCATATTTCAGAAGGTTCTTACGGATATCGAAGTTGCGGGCTTCGACCTTCTTCTGGGCGCGTTCGAGCGCCTTGTTGATCCACGGATGGACGATCGCTTCGCCTTCCTTGAGGCCGAGCTTCTGCAGCATGCTGTCCATCCGGTCGGAGCCGAAGATGCGCATCAGGTCGTCCTGGAGCGACAGGTAGAATTTCGAACGGCCGGGGTCGCCCTGACGGCCGGAGCGGCCGCGCAGCTGGTTGTCGATGCGGCGGCTTTCGTGGCGCTCGGTGGCGATGACGTAGAGGCCGCCGGCGGCAAGCGCCTTTTCCTTGAGCTGCTTCACTTCCTCGCGGCTTGCCGCTTCCAGCGCATCGCGCTCCGGACCCGGCTCCATGCCTTCGAGCTCGCGTTCGAGGCGCATGTCGATATTGCCGCCGAGCTGGATGTCGGTGCCGCGGCCGGCCATGTTGGTGGCGATCGTCACTGCGCCCGGCACGCCGGCCTGCGAGACGATATAGGCTTCCTGCTCGTGGTAACGGGCGTTCAGCACCTGGAAATTGTTGAAGCCCGACTGGCGCAGCATGGTCGCCAGCAGTTCCGACTTCTCGATCGACGTGGTGCCGACCAGAACCGGCTGGCCGCGCTCATGGGCTTGTTTGATCTCTTCGATGATCGCCTTGAACTTTTCGTCGAAGGTCCGGTAGACCTCGTCGTCCTCGTCGATACGCTGGATCGGCAGGTTAGTCGGTACTTCGATCACCTCGAGCTTGTAGATATTGCCGAACTCTTCCGCTTCGGTCTGGGCCGTACCAGTCATCCCGGCGAGCTTTCCGTACATGCGGAAATAGTTCTGGAAGGTGATCGAGGAGAGCGTCTGGTTCTCCGGCTGGATCGTCACCTTTTCCTTGGCTTCGAGCGCCTGGTGCTGGCCTTCCGAATAGCGGCGGCCGGGCATCATGCGGCCGGTGAATTCGTCGATGATGACGATCTCGTCGTTGCGGACGATATAGTCCTTGTCGCGGGTGAAGAGCTTGTGGGCCTTCAGCGCGTTGTTGATGTGGTGGACGATCGCCACGTTCTCGACGTCGTAGAGGGATTCACCCTTCAGCAGGCCCGCCTGGCGCAGCAGGTTCTCGAGTTTTTCGGTGCCGACCTCGGAGAAGTTTGCAGAGCGTTGCTTCTCGTCGATCTCGTAGTCTTCCGGCGTCAGTACCGGGATGAAGGCGTCGATCGTGTTATAGAGTTCCGAACGGTCGTCGAGCGGGCCGGAGATGATCAGCGGCGTGCGCGCCTCGTCGACCAGGATCGAGTCCACTTCGTCGACGATCGCGTAATTGTGGCCGCGCTGGACCATCTGGCTGCGCTCGTACTTCATGTTATCGCGCAGATAATCGAAGCCGAGCTCGTTGTTGGTGGCATAGGTGATGTCGCAGGCATAGTTGGCGCGGCGTTCTTCGTCGCTGAGGCCATGGACGATGACGCCGGTCGTCAGGCCCAGGAAGCCGTAGAGCTTGCCCATCGTATGGGCGTCGCGCTGGGCCAGGTAGTCGTTGACGGTGACCACATGCACGCCCTTGCCGGCGAGGGCGTTCAGGTAGACCGCCAGCGTCGCCACCAGCGTTTTACCTTCGCCGGTCTTCATCTCGGCAATCGCGCCATCGTGAAGGATCATGCCGCCGGTCAGCTGCACGTCGAACGGGCGCATGCCGAGTACGCGGCGGGAAGCCTCGCGCACGACCGCAAAGGCCGGGATCAGGAGGTCGTCGAGCGTCTTGCCCTCGGCGAGCAGTTTCCTGAACTCCACCGTCTGGGCTGCAAGCTGCTCGTCGGAGAGAGCCTTGGTCTTCTCCTCGATTGCATTGATGGCGTCGACAGTCGGCTGGTAGCCGCGCACGCGGCGATCGTTTGCCGAACCGAACAATTTGCGGGCGATGCCGCCAAGGCTGACCATGCGAATGGTCCTTTCTGAAATCTGTCCCATGGGGGCGCGGGACCGGTCGAACCATCGGTTTCTGATGCCGATAAAATGACCCGTCACGCCCGGAAACTCTGCTGGACGCCAAGTTGCGTGACAGATAAGAGGGGGGTCGAATGATGTCAACGGTGGCGGCCGATACAGAATGGCCACAATCCGGTGTTTGTGAAGGTTTTCTGGCCGGAATCAGACGTTCTGAAACCGGTATCCTTATCGAAAGGTCTTTATCGATGTTGCGCCACAAATTTCTCATGACGGCCGCGCTGGCCGCTGCGATCCTCTGCCAGGCTCCCGCCTTTGCGGCGGAGGATACCGTCGTTGCCAAGGTTGGCGACCTGGAAATTCACCAGTCGGAACTGGATATTGCAGTCCAGAACCTCGACCCGCAGCTCGCCCAGCTTCCGGACGAACAGAAGAAGGTCGCAGCCCTTTCCGGCGCCATCGACGTCAAGCTGCTTGCCAAGGGTGCTCTCGCCGAAGGCATCAAGGATACGCCGGACTTCAAGAAGCGGATGGATTACATCGCCGACCGCGAGCTGCATAACGCCTATTTCCGCAAGCATGTGATCGATGCCACCACCCCGGCAGAGATCAAGGCTCGTTACGACAAGGAAATCGCTTCCCTGCCGAAGCAGGAAGAGGTGCATGCCCGCCACATCCTCGTGAAGACCGAGGACGAAGCCAAGGTGATCATCGCCGATCTCGACAAGGGCAAGGATTTCGCCGCGATCGCCAAGGAAAAGTCCCAGGATTCCAACAAGGATGAAGGCGGCGACCTTGGCTGGTTCGGCCGCGGCCGTATGGTTCCGGAATTCGAAGAAGTCGCGTTCACGCTGAAGAAGGGCGAATACAGCAAGACGCCGGTCAGGTCGCAGTTCGGCTATCACGTCATCAAGCTGGAAGACACGCGCGATGCCCCGGCGCCGGCTTTCGACCAGGTCGAGGACCAGGTCAAGCAACTGGTGATGCGCGACAAGTACGTCGCTCTCATCACCAAGGCCAAGAGCGAACAGAAGATCGACATCAAGGATGCGGCCCTCAAGAAGGGCTATGAAGACGTCAGCAAGATGCAGGACGCGGGCGACGCGCCGGTCCAGCAGTAATTCCCGACAACGGGCCCGGATTTTCCGGGCCCTCTCCATATTTGAGCCAGGTAATTTCCGATGTCCGATTCCGTTTCGCCGCTCGCTCCGAAATCCTATCCCGACATGCCGGCGATCCGCGGCGTGCGCATGGCGACAGCCGCCGCCGGGATCAAGTACAAGAACCGCACCGACGTGCTGCTGATGGTGTTTGACGAGCCGGCGACCGTCGCCGGCGTCTTCACTCGCTCCAGGTGCCCTTCGGCGCCGGTCGATTTCTGCCGTGCCAATCTGTCGCACGGGGTGGCACGCGCCGTGGTCGTCAATTCCGGCAATGCCAACGCCTTTACCGGCATCAGGGGCAAGGCAGCGACGGAACTTACCGCCAAATCGGCCTCCGAGGCTGTCGGCTGCGGCGAGAACGAGGTCTATCTGGCTTCGACCGGCGTGATCGGCGAGCCGCTCGACGCGACGAAATTCGCAGGCGTGCTCGGCGACATGAACAGCGGCGCCACCGGCAACTTCTGGCTCGAAGCTGCCAAGGCGATCATGACCACCGACACCTATCCGAAGGTCGCGACCCGCACCGCCGAGATCGGCGGCGTCACGGTGACGATCAACGGCATCGCCAAGGGCGCCGGCATGATCGCGCCCGACATGGCGACCATGCTGTCCTTCGTGGCGACCGATGCCGACATCGCGTCGCCGGCGCTGCAGAACCTGCTTTCCGCCGGCGTCGGCCCGACCTTCAATTCGGTCACCGTCGACAGCGACACCTCGACCTCCGATACGCTGATGCTGTTTGCAACCGGCGCCGCCGCCGACGATGGGCAGGCCCGCGTCGAGGCCGCCGACGATCCACGCCTCACGAGCTTCCGCGCGGCGCTCAACGACCTGCTCAAGGATCTGGCCTTGCAGGTCGTGCGCGACGGCGAAGGCGCCCGCAAGATGGTCGAGATCACCGTCACCGGCGCCGAAAGCGATGCCGCGGCAAAGACAATCGCGCTGTCGATCGCCAATTCGCCGCTGGTCAAGACCGCGATCGCCGGTGAAGACGCCAATTGGGGCCGCATCGTCATGGCCGTCGGCAAGTCCGGCGAAATGGCCGACCGCGACCGGCTGGCGATCTGGTTCGGCGATGTTCGTGTCGCCGTCGACGGCGAGCGCGATCCGGCCTATTCCGAAGCCGCGACCACCGCCGTCATGAAGGAACAGGACATTCCCGTGAAGGTCGATATCGGTCTCGGCAACGGCCGGGCGACCGTCTGGACCTGCGACCTCACCAAGGAATATGTTGCCATCAACGGCGACTACCGGAGCTGACAGGAATTGAACGAAGCATCATCTCCTCAGAACGATCTGCCATTGGTCAGGCGGCTCGAAGCCGTGGGCTTTCGAGCCTGGCCGGCGGCGTCCGTCGTTTATGACGGGAGCTGGCAGGTTCGGCTGACCGGCGGCCATCCTTCAAAGCGCCTGAACTGCATCGTGCCGCTCGACCCGTCCGATCACCGCGACATGGCGATGCGGCTCGAGAAGGCGCGCAAGCGGTTCGAGAATTACGGCCGTGAGTTGGTCGTCCGGGAGACGCCGCTCGCTCCTCCCAGGCTGATCGACCATCTCGATGCCGCCGGCTGGCGGGTGTTCGAGACCGTCGACGTCCTGACTGTCAACCTCACCGAACTGGAACTGCCGGACACGCTCGATCACCTGCCGAGCCACGATATCGGCCGGTTCTGCGACGCGAGCCTGGCGATCGATAACGAAGATCCGGCGCTGAAGCCGGCGCTTGCCGAGATCCTGAGTTCGATCAAGCCGACCTCCGGCTTCTTCATCAAGGAGAATCCGCAGGAAGGAGCCGCGGCCGTGGCGCTCTGCGTCCAGGACAACGATCTTGCCGGCATCATCTCCTTTGCCGTGGCCCAGGCGCATCGGCGCGAGGGTCTCGGCACCGAAATCCTGTCTTCGGCGCTACGCTGGGCTCGTATCAGCGGTGCGCGTTCGGCCTGGCTGCAGGTCGTCTCGACCAACGAACCGGCGATGGCGCTTTATCGAAAGTTCGGCTTCCGCAAGGCCTACGAATACCGTTACTGGCGGCAGGAAAGCCGGGCATGAGCGATGCCCCCTTAAAGATACTGCTCGTCGCCGCCTGCGCGCTGATCGATACCGACGGCCGCATTCTTCTGGCGCAGCGCCCGGAGGGCAAATCGCTGGCCGGTCTCTGGGAATTTCCCGGCGGCAAGGTCGAGCCCGGTGAGACGCCCGAGGAGACGCTGGTGCGCGAGCTCGAGGAAGAGCTCGGCATCAAGACCAGGATTCCATGCCTTGCGCCGCTCACCTTCGCCAGCCACACCTACGAGACCTTCCACCTCCTGATGCCGCTCTATGTCTGCCGTCGGTTCGAAGGCATTCCGACGGGAAGGGAAGGGCAGGCGATCAAATGGGTGCGGCCGAAGGCGCTCAGGGATTACCCGATGCCGCCGGCCGACGAGCCGCTGATCCCGATCCTGCAGGATCTGCTCTGATCGGTAAAATTAGAGCGGCCGAATTCATACGGCGTTAAGGGATCGTTTAGCCGATTGTGGCACCTTCAAGGCTTATCCGGTAACGCGTTGATGAGGCTTTAGAAGGCATGGACGAGGAATTCTGGAAAACTGTGCGGGTCCGTCAGCGGGCGACGCATGGCTCCGGCAAAACCGGCGCGCTCAATATCGCTCTTCTGTTTGGGACGGCCGCGATCGCTCTTTCACTGATCGTGACGCCGATGCTTGCTGGCCGCAATGACGAGCGCCGACTGGCGCATGTCCAGGAGGATTTCGACCTGATCAGCACGGGCTCCATCAAGCCCGGCGAAAAGGGCGCAAGACATTATACGATCCGGCGCAGCGTGCTGCAGGAAACGCCGGGCTCGGTCTGCATCGTGCAGGGTTATGGCGTCGGCAGCGACTGCTGACGCCAAGGGCTTTTTGGCCCGCTGATGTTGATTGAAGGATATTCCATGCGCCTTTTCAGGTTTCTTCTGAAGGATAATAGCGGCGCAACGGCCGTGGAATATGGCCTCATTATCGGGATCATCTCGCTGTCGATGATCGCAGGGTTCACCACCTTTACCGACGCATTGACGAATACGTTCAAAACCATCTCTAACAGCGTTGACGACCCTGTTCCCTGAATTTGGGTCGGGGCCGTTCAGCGCGGGCTGCGACTGTTGAGAGCCTCGGCCAGCCGCATCTTGGCGGATCCCGGCTTCAGCGGCTTCTGCTGGCTTTCGTGCGGGGCCCAGCCGGATGCGTAGATGATCGAGAACGTGGCGCGGATGCGGCCGTCCGGATCGGAATAACGTTCCGCATAAAGTTCTGCAGCCCTTACGAAGAAACGCCTCGCGACCGGCACGCGGCTGCGGCCCGCGACGGGGTTGGTCATGCCCATGGCGCGTAAATCGCGCATCAGCGGGAAGAGCGAGTCGTAGCGCACCGTGTAGGTCTCGGCATCGACAACCGGCAGCGAGAAACCGGCCCGCTGCAGCAGGGCGCCGACATCGCGCACATCGGCAAACGGAATGACGCGGGGGCTCGCGCCGCCGGTCAGTTCCGCCTCGGCAGACAGAAGAACGTCGCGCATTTCCTGCAGCGTGCCGGAGCCGGGAATCGCTGCTAGAAAAAGCCCGTCGGGCTTCAGGGCGCGGCGGATGCGGACCAGCGTGCCGGGCATGTCGTTGACCAGGTGCAGCGAGAGCGGCGACAGGACCAGATTGACGGATTCGGGTTCCAGGGGGACGTCTTCGAACGGAGCCGCGGTGAAAGCGTCTCCGGGCCTTGCGAAGGCGGCATCGGTCTCGACGCGGCTCAAGGTGCCGACCTTGCCGGTGGCAAGCGCCTCACGGGCCGCGATGCCGGTTCCGCCATGGAGTTCTACCGCGGTCTCGAATTGCCGTTCGACGACCGCCAGCCGGTCTGCAAGCTCGCGGCCGGCAATGTCCAGAAGGAAGGCGGCATTGCTGTCCTTGGCGGTTATCGCGCGTCTGCGCCGTGCACTTACCAGCTGTTCGTCGAAAAGAATTTCCATGGCCGTCCACTCGTATTCTGCCGTCGCAAAGGCGCCCTCCGTCCGCTATTGTCAAGTCATGTCCGCCGAGCCCAACGTCAATGCCCTGCGACTTTTAACATCGTTTGCCGTGGGGTGGACGAGATGGGTAGGCGATCTCGTCTATCCCCCGACCTGTCCCGGCTGCGGTGTGCGAACGGGCGCGCATCAGGGCTTCTGCCCCGCCTGCTGGCGTGAAATCCGGTTCATCGAGCGGCCCTATTGCGAGACGCTCGGCCTGCCGTTTTCCTACGATCCAGGGCCTGGCATTCTGTCGGCGCAAGCGATTGCCGAACCGCCCGTCTTCGACCGCCTGCGTTCGGCGGCAATCTTCGAGGGCGCGGCCCGCGACCTTGTCCATTCGCTGAAATACCGCGACCGCACCGATCTCGCAGGTATGATGGCCGGATGGATGCTGCGTGCCTCCGATGGTTACGTCGCAAACTGCGACGGCATCCTGCCGGTGCCGCTGCATCGCTCGCGCTTCGCATCGCGGAAATTCAATCAGGCGGCGGAGCTTGCCCGGCATCTGTCGCGAAAATCCGGCCAGCCATTCCTGCCGTCCACACTCATCCGCGTCAAACGCACGAACCGGCAGGTGGGGCTTTCGGCGCGGGCCCGCGAGGACAACGTGCGGGCGGCTTTCGCAATCGCACCGGGCCATGAGGACCGCGTCTTCGGCAAGCGGCTGGTGCTGGTCGACGACGTCTATACGACCGGTGCGACGGTTTCATCCGCCACGCGCGCATTGAGACGAGCCGGCGCCGCAGAGGTCACGGTTTTGACCTTTGCAATGGCTGTTACCGGGCCTATATGACAGAAGAAGACACTATTGCGCGTGGCCCATTCCCGCCTGGCCGCGCCCGGAGACGATCATGGCAGAGGTCACTATCTATACCCGCGAATATTGCGGTTATTGCGCACGCGCCAAGGCATTGCTGGAGACAAAAGGCGTTTCCTACACCGAGCATGACGCCACTTATTCGCAGGAATTGCGCCAGGAGATGATCGGCAAGGCGAGCGGTCGCTCGACCTTCCCGCAGATCTTCATCGACGGCACGCATGTTGGCGGTTGCGACGATCTGCATGCACTCGACCGGGCCGGCCGGCTGGACCCGATGCTGGCGAACTGAGAGGTATCCTCCATGGCTTTCAAGGCTGCCGCTATCCAGATGTGCTCCGGCGTCGATCCGGAAAAGAACGCTGCCGACATGGTGCGGCTGGTCCACGAGGCCGCGGCGCATGGGGCGGTTTATGTCCAGACCCCCGAGATGACCGGCTTCCTGCAGCGGGACCGCAAGGCTATGCGCGCAGTGCTGCGCGACGAGGCGGGCGACATCATCGTTTCGACCGCCCGCAGCCTTGCGAGCGAACTCGGCATCCATCTGCATGTCGGCTCCACGGCGATCGCCGTCGACGGCGGCAAGATCGCCAACCGTGCCTTCCTGTTTGCGCCCAGCGGCCGGCAGGTCTGCACCTATGACAAGATCCATATGTTCGATGTCGATCTGGACAATGGCGAGAGCTGGCGTGAAAGCTCGGCCTACGAGCCCGGCAGCGAAGCGCGCGTCGCCGACCTGCCGTTCGGCAAGCTCGGTTTTGCAATCTGCTACGATGTCCGTTTCCCGCAGCTTTTCCGCACCGAAGCCTTGGCCGGCGCCGAAATCCTGACCGTGCCGGCCGCCTTCACCCGCCAGACCGGCGAGGCCCATTGGGAAATCCTGCTGCGTGCCCGTGCGATCGAGAACGGTGCCTTCGTGATCGCTGCCGCTCAAGGTGGCGTGCATGAAGACGGCCGCGAGACATTTGGCCATTCGATGATCGTCGATCCCTGGGGCAGGATGCTGGCATCCGCCGGCGGCACCGGCGAAGGCATCGTGCTCGCCGAGATCGATATAGCCGCCGTTGCGGCGGCCCGGGGAAAGATCCCGAACCTGAAGAACGCCCGCGAGTTCTCGCTCGATGCGGTTACGGACGCGGCGGGAGAGGTGGCCGCTTGATCAAGTATTCCCTTTCCTGCGAGAACGCCCACACGTTTGAAGGCTGGTTTTCGGAAAGCGCCGATTTCGACCGGCAGGTGGCGAGCGGGTTCCTCACCTGTCCGATCTGCAATTCCGCTTCCATTTCCAAGACGCTGATGGCGCCCTCAGTCTCGACCGCCCGAAAGAAGGAAGAGAAGCAGGCGATGGTGATGGACCTCGCCCGCCAGGAGGCTATCGCCAAGCTCAAGGAAGCCGTGGCGGCGATCAAGGCCAATGCCGAGGACGTCGGCGAGAAGTTTCCCGAGGAAGCCCGCAAGATCCATTATGGCGAGGCGGATGCCCGCGGCATCATCGGCCAGGCGAGCCTCGGCGAGGTGCGTGAGCTGCTCGACGAGGGCATCGAGATTGCGCCGTTGCCGATCATTCCCGAAGACGCGAACTGAACGAGCGGCTGGCGATCGGGGAGAGGTCAGCGTGCGCGGCGGGAGCGGGGATGGCTACTCTTTCGGAAAGAGGACGCCCTCGTAGTGGAGGATCTCGACCGTCGCACCGCCGATCCTGTACAGGATCACATAGTTGCCATAGGGGCGTCGCCTGATCCCGCTTTCCGGATAGTCTGATAAAGCGGCAAAAGCGCCCGGTGAATTTCCGAGCTGGCGGCAGGCTTCCCTTAATTCCAGCGCGAATGAGATCGCCCGCGGAGGATTATCTTTCCTGATAAATTTTGTGATTGAGGAAATGTCCGAAAGCGCTTCGTCCGTGATGACGACTTTCACGGGCTTTCCCTACTTTTCGAGGTCGCTCAAGATGCGATCGAAGGCCTCTTCGAGTGGGGTGACGCGACCCGCATCGGCGTCGGCTATCGCCCGATCAAGAGACTCATGTAGCTTCTGTCTTCGGAGGTCGCGGAGATAGCGATCACGGAGCGCGTCCTCGATATATCGATCGCGTGACTTGGTTTCACCTCGTTCGATAGCATCTTGGATGTGGCTATCCAGGACTGCGTCAAGCTTTACGGTTACTTGCGGCATATGCAGCTCCTTCTACTCCGACATGGTACCACAGACGCCACGAATTTCCATCACGCAGGCCGCTTGGCCAGCATCATGTAGTTGACGTCCATGTCCGGCGACAGGTTCCAGCGGTCCTGCAGCGGATTGAAGAAGACGCCGGTGCGGTGGATGATTTCCATGCCGGCTGAGGAGATCGGTCTTTCGAGCTCTTCCGGGCGGACCAGCTTTTCGTATTGATGGGTGCCGCGGGGCAGCCAGCGCAGGATGTTTTCGGCGGCGAAGATCGCCAGCGCTCCGGCCTTGAAGGTGCGATTGATGGTGGCGACGAACATCAGGCCGCCGGGGCGGACCATGTTGGCGCAGGTGGTCATGAAGAAATTGACGTCCGCGACGTGCTCGACCACTTCCATGTTCAGCACGACGTCGAACGTCTCGCCGGCTTCGGCGAGCTGCTCGGCGGTCACGGCGCGGTAGTCGACCGAGGTGCCCGTCTCGGCCGCGTGGGTGGCGGCGATGCCGATGTTCTTTTCGGACGGGTCGGCGCCGACGACGGTCGCGCCCATGCGGGCGATCGGCTCGGAGAGCAGGCCGCCGCCGCAGCCGATATCGAGGATGCGCAGGCCGGAAAGCGGCAGGTGGCTCTTCGGGTCGCGGCCGAAATTTTCACAGATGCGGTCGCGGAGATAGGCGAGCCGCACGGGGTTGAACTTGTGGAGCGGCTTGAACTTGCCGGTCGGGTCCCACCACTCCGCGGCCATTGCGGAAAACCGATCGACTTCGCTCTGGTCGATCGTGCTGCGGGCGGCTTCGGTCATGGTCGTCATCCCTTCGTTTCAGCGTTTGAAGTCGGACGATAGGGCGTGGAAGTCAAGAGTTCTGCGGTCGTCAGCGTCTTTTTGACACCGTGTACTGAGGATCGCAAGGCAGTCGGCGTGCGTGCGCTGTTCCATCCTCTGCCTCGATAGCTGCAGGATGCGGTGGAAATTTTCGTAGCGGCGGACCCGCCGGCCTGATGCGGCGGCGGGCGATTTCGTCTATGCCTTGAAAAGCCGGCAGGTACGGATCGCTGTCATCCTCTCTGGAGGGGAGGGTGGCGCGCCGGGAGGAGGGCAAGATGGCGATCACGGTTGAGCGATTGAAGGAGTTGCTTGCCTTCGAGGAAGTCTCCATGACGCTGGCGGACTGTTCCGCGGAGATCCACGACGGCTATATTCTCGAAAGGTTGCGGTTTAGGCTCGAGGATGGCGCGGAGGTACGGGGCTTCCTCACCCGGCCGAGCGAAGGCTTCCTCACCCGCGGCCCGGCGATCGTCTATGCGCATGCGCATGGCGCCCGCTGGGATATCGGCGCATCGGAACTGATCGACGGCCGGCCGGCCCTGCTCGATGCCCCCGGGCCGGTTCTGGCGCGCGAGGGATATGTGGCGCTCTGCATCGACATGCCGACGTTTGGCGAGCGGGCTGGGGTGACGGAGGATGCGGCGAGCAAGGCGGCGCTCTGGCATGGCAAAACGCTGTTCGGGCAGATGCTTTCGGAACAGGCAGCGGCGCTGACCTGGCTTGCAGGGCGGCCGGAGGCCGATCCGCAAAGGATCGGCGTCGCGGGTCTGTCGATGGGCGCGACGCTTGCCTATTTCCTGGCGGCGCTCGATCCGAGGGTGAAGGCGACGGCGCATCTGTGTTGTTATGCGGATTTCGCGACGCTGGTCAAAACCGGCGCCCATGACCTGCACGGGCATTACCTGACCGTGCCGGGGCTGCTCAAGGAAACCTCGATCGGCGAGATCGCCGGGCTGGTGGCACCGCGGCCGCAGTTGATCTGCGTCGGCTGGGACGATCCGCTGACACCGCCTGACGCGGTGGAGCGCGCCTTTGCCGAGACGGAAGCCGCCTATCTGAGGGCCCAGGCGCTCGGTGCGCTGGTGTTTCTGCCGCAAGCGGGCGTCGGTCACCGTGAGACGGCGGAGATGCGGCGGGCGATGCTGGCCTTTTTTAATGGGTATCTGTGAGGGGAGACGCGCAGGTCAAAAGCGGTCGTAGAGGCGGCGGCTTGCTCGACCTGCCTTGATCGCTCGCATCTGCCGGTCGAGCGTATTGTACGCTGCCTGCATGATGTCGAGATCCTTCATGGCGCCGATCGCGGCAATCTCCTTCATCAGCTCGCCAATTGCGGTATCCGTGGCGGGGGTAGGCCTGGTGGCAGCAGTGGCCGCGGCAGTTGCAAGCCCTTCGGCAGAACCGCCAAGAACGTAAAAAAGTTCTATCGCGGCCACGAGACAGGCCTGGCTGCGTTGCTCCTGGTCGAAGGCGAAATTTTCACCCACGCTTGCCGCTACCAGTGCGACAGCTCTGTTCTGATACTCGCCCATGATCTTTCCCGATGATGACGCTTTGCTCCAGGGGCATATTAGCGTTCAATTTCTTATCATCGGGTTATCAGCTTGCCCTAATAAAACCGCCGCAAGGCGCGGTTCATGTCCCTTTTACCCTCAGTCCATTCCGGTCGAACAGGTGCAGCGGCGCACCGGCGACGGAGAGGTAGGCTTCGTCGCCCGGCGAAATCAGCTTTTGGCCGGGAACGACGGCGAGGAGCTTTTCGCCGTTCAGATCGGCGTGGATGACCGTTTCGGAGCCGAGCGCTTCGACGAGGCGCACCTTGACCTTGAGGCTTCCCGGATCATTGGCGAGCGTGATGTGCTGGGGGCGGATGCCGATCGTCAGCTTGTCGCCGACGGACAGGGAATGGCCCGAGAACGGCACGAGCAGGCGGTGGCCGCCGGCGGTCGCAAGCGTCGCCGTGCCGGTTTCCAGCTCGGCGACTTCGCCGGCCAGGAAGTTCATGTGCGGCGCGCCGATGAAGCCGGCGACGAAGCGGTTGGCGGGCGTGTTGTAGAGGTCGAGCGGGGTGCCGACCTGTTCGATCTTGCCGGCGCGCATGACCACGATGCGGTGAGCCAATGTCATCGCCTCCACCTGGTCGTGGGTGACGTAGATCATCGTCGAGCCGAGGCGGGCGTGGAGGGCTGCGAGCTCGGCGCGGGTCGAGACGCGCAGTTCGGCGTCGAGGTTGGACAGCGGCTCGTCGAGCAGGAAAGCGGTCGGGCGGCGCACGATGGCGCGTCCGATCGCGACGCGCTGGCGCTGGCCGCCGGAAAGCTGGCCGGGCCGGCGTTCGAGATAAGGCTCGATCTCCAGCATGCGGGCGGCTTCGAGGATGCGCTCGGCAACCTCGGTCTTCGGCATGTTGGAATTTTCAAGCCCGAAGGCGAGGTTCTGGCGCACGCTCATATGGGGATAGAGCGCGTAGGACTGGAAGACCATGGCAAGGCCGCGGTCGGCGGCGGACACTTCGTTGACGCGCTTGCCGTCGATCTCGATCTCGCCGCCGGTGACCTTTTCAAGGCCGGCGATGGTGCGCAGCAAGGTCGATTTTCCGCAGCCGGACGGGCCGACGAAAACGATGAACTCGCCGTCCTTGATATCGAGGTCGATGTCCTTCAGGACGTCGACCGCGCCGAAGGACTTCTTGATTTTGGTGAGGGTGATCTCGCCCATCGGTGATCCTTACTTCAGGCCGGTGCCGGCAATGCCGGTGGTGATGAAACGCTGCAGGAAGATGAAGACAAGCACGACCGGGATCATGGTCACGACCGTCATCGCCAGGATGAAGTGCCACTGGACGTTCAACTCGCCGGAATAGATGCTCAGGCCCACTTGCAGGGTGTAGAGTTCGCGCCGCGACAATACGATCAGCGGCCACAGGAAGTCGTTCCAGCGCCAGACGACCGAGAAGATCGCCAGAACCGCGAGCGCCGGTGCCGTCAGCGGCAGAACGATGCGCCAGTAGATCTGCCATTCGGACGCCTTGTCCATGCGCGCGGCGTCGATCAGCTCGTCCGGGATGGTCAGCATGTACTGGCGTAGGATGAAGACGCCGGTCGGTGTCGCGACCGTCGGCAGGATGACGCCCCAGAGACTGTTGAACAGGCCGAGCGACGAGATGATCGAATAGAGCGGCACCATGATCACCGAAAGCGGCACCATCAGCGTCGCGAGGATGATCAGCATCGCGAGACCGCGGCCCTTGAACTCGTATTTAGACAGCGCGAAGGCGGCCATGGAATTGACGATCAGGGTGATCAGCGTCGCCGTCACCGTCACGAAGACCGAGTTCCACAGGTAGCGCAGGAAATCGAACTGGGTGAAGGGCGTCGTGTAGTTTTCCGTGGCGAACGAGACCGAGCGGACCGGCGTGCGGTCGCCGATGTTGACGCGGACGATTTCTCCGGGCGTCGTCGGATCGACCATCTGGGCGACGAGACCGATGCGGCGCACCTCGGCCAGCACCTTGGTCGACCCGTCCGGCATCTTGGCTTCGAAGAGCTGGAGCGGCTTGTCGTAACCCTGGACTGTCGCCTGGCTGGTGACATAGGGCAGGATCGACGGCGGGAATTCTGCAAGGGCTGCCGGCGTCTTGAAGGACGAGAAGGCGAGCCAGACGGCCGGACCGAACATGATGATCAGGCCGCCGACGAGCCAGACCCAGGTGACGATATCCGTCCAGTGCCAGCTTTTGCCGCCGCGGCGGCGCAGAATGAAGCGAGAGGCGACACCCATCAGCGTTTCCCCTTCTTTTCGCCACGCTGGCCTATGCCGAGCTGGATCAGTGTCAGGACGACGAGCACGAGGCCCATCAGGATCGAAGCGGCAGCGGCAAGGCCAGGATTGCGGAGCACCGAGGCAAAGCCGGTCTCGTAGATGTACTGGGTCAGATAGAGCGTGCTGGTGCCGGGACCGCCGCCGGTCAGCACGTAGACCTCGTCGAAGATCTGCACGGCCTTGATCAGGGCGAGGACCACGACGACCAGAAGGTTCGGCGCGAGAAGCGGCAGCGTGATGCGCCGGAAGACGCGCGCCGGCTTGGTGCCGTCCATTTCGGCAGCTTCATAGAGATCCTTCGGGATCGCCTGCAGGCCGGCGAGCAGGATCAGCGTGTAGAGGCCCATATGCGCCCAGATCGAGACGCCGATCGTGGCGATGAAGGTCCAGTTGCGGTCGGTAAGCCAGGTATAGGGCTCGATGCCGAACTGGTAGAGGCCGAAATTCAGAAGGCCCTGGCGCTGCAGGATCCACTTCCAGATCAGGCCGACGACCACGGGCGACAAGAGGACCGGGAAAAAGAACACGGCGCGCCAGAAGGAACGGGCGGCGAGATCGCGGTTGAGGATCAATGCCGTGATCAGCGACACGCCGATCATCAGCGTCACCTGCAGGATCACGAACCAGAAGGTGTTGCCGACGGCGGTCCAGAAGGCATCCTCCTGGCAGGACATCGGGTCGAGGTAGTTCGTGCAGGTGAAGAGGCGCTGATACTGCTCGGCGCCGATGAAATTGCGCTCGGAAAGGAAGAAGGCCGTGCCGCCGGTCATCGAATAGACGAAGTTGATGACGAGGGGCAGGAGCACGAAAATGCCGAAGATCAGCATGTTCGGGGCGAGGAATACGGCCGCCATGCCGCCGATGCCGGCCGTTTTCTGAACGGCGCGGAGCGGTATGTCGATGATGCGCATCAGGAGATGCACGGGCGCCATGAGAAGGCTGCCGAGACGGTCGGTGAGAGACGTCGTGCTCATGTTCGTATTCCATCCCTCCTTGTCTTCTTGTCCGGATGACGAGGCTCGCCCCTCATCCGGCCTGCCGGCACCTTCTCCCCGCAGGCGGGGAGAAGGGATTTGCCGCGCCGTCGCCGGTCATCCTCGCCCGCCTACGGGGAGAGGGTGCGCCGAGCGGAGCGGAGGCGGGGTGAGAGGCTCACCCCCAATGCTGTCATCAAAGGCCGCTGTCCTTGACCTTCTGGGCGATGTCGGCGTCGATGCGCGTGAAAGCGTCATCGAGTTTCAGTTCGCCGGCCAGCGTCTGACCGACGCGGGTGACGACCGCGGCATAGACCGTGTCGGACCAGCGCCAGCCGGGCAGCTTCAGGGCGGTGTCGGCCGTGGTCTTGGATGCCTCGACATATTTGGTCAGGGCAGCCTTGGCGAAGGCGTTGTCGGTCTTGAAGTCGAGGCCGCCCTTGTCGACGACGCCCTTGTGGCCGGGCAGGAAGAGGGTGCGCTCGGAGAATTCCTTGACGATCTTCTCCTGGGCGAACCAGTCCATGACGGCTGCGACGTCCTTCGGGTTTTTGGTGTATTTCACGGCGACGAGTGCCGCGCCGCCGGGCATGCCGGTGCAGGCTGCCGGGCCGCAGGGGCTGCCGGTCGCCACCCAGTCAAAGCTGTTGCCGATCTTGGTCGTGAGGTTCGCCACCTGCCAGGAACCGGAATAATAGAAGGCGAGCTGGCCGTTGATGAAGTCTTCGGCCGCGGCGCGGTAGGTCGAGCCCGCTGCCGAAACCCAGACGTCCTTGGCGAAGGAGCCTTCACCGACCCAACCGACGAACTTGGTCAGGAAGTCCTTGGCACCCTTGTCGAGCGGAGCCGGCTTGCCGTCTTTGCCGACATAGTTGGCGCCGTAGGACAGGAGCGGGGCAGTCAGACGGTGGCCGGAGCGGTCGATCGCCATGGCGAACGGAAGCTTCTGGCTGTCCTTGACCTTTTTGGAAGCAGCCGCCCATTCTTCCCAGGTGGCCTTCGGGCCCGGAAGCGGAACGCCGGCCTGGTCGAACAGGGTTTTGTTGGCATAACCGCCGGTCAGGGTGATCTGCGTCATGAAGCCGGAGATCTGCTTGGAGCCGTCCGGACGCATCCAGTCGGCCTGGGCGCCGAAATTATCGTCCCAGTACTTGGCGTCCTTGACCAGCGGGCGCAGGTCGAGCCAGTGCCTGGAGAGGTCCTTGATCGCCGTGACGCGGGCGATATCCGGGCCGTTGCCGGCTTCGAGCTGCACGGGCAGCTGGTCCTTGATGACGCTGTAGGCAACGTTGTCGAGGATGACGTTGATGCCCGGGTTTTCCTTCATGAAACGGCCGACGAGGTCCTTCATGACGTCGCCTTCGACGCCGTCCGAATACCACATGATCCGCACGTCGCCGGCATGTGCCGCCGTCGACATGAGAAGGGCGAGCGCAGCGCCCGCCAGAAGCGATTTGGTTTTCATGCTCATTTCCTCCTCTGAATGGACGGGCCTCCACCCGTCCGGTTTTTAGATCACGAAGCGCTCAGCATCGTTGCTTCGCCTTTTACTGTGTAATCCGCCCGCGCGATCACGCGGCCTTCGGCTTCCACGGAGCCGTCTTTCCTGAAGCGGACGGTACCATATTCCGGGTCCTCGACAACGACGGTGCCGTCGGATTCCTGTCTCGGGGCGAGCCCGCTGAAGCGGTACTCGACGGCAGTGAGATTGTCCGCTTCGCAGACGCGGACAATCCAGCGGGTCTTCTGGCCGTACTGGCGCAGTTCAGCCCCTGCCGACGGGCCTTCGGTGACGGCCTCCAGCTTCGAGGCGGTGCGGAGCATGACGGCGCCCTTGCCGGAGCGGGCAAGCGCCACGCCGCCGGAAACAAGCGTTTCGTCGAACTCGGCCTTGGGGAACCAGGCATGGGTGAAATCCGGCTGTTCCTCGTAGGTGGTGAATTCGAGGATCGCCAGACCGCGGTATTGCTGCGCGCGGGGGATGGTGCCGCAGCCGCCCCAGTAGGACGGGCGGCCGTAGCCGAACTGGATGGTCTCGCCCGGATGGTTGATCCAGATCGCAGCTTCCGGCTTGTCGCCGAGGCGCAGATGCAGGATGGTCTCCTGGTAACCCCATTCGTCCCAGCGGTAATGAGCCGTCGAGCCCATGGCGAAATGCTCGCCCTTGTAGTGGTAGAGCGCCGCAAAGGAATTTTCGCCCTGGGCGAAACGCCATTCCTGGTGCTGGCTGCCGCGGTGATCGGCAATCGCGGCGAATTCGGCAGGGATTTCGAGACCATGATCGCGCAGGCAGACGGCCATCTGCGGCAGGCAGTGGACGCGGCGGCCGTACCACCCCTTGCCCCAGAGCAGGCGGGCAACGCCGGACAGTTCCAGCGATCGGCCGGCGCAGAGCGTGTGCTCGTAGGAGCGGCCTTGCGCTGCCGTCACCATGCCGTGATGGGCGGAGCGGGCGATGATTTCGCAGAGGCGGACGATGCCGGCCTTGGCGCGGTCGGCGATATCCTTGTCAGGCGAAAGGGCTGCGAGCGCCGTCAGGCCCTTGAGGTCGATCGGGAAATAGGGGGCGGAGTTGAACTCGGCCATTTCCCAATGTTCGAAATGGTCGAGCCAGGCGCGGACGCGGGCGGCACCGACTTTTGCCTGCTCCGAACCCTTGCGGCCGGAGCGGACGAAGGTGGCGTCGGGCAAGAGGCTGCCGCCGAGATAGGCCGAGGTGTGGAACAGCAGCGCGTGGTTTTCGGAGAAATACCACTGCACGTCGTTACCCGGTTCATCCATCCAGTAACGGTAATTGAGGATGGCACCGTCGATGCGGCCACGGGTCTTCTCGTTGATGTCCTTGCCCCAGACGGTGCGCGACCAGATGAGCGGCACCAGCGAGAAGTCGGCGCAGTCGTGGCAGTCCTCGATCGAGGGCAGGATTTCCTCGATCATCGCATCCGTATCGGGACCGGACCGGCCGCTTGCCAGACGGGCGAAGGCGCGGACCGTATCGCGTTCGGAATTTTCCGAGATTTGCGCCAGGGTCTCGGTGATGCGATCGCTCAGCGATGCAGGAGCCTGCCCCTGGCTTTCGGCGTGGCAGATCTCGACGCCCAGCGAACGGGACACGACGAAGCCGCCGGCATTGAGGGTAATGCGGAAGTGGCGGAAGTCGGCGGGCGCCTTTTCCGACGGGCCGATATTGAGGCTTGTGGCGCCGGCGGCCAGGGTGAAGTCGAAATCGAAGCGCTCGCGCGACATGAAATCGCCTTCGACCGCGACATTGACCTTAACCTCGACCGGCAGGGGCGCGGAGAGGAGCAGGGTGATATCGCCGCCGAAATAATGCTGGCGGTCGAAATACATGGTGTCGAGCGCCTTTTCGAGGCTTGCGGCGACGGGGCTCGTGACCGGAACCGGCATGGCGACACTGGCCGCCGGGCCTGAGAGGTAGTCGAACTGATAGAAATAGCGGGCGTCACGCTCGGCGAGGTCGTCGAAGAACAGCGTGATCTCGTTGAGGCCGGCGACCAGCGGCAGTTCGAATTCCTGCTTGGCTTCGAGATTGCGGCTGTAGGGCGCCATCCAGCCGGCTTCCGTGCCGTTGACCCAGATGACGGCGCCGCCGCAGGTGCCGAGGCGGATCTTTGCCGTGCCGGCAGTTTCCGCCTCTATATAAGTGCGGGTCCAGGTAGCGAGCCGCGTCGGGCGGAACCAGAAGCCGGAGAGATCGAGCCGCGGCGAACCGAAAGGCAGCCACCAGCGGGTGGCATCGAAGGAGCCGCGGACATCCGGGCGCTTGCCGCGATAGGTGTCTGCAAAGATGGTGCGGCACGGATATTCGTGCGGAATGAAGTTCTTGACCTTGGTCAGGAAGAAGAACGGGTCCATCTCGCCCTTCATCGGGGCATCGGGCACGTCGAAACGCTCTTCGGCGATGCGGCCGAGCTGCCAGTACCGGACGGCTTCGCCCGGCTTCAACGTCTTTCGCATCCAGTTTGCTTCGGGATTCATGGCAGTCTTATCTCAGCTCGCTCAGGGCCACGGGGGCCACGTCGTTGTATTCCTGGTTCTCGCCGGTCATGCCCCAGACGAAGGCGTATTGCGCGGTGCCGGCACCCATATGGATCGACCAGGCGGGCGAGAGAACCGCGTCGAGGTTCTTGACCACGAGATGGCGCGTCTCTTCCGGGCGGCCCATCAGGTGGATGACCCGTTCCTCTTCGGGCAGATCGAAATAGCAATAGGCTTCCATGCGGCGCTCATGCAGATGCGGCGGCATGGTGTTCCAGATGCTGCCGTCGGCAAGGTCGGTAATGCCGAGCAGAAGCAGGCAGGACGGCGTGACTTCCGGGTGGATGTACATGCGCAGGTTCCGCAGATTGGCGCGCTTGGGATCGCCGAATGTCAGCATCTTCGATTCCGACCGCTTGATCAGGCGGTGCGGAATGTCGGCGCCTGCAGGAACGGAGTTCATGTAGAACCGGGCCGGCTTTTCGGCCGAGGCGCTGGCGACCGAAATCTGCTCTGCGCCGCGGCCGACATAGAGCACATCGCGGTTTTCCAGGGTGAAACTCTTGCCGTCGACCGAGACGACGCCGGTGCCGCCGAGATTGGCGATGCCCATTTCACGGGCCGACAGCAGGAAAGGCGTGCCGATCTCTTCGCCAGAACCGAAGCTCAGCGTCGACGATACCGGAACAGCGCCGCCGACGATCAAGCGGTCGACATGGGTATAGGTGAAGCTCACCCTGTCGGCCTGGAACAGGTCTTCCATCAGGAATTCGGCCCGCAGGCGGGCGGTGTCGTAGGTCTTGATGTCGTTGGGGCCAGCCCCGTAGAGAACCTTCATCGTCATGCTGTCTCGCCTCCCGGTTCCACATGCCGGATGGCTTCGGAGAGGCACAGGATCGAAAGAGCCTGTCCGTAGCCGGTCGGCTGGATGGGAATATCCCGATAGAATTGCAGATCATGGCCCATGCGCGTTCCATAGGAAACGTTGAGCACGGTGCCGGTTTCGTCGATATTGGCAAGCACCGCTTCAACGGCCTTGAGGCCGGCGGCACGCCATTCAGGGGTGCCAAGGCCGAGGCGGTAACCCTTGAGCAGGCCGTAACCAAAACCCGCCGTCGCCGAGATCTCCTCGTATGAGGACGGGTCGTCGAGCAGGGTGCGCCAGGCGCCGGAGGCGGCCTGCAACGGCAGCAGCGCGTTGACCTGCGCCGTCAGCACGCCAAGCAGGAAATCCTTTACCGGCTTCGAAACTTCGGCGAGGTCAAAAAGGTCGAGCATGCCGGCGGTGATCCAGGCGTTGCCGCGCGCCCAGCGGGCTTCCGCAAAATTATGGCGGCCCTGGAACGTCCAGCCATGGAACCAGAGGCCGGTCTTCGTGTCGGCGAGGTAACGGGAATGGACGAGGAACTGCTTTGATGCCTCATCGACCAGCTCGCGGCGGCCGCTCGCCTCGCCGTAGGAGGCGAGGAAGAGGGCGACCATATAAAGCGTATCGTCCCAGAGCTCGTCGTTGTTGACCTTGTCGGAGACGTGATGCTCGAAGGCGCCTTCCTCGGTGCGGCCCATCTCGCTCATGACGCGGTCTGCCCAGGCATCGAGAACCGGCTTCCAGCGCGGGTCGCGGGTTTCGCGCCAGAGGACGGAAAGACCGAGCATCGGTGCCGTGGTGTTGACGTTGAGCGTCGGGAGCCCGGCTTCGATGCGGGCCGAATACCAGTTCTCGATCAGCGCCTTCAGATCATCGCGGCCGGTGAACAGCCAGAGACGGATGAGGCCGTAGAGGCCGACGCCTTGCGGCCATTCCCAGCTTTCAAAAGAGATATAGTCGCCGGCGGTCCCGTCGAGATTGGGTTCGTGGAAACGGCCATCGTCGCGAAGCCCGGTCATGCCGGTCACGAGGCGGTCAAGCTTTTCACGGATGTCCCGGGCTGAAAGGCCCATGTCTCAATTCCTCCCTGTGCTGCAGCATTTGCTGCGCAGCATTGCGATCCGCTTCTCCCAAGCGTGCCTTCATGAAAACATCTGAAAATTGATTGCGCAATCTGAAAATTTTTTGCAGTGTGCGCATCGATGATGGGAGGATGTCATGGCGGCGACGATCGTGCCGGGCAAGCGCGGCAAGAAAAGCCGGCGGGTGCGGCTGGAGGATATTGCGGGAAAGGTGGGCGTGTCGCTCTCCACCGTGTCGCGGGCGCTGGCCGGCGAGAAGGGCGTGCGCGCGGACATCCGCCAGCGGATCATGGAGGCGGCGAAAGACGCCAATTACGCAATGCCGACCCCGGTCGCCGGCAAGAAGGTGATCCTGGCAGCTTCGAGCGCGGCGATGATCGACTACGTGCGCAACCAGTTCACGCTCTATGTGCTGGAAGGGTTGCGGGATCGCGCGCAGGCTCTCGGGCTCGATATCGTCACCCGCGCGGTCGCTGATCAGTCGGAGGAAAAGGTGGTGCTGGAAGAGGCACTGGTTGATCCGGACGTCGCGGGACTGCTGTTTCTGACCGTCGACGACGAAGGAATGCTCGAGGCCACCCGCGGCTTCGGCAAGCCGGTCGTGCTGATCAACGGTGACGATCCGATGATGCGACTGTCGAGCGTAACCCCCTGCAATCGGTCGGCGGCGCATCTGGCCACCGACTATCTCATCCGGCTGGGGCACAAACGCATCCTCTTCCTGATGCGTCCGGGCCGGCGGACGATCGACCGACGCCGCGAAGGCTGGCAGGATGCATTCCAACATCACGGTTTGCCCTGTCCCCCGGATCTCGTCGTGCCGGTCGAGGACTGGCTGCCGGAGCTTGCCGCCCAGGCGATCAGCGAGCGGTTGCGCAGGAAGGGGCTCGATTTCACCGCCGTGCTGACGGCGGGCGACAGTCTCGCAGTCGGCGCGATGATGGGGGTGCAGCAGATGGGTTATACCGTGCCGGGCGACGTTTCGGTGATGGGCATGGACGACCTGCCGCAGGCCGCCTTCCTCAATCCGCCGCTGACCACAGTGCATGTACCGATGCGCGAGCTCGGCGCCGTGGCGCTCGATCTTTTACGGGACGGGATGACCGGATTTGCAAATCCGGCACGGCGGGTGGAGCTTGCTTGCCACATTGCCGAGCGGCAGTCGACCGGACCGGCCAGAGGCTAACCCCGGCCAACTCGTTTATTCATGCGCCATTCAGAGCCGTGCTGGAACAATGGGAACGTCTCGAACATTGATATCCGGCGAAATCCGTTCGGCAGATTGTCAGTCCGGTTCGCGCATTATTGGTTTCTCAGGAGGAAGCCCGTGAAGAAAATTCTGATGTCCGTTGCGGCACTTTGCGCCCTGTTCGCGGCGCCGTCGATTGCGGATGCGGCCGTGCGCGGGGTTGCCACGGCCAATGTCAACATGCGGTCCGGGCCAAGCACCGGCTATCCGGCCGTCGACGTCATTCCGGTCGGTGCGGCGGTAACGATCTACGGCTGCATGAGCAGCGTCAACTGGTGCGACGTCGCCTTCGTCGGCGGACGCGGCTGGGTGTCGGGCAACTACGTGCAGGCGACCTATCGTTCCAACCGCGTCTATGTCGCCCCCGACTATTACGAGGGCCTCGGCATTCCGATGGTCACGTTCGACGTCGGCAACTATTGGGGCCGCTACTATCGCGACCGCGACTTCTACCGCGATCGCGATCGCTGGGACCGCTACGACTGGCGACGGGAATCGCGCCTTCCCCCGCCTCCACCTCCGCCGCCGCGCTGGGATCGTGACGGAGCCCCGCGCTGGGACCGGGATCGCAGTTGGAGGCCGGGCGACCGGCAGCCGCCGCTTCCGCCAGTCTGGCAGGGAGATCGCGACCGTTTTTACAGAGATCGAGGTTGACTGCGGCCTAATCCCTCTGCGGTTCGACCGTGACGATGACCAGCAACCCGAACCGCTGATCCCGCCCAAAAATTCAAGGAGGCCGCCTACGGGTGGCCTTTTTTGCGCCCGGCATTCGGGCAAGCACACGCCGAAGCGTACCGTTCGGCCATGTTCTGACCATTGCGCCTTTTCAGCCTTTTCGATAAGAGACGCCGCAACTCGATGATCCTGTCACAAACGACGGGATTTCGGAACGGTTTGAAAGCAGGCGCCCAAGGCTCCCGAGCCTCTTGGCGAAACAGTGGTTTTTGTCGGTATGGCTCGCATCGTCATGAAGTTCGGCGGCACTTCGGTCGCCAATCTCGAACGCATTCACAACGTCGCGCGCCATGTGAAACGTGAGGTTGAGGCCGGGCACGAGGTCGCGGTCGTCGTCTCCGCCATGTCCGGCAAGACCAACGAGCTTGTCGGCTGGGTTCAGGACATGCCGAAGGTCTCCGGCGCCAACTCGCCTTTTTACGACGCACGCGAATATGACGCCGTCGTCGCATCCGGCGAGCAGGTGACGTCCGGCATTCTCGCCATCGCCCTGCAGTCGATGGGCATCAACGCCCGGTCATGGCAGGGCTGGCAGATTCCGATCCGCACCGACAGCGCCCATGGGGCAGCGCGGATCATGGAGATCGACGGTTCCGAGATCGTCAAGCGGATGGGTGAGGGCCAGGTGGCTGTCGTTGCCGGCTTCCAGGGGCTCGGCCCGGACAACCGGATCGCGACGCTCGGCCGCGGCGGTTCCGACACGTCGGCGGTGGCGATCGCGGCCGCGGTCAAGGCCGACCGCTGCGACATCTATACGGACGTCGATGGCGTCTATACGACCGACCCGCGTATCGTGCCCCAGGCGCGGCGCATGAAGAAGGTTTCCTTCGAGGAAATGCTCGAAATGGCGTCGCTCGGCTCGAAGGTTCTGCAGGTGCGCTCGGTCGAGCTCGCCATGGTCCACAAGGTCCGCACTTTCGTGCGTTCCAGTTTCGAGGATCCCGATGCGCCGGGCATGGGTGACCTTTTGAACCCGCCCGGTACTTTGATTTGCGACGAGGAAGAAATCGTGGAACAGGAAGTCGTCACCGGCATCGCCTATGCCAAGGATGAAGCGCAGATTTCGCTCCGGCGCCTTGCCGACCGGCCGGGCGTGTCGGCTGCGATTTTCGGCCCGCTCGCCGAAGCGCATATCAATGTCGACATGATCGTGCAGAACACGTCGGAAGACGGTTCGCGCACCGACATGACCTTCACCGTACCTTCGGGCGACGTGCAGAAGGCCATGAAGGTGCTCGACGACAACAAGGAAAAAATCGGCTTCGACGTCGTCCAGACCGAATCAGGCTTGGCGAAGGTCTCGGTCATCGGCATCGGCATGCGCAGCCATGCGGGCGTTGCCGCGCACGCTTTCAAGGCACTTGCCGAAAAATCCATCAACATCAAGGCGATCACCACCTCGGAAATCAAGATTTCGATCCTGATCGACGGTGCCTATTCCGAACTTGCTGTTCGGACTTTGCATTCCGCCTACGGTCTCGATAAGAGTTGAGAATGAACCGTTTGGACGCGCCGGCAGTTGTGGGCGCCGTCTTGCGGCTGGGGTGACCTCGTTTCGGGAGAGCATAGGCGATGAGAGACCTGTCGGCAGGTCCGCGCGTTCTGTTGAAGCGGCTGCGCGAGTTGATGGCGGAGCCGCTCGAGCCACAGGAGCGCCTTGACCGGATCGTCCGCCAGATCGCCAGCAACATGGTGGCCGAGGTCTGCTCGGTCTATGTGCTCCGCTCCGACGGCGTTCTCGAACTCTACGCCACCGAAGGCCTCAAAAAGGAAGCCGTCCACACTTCGCAGCTGAAGATGGGTCAGGGTCTCGTCGGCACGATCGCTGCCTCCGCGCAGCCACTCAACCTTTCCGACGCGCAGGCGCATCCGGCGTTCCGCTACCTTCCGGAAACCGGCGAGGAAATCTACCATTCCTTCCTCGGCGTGCCGATCCTGCGGGCCGGCCGCACGCTTGGCGTTCTGGTCGTCCAGAACAAGGCGAGCCGCAACTATCGCGAGGACGAGGTCGAGGCGCTCGAAACCACGGCGATGGTGATCGCCGAGATGATCGCCACCGGCGAGCTCAAGAAGATCACCCGGCCGGGCCTCGAGCTGGACCTGACGCGTGCCATCACCATCGATGCCGACGCCTATAACGAAGGCATCGGCCTTGGTCATGTGGTGCTGCACGAACCGCGTATCGTCGTCACCAATCTCCTCAACGAAGATGCGGAGAAGGAAGTGATCCGGCTGGCGGAATCGCTCGGGTCCCTGCGCATCTCGATCGACGACATGCTGTCGCGCCGCGAAGTATCCCAGGAAGGCGAGCATCGCGAGGTGCTCGAAACCTACCGGATGTTCGCCCACGATCAGGGCTGGGTCCGCCGCATGGAAGAGGCGATCCACAACGGCCTGACGGCGGAAGCCGCGGTCGAGAAGGTCCAGAGCGATACCAAGGCGCGGATGATGCGCCTGACCGATCCCTATCTGCGCGAGCGGATGCATGATTTCGACGACCTGGCCAACCGGCTTCTGCGCCAGCTGACTGGCTTTTCCGGCCGCGCCTTCGACGAAGGTTTCCCGACGGACGCCATCATTCTCGCCCGCGCCATGGGGGCGGCCGAACTGCTCGACTATCCGCGCGCCAGCCTGCGCGGCCTGGTGCTCGAAGACGGAGCGGTGACGAGCCACGTGGTGATCGTCGCGCGCGCCATGGGCATTCCGGTCGTCGGCCAGGCGGCGGGTGTCGTGGCACTTGCCGAAAACGGCGATCCGATCATCATAGACGGCGACGACGGCCAGATTCATCTGCGGCCGGTTCTCGACCTGCAGAAGGCCTACGAGGAAAAGGTACGCCTGCGGGCCCGCCGGCAGGAGCAGTTCAAGGCGCTGCGGGACGTCGAGCCGGTCACCAAGGACGGCAAGCGCATCAGCCTGCAGATGAATGCCGGGTTGCTGGTGGATCTGCCGCAGCTTGCCGAGTCCGGCGCCGACGGCATCGGCCTCTTCCGCACCGAGCTGCAGTTCATGATCGCCTCGACCATGCCGAAGCTCGAGGAGCAGGAGAGCTTCTACCGCAACGTCATCAAGCAGGCGGCCGGCCGTCCGGTGACGTTCCGCACGCTCGATATCGGCGGCGACAAGGTCGTCTCCTATTTCCGGGCCCAGGAAGAGGAAAACCCGGCGCTCGGCTGGCGGGCGATCCGTCTGTCGCTTGATCGTCCGGGCCTGCTGCGCACCCAGCTTCGGGCGTTGCTCCGGGCTTCCGCCGGCGCCGAGCTCAAGATGATGCTGCCGATGGTGACCGAGGTTTCGGAAATCCACGCGGTGCGCGAACTGATGCAGAAGGAAGTGCAGCATCTTTCGAAATTCGGCCACAGCCTGCCGCGCAAGCTGCAGTTCGGGGCGATGCTCGAAGTGCCGGCGCTGATGTGGCAGCTCGACGAACTGATGGCGGAAGTGGACTTCGTCTCGGTCGGCTCCAACGACTTGTTCCAGTTCACCATGGCGGCGGACCGCGGCAATGCCCGGGTTTCCGATCGTTTCGACAATCTCGGCAAGCCGTTCCTGCGCATTCTGCGCGACATCGCGAGGGCCGGCGAACGCAACAAGACGGTGGTGACGCTGTGCGGTGAGATGGCGGGCAAGCCGCTCTCGGCCATGGCTCTGCTGGGTGTCGGTTTCCGCTCGGTTTCGATGTCCCCGACTTCGATCGGGCCGGTCAAGGCGATGCTGCTCGGGCTTGACATCGACAAGTTGTCCGCTGAATTGAACGTGGCGCTCGACGATATAAGGTCGACGGAGCCGATCCGCGCGCTGCTTGTGCGGTTCGCCGAGGCCAACAATATTCCCGTCTAGCGGATAAAAAGAATAAACGGAGTTAGTGGGTGGCGAAGCTTCCTATCGAAAAGATGCGCGAGCTGGAACGCCGGTTCGGCGAGATCGAGGCGCGCATGTCGGAAGGCCCGGCTGCCGACGTCTATGTGAAGCTGGCGTCCGAATATTCCGAACTGCAGCCGGTGGTGCGCAAGATCCGCGAATACGAGAAGTCGATCGCGGAAGTGGCCGATCTCAGGGCGATGCTGACCGACAAGGGCACCGACCGCGAGATGCACGAGCTTGCGGAAATGGAGTTGCCGGACGCCGAGGAACGGCTGGAGGCGCTGGAAAAGGACATGCAGGTCCTGCTTCTGCCGAAGGACGCGGCCGACGAGAGGAGCGCGATCCTGGAAATCCGCGCCGGAACGGGCGGCAACGAGGCAGCCCTTTTTGCCGGCGACCTGTTTCGCATGTACGAGCGTTATGCCGCCACCAAGGGCTGGAAGGTCGAGGTGTTGTCGGCAAGCGAAGGCGAGGCGGGCGGCTACAAGGAAATCATCGCGACCGTGACCGGCCGCGGCGTCTTTTCCAAGCTGAAGTTCGAATCCGGCGTGCACCGCGTGCAGCGTGTGCCCGATACCGAAGCGAGCGGCCGCATCCACACCTCGGCGGCGACCGTGGCCGTGATGCCGGAGGCCGAAGAGATCGATATCGAAATCCGGCCGGAAGATATCCGCATCGATACGATGCGTTCGTCGGGTGCCGGCGGCCAGCACGTCAACACCACGGACTCCGCGGTCCGCATCACCCACATGCCGAGCGGCATCGTGGTGACCAGTTCGGAAAAGTCTCAGCACCAGAACCGCGCCAAGGCGATGCAGGTGCTGCGCACCCGCCTCTATGACATGGAGCGCCAGAAGGCGGACAGCGAACGTTCCGCCGACCGCAGGAGCCAGGTCGGCTCCGGCGACCGGTCCGAGCGCATCCGCACCTATAATTTTCCGCAGGGGCGGGTGACTGACCACCGGATCAACCTGACGCTCTACAAGCTCGACCGGATGATGGAAGGCGATATCGACGAAGTGGTCGATGCGCTGATTTCCGACTACCAGGCCGGCCAGCTGGCGCAGCTCGGCGAGCAACACGGATGACGATACTTTCCGCAGCCGTCGCGGATGCCAGGTCGCGGTTCTCCGCGGCGGGCCTGCCGGATGCGGCGATCGAGGCACGGCTGCTGATCGGCGGGTTGCTCGGGCTTTCCAGCACCGAAGTCTTCACCGGCGGCGAGCGGCTGCTGACGGAGGAGGAAACCTCCCGGATCTCGAAAGCGGTCGAGCGCCGCTTGAAACGGGAGCCCGTGCACCGCATATTAGGATTACGTGAATTCCACGGCATGGAGCTCCTGATTTCGAAGGAAACGCTGGAGCCACGCCCGGACACCGAAATCCTGGTGGATTCGATGCTTGCCTATGTGAGGCAGATTGTCGCAGACAAGGGTTCGGCACGTATTCTCGATCTTGGTACCGGAACCGGAGCGGTCGTTTTGGCACTGCTGAAGGAAAGCCCAAAGGCCCAGGGGATCGGCAGCGATATTTCGCAGGATGCCCTGCAGACGGCGGCGCGGAACGCGGCGCGGCTGGGAATGGCCGAGAGATTTCAGGCGGTCCGCAGCCATTGGTTCGACGCAATTTCCGGCCGGTTCGACATAATCGTGTCAAATCCGCCCTATATACGAAGCGATGTTATCCCCGCATTGGACCCGGAAGTCCGGGATTTCGATCCGCTGGCAGCGCTAGATGGAGGTCCGGATGGGCTCGAAGCCTATCGCGCGATTGCGGCGAGTGCAGGAGATTTCCTCGAAAAGGACGGCGTTATCGGCGTCGAGATCGGGTTCGATCAGAAGGAAACCGTGACCGCGATTTTCCGCGTCGCCGGCTTTACGCCGGTGGAGGCGGTTCGCGATTATGGCGACAACGATCGGGTTCTCGTATTTACCGTGAATCATCCTTGATTTTGCAGGCAAAAGAAAAGGCTTGGATTTCCGGAGGAAGCGGGATAGCTTGCAAATACGCACTGGGACGGCTGGGAATGAACAGCGATTCGTTCGGGTTACAGGGCAACCCTTTGATCCTTCTCTTTTCGAAGAGTTGCGAAGGTTGAACAATTCCCGGTGCGTGAATCAGTTAATTTGACTTTCACAAGCGGCAGGACGCTTTGATCGGCCTGTGCGCGGCACGCGAAGTCTTGTTCGGCTCTGTCCGGCAGACCGCGTGGCCCCTTATCAGCGAAGACAGAGAATTGGTGAACGATAGATGAGGCCAGGACAGCAGAACAAACGCGGTCGAGGTCGCGGCAGTAACAATAATAACAATAGTGGCGGCGGCGGCGGCGGAAATAACAACTTCAACCGCAAGGGCGGCAATCCTCTCAGCCGCACCTACGACAGCTCCGGGCCGGACGTGAAGATCCGCGGGACCGCCCAGCATATCGCCGAAAAGTATAGTCAACTCGGCCGTGATGCCCAAAGCTCCGGCGACCGCGTGATGGCGGAGAACTATCTCCAGCACGCCGAACACTATAACCGCATCATTGCCGCCGCACAGGCGCAGATGCAGGATCGGTTCCAACACGACAATCGTGGCGACTACCAGGACCGGGACGGCAACGTTCAGGACCAGGACGACATGGACAATAGCGACGGCGAGGACAACGGTTACTCGCAGCAGCCGTCCATGGACGAGGCTCCGCAGCCGCAGGTCCAGCAACAGCAGCCGCGCCGGGAGCAGCGTGAACAGCGCGAGCCCCGTGAACAACGCGAACCTCGCGACCAACAACGCGAACCTCGCGACCAGCGGGAACCCCGCGAACAGCGTGACCAGCAGCGCGAACGGCCCCGCCGCGAAAACCGCCAGGAACAGCCGGCAGTGGCAGCGGTTCCGACCCAGGTCGCGGCACCTCAGCCGGTTGCTCCGGTGATGGATGGTTCCGGCCCGCAGCCGGTGATCGAAGGCACGCCTGCCGAAGTGGCCGTCGAGGAAGAGGCACAGGCAGAAGCTACGCCGCGCCGTCGTCGCGCCGCCGGCAGCCGCCCGCGTCGTCCGCGTCGTGGCGAAGGCGCCGGTGAAGAGGGTGGTTCCGAAGGCGAAACCTCGGGCGACGGCTCGCAGCCGGCCCTGGCGGATGCAGCGTCGGAATAAGCCATTCTTCAAATAACGAGATCAAGAAGGCCGCTCGGGAAACCGGGCGGCCTTTTTCTTCGAGCGGAGATTGCCTTCTGCTTCAAGCCGTCGGCTGGCGCCGATCACGGACGGAGCGGGCAAGCTCCTCGAGCACCAGGACCGATGTCTCCCAGTCGATGCAGCCATCGGTGATGCTCTGTCCGTAGGCGAGAGGCTTGCCGGGCACCAGGTCCTGGCGGCCGCCGACGATATTGCTCTCGATCATCATGCCCTTGATGGCCATGTTGCCGGCAGCGATCTGCGCCGCGACGTTTTTGACGACCCGCGGCTGGTTCATCGGATCCTTGCCGCTGTTGGCATGGCTGGCATCGATGAGGATGCGCGGCTCCAAACCGCGTTTCGCCGCGTCCCTGGAAACGGCCTCGACATCGGCCGCCTCGTAGTTCGGCAGCTTGCCGCCGCGCAGGATGACGTGGCAATCCTCGTTGCCGGTCGTGGTGGCGATCGCGGCTCGGCCGTCCTTGGTCACCGCCGGAAAATGGTGCGTCTGCGAGGCGGCCAGTATGGCATCGAGCGCAACCGCGACGCCGCCATCGGTGCCGTTCTTGAAGCCGATCGGGCAGGAGAGGCCGGATGCGAGTTGGCGATGTACCTGGCTTTCGGTCGTGCGGGCGCCGATCGCGCCCCAGCTGACGAGGTCGGCGATGTATTGCGGGGTGATCGTATCGAGGAATTCGCAGCCGGCCGGAAGGCCCGTCGCATTGATATCCAGAAGAAGCTGCCGGGCGATCCTCAAACCCTCTTCGATCCGGTAGCTGCCGTCGAGATGCGGGTCGTTCATCAGACCCTTCCAGCCGACGGTGGTGCGGGGCTTTTCGAAATAGACGCGCATGACGATTTCGAGATCGCCGCTGAAACGTCGTCGCTGTTCTTCCAGCCGGGCCGCATAGTCCCGTGCTGCGATCGGGTCATGAATGGAGCAGGGACCGATGACGACGATCAGCCGGTCGTCTTCGCCATGCAGGATGCGATGGACGGTGCCACGCGTGCCGGTCACGGTCCCGGTGACCGCATCGTTGCGGGGGATTTCGGCGATGATATCGGCGGGGATGGTCAGCGGGGTGATTTCGACGATTCGGCGATCGTCAACAGTGTTGGCATTCGGCACGGGCATGGCTCCTGTTTGGTCCTACCGTGCGGAATTGAAAAAGCCGCCAGATAGACTAGCGGCTTGAGGGAATGTCGTTGCGTCGAAATCAGCTACGCACGGACCCGCATCCGCTGGGGAAAGCGGTAGCTATAAAATCGCGAGGCGTAGGCGGACGTGAAAGACATGCGGTTTCTGTATTCGCTCGATTGTGGATTGTCACGCGGAAAATTCGTGAGGTTTCCGCTCGCGGATTTTGAGCTTCTGAACACTTTAAACACGAGAATCCGCTTACCATATCTCCAGCAACGCCGAGACTTCGGCAGGGCTCGCCTTTGAGGGAGCTCAATCTCAATCATCGGTCCGTGCCTTATAATGGGCGGGTCGATCACTGGAGGTACCAGAATGAACATCGAAAAATACTCCGAGCGCGTCCGCGGGTTCCTGCAGTCGGCTCAGACGCAGGCTTTGGCTTCGGGTCACCAGCAATTTACGCCCGAACATGTGCTGAAGGTGCTGCTTGACGACGACCAGGGCATGGCGTCCTCGCTGATCGACCGCGCGGGCGGCAGCGCCAAGGAAGCGCGCATCGCCAACGACGCCGCGCTCGCGAAACTCCCCAAGGTTTCCGGCGGCAATGGCGAGATCTATCTCTCCCAGCCGCTCGCCAAGGTTTTCTCGACCGCGGAAGAGGCTGCCAAGAAGGCCGGCGACAGTTTCGTCACTGTCGAGCGCCTGCTTCTGGCGCTTGTCATCGAGACCTCCGCTTCGACCTCCGCGACCTTGAAAAAGGCCGGGGTGACCGCGCAGGGGCTCAACCAGGTCATCAACGACATCCGCAAGGGTCGCACGGCCGACGGCGCCAATGCCGAGGCCGGCTTTGAAGCGCTCAAGAAATATGCGCGTGACCTGACGGCGGAAGCCCGCGACGGCAGGCTCGATCCGGTGATCGGCCGCGATGATGAAATCCGCCGCACGATCCAGGTTCTGTCCCGCCGCACCAAGAACAATCCGGTGCTGATCGGCGAGCCCGGCGTCGGCAAGACGGCGATCGCCGAAGGCCTGGCGCTGCGCATCATCAACGGCGACGTGCCGGAAAGCTTGAAAGACAAGAAGCTGATGGCGCTCGACATGGGGGCTCTGATCGCCGGCGCCAAATATCGCGGCGAGTTCGAGGAGCGCCTGAAGAGCGTCTTGAACGAAGTACAGTCGGAAAACGGCGAGATCATCCTGTTCATCGACGAGATGCACACGCTGGTGGGTGCCGGCAAATCCGACGGCGCGATGGATGCCTCCAACCTCCTGAAACCCGCGCTTGCCCGCGGCGAACTACATTGCGTCGGCGCCACCACGCTCGACGAATACCGCAAGCACGTGGAAAAGGACCCGGCGCTTGCCCGCCGTTTCCAGCCGGTCATGGTCGAGGAGCCGACGGTCGAGGATACGATCTCGATCCTGCGCGGGCTCAAGGAAAAATACGAACAGCACCACAAGGTCCGCATCTCGGATTCGGCCCTGGTTGCGGCAGCGACGCTTTCCAACCGCTACATCACCGATCGGTTCCTGCCCGACAAGGCGATCGACCTGATGGACGAGGCCGCATCGCGGCTGCGCATGCAGGTGGATTCAAAGCCTGAGGAACTCGACGAGCTCGACCGCCGCATCATGCAGCTGAAGATCGAGCGCGAAGCCCTGAAGAAGGAAACCGACAGCGCCTCGGCCGACCGGCTGCAGCGTCTTGAAGGCGAAGTGACGTCGCTCGAAGAACAGGCGGATGCTCTGACGGCCCGCTGGCAGGCGGAAAAGCAGAAGCTCGGCCTTGCCGCCGACCTGAAGCGACAGCTCGACGAGGCCCGCAACGAACTGGCGACCGCCCAGCGCAAGGGCGAGTTCCAGCGTGCCGGCGAACTGACCTATGGCGTGATCCCCGAACTGGAAAAGCGCCTCGTGGAAGCGGAAGCCCAGGATACCTCGACCAATGCCATGGTGCAGGAAGTCGTAAACCCGGATGCGATCGCTCACGTGGTGTCGCGCTGGACCGGCATTCCGGTCGACAAGATGCTGGAAGGCGAGCGCGACAAGCTGCTGCGCATGGAGGACGAGCTGGCGAAATCCGTCGTCGGCCAGGGCGATGCGGTCCAGGCGGTGTCCCGCGCGGTTCGCCGTTCCCGTGCCGGCCTGCAGGATCCGAACCGGCCGATCGGCTCGTTCATCTTCCTCGGCCCGACCGGTGTCGGTAAGACGGAGCTGACCAAATCGCTCGCCCGTTTCCTGTTCGACGACGAGTCCGCGATGGTTCGCCTCGACATGTCGGAATACATGGAGAAGCATTCGGTCGCGCGGCTGATCGGTGCGCCTCCGGGTTACGTCGGTTATGAGGAAGGCGGCGCGCTGACCGAGGCGGTGCGGCGCAAGCCCTACCAGATCGTGCTGTTCGACGAGATCGAGAAGGCGCATCCGGACGTGTTCAACGTTCTCCTGCAGGTGCTCGACGACGGGCGACTGACGGACGGGCAGGGCCGCACGGTCGACTTCAAGAACACGATGATCATCATGACCTCCAATCTCGGCGCGGAATACCTGACCGCTCTTCGCGAGGGCGAGGATTCCGAAAGCGTGCGCGAGCAGGTGATGGATGTCGTGAAAGCTTCGTTCCGCCCCGAGTTTTTGAACCGCGTCGACGAGATCATCCTGTTCCATCGCCTGAAGCGCAACGAAATGGGCGCGATCGTCGATATCCAGATGAAGCGGCTGCTGTCGCTTCTGGCGGAGCGCAAGATCGCCATCGATCTCGGTTCGGACGCCCGCGAATGGCTGGCCGACAAGGGTTACGATCCGGTCTACGGCGCTCGTCCGCTGAAGCGGGTGATCCAGAAGTTCATGCAGGATCCGCTCGCCGAGCAGATCCTCGGCGGCCAGATCCCGGACGGCTCCGCCGTTGCGGTCAGCGCCGGTTCCGACCGGCTGCTCTTCCGGGTCAAACGGGTGGTGAGCGAGGCTGCGTAAGCCGAACCGAACGTTGAAAAGCAGAATGGCGGCTTCGGCCGCCATTTTTGTTCGTGCCCCGCTGATCCGGTAAAGGCCTCAGCGGCTGGCGACCTCGTCGGCCGACTGGGTGTTGAGCAGCGTATCGATCCGCTTGCGTTCCTCTTCGAAACGGGCGAGCGCCTTGCCGTTCAGCGAATTGCCGCCCGGCAGGCGGATCTTCATCGCATCGACCTTGGTGCCGTTGACGATCAGCTCGTAGTGAAGGTGGGCGCCGGTCGATTGGCCGGTAGAGCCGACGTAACCAATTACCTGGCCCTGGGTGACCTTGGCGCCTTCGCGAACACCTGGCGCGATGGCGCTCTGGTGATTGTAGGAGGAGACGTAGCCATTGGCGTGACGGATGAGCGTCTGGTTGCCATAGCCGCCGGAATCCCAGCCGGCCTTTTCGACGACGCCGTTGCCCGTGGCGATGATCGGCGTGCCGCGCGGGGCGGCCCAGTCGGTGCCGGTATGCATGCGGGAATAACCGAGCAGCGGATGGCCGCGCATGCCGAAGCCGGAGGTCATGCGGCCGTTCGGAAGCGGGTTGCGCAGCAGGAATTGCCGGATGCTCTTGCCGTCTTCGTCGAAATAATCGACCGCGTTGTCGTCGGGGTTCTGGAAGCGGTAGAAGCGGCTCGTCGTGTCGCCAAACCGGGCGTTCACGTAAAGCAGCTGGGAATCCTTGTTCGCCTGGCCCTTTTCGTCGGCGACCGAGAAGAAAGCCTCGATCTTGTCCGTCGGCTTCAGCTGGGCCTGCAGATCGACATTGCTGGCAAGCAGTTTTACCAGTGTACCGGTCATCTCCTTGCTCATGCCGTAGGAGAGGGCTGCCCGGTAGATGCCGTCATAGACGCGCGGCAGTTCCCGGCCGGCAACGATCTGTGGTGATTGTTCGCTGAAGGCCGAGGCGACCGCATCCAGCATCGGCGGCTCCTGGCCATCCACAAAGCGGCCGCGATCGTCGAGAGCGACGGTTACCCGGTGGTCGCCGCGCCGATAGAGGCTGGCGCGGACGACGAGGACCATATCACCTTCCTGGATGACGCCGATGCGCAGCACGTCGCCGATGGAAAGGCTGGCCTCGCCGAGGCGGGATTGCAGGTAGCCGGAAATCTCGCGCGCCTTGCCTTCCGGATAACCGACCTCGGTCATTGCCTGGCTGACGGTCTCGGCCTTGCGGACCGGAATGATGTCGTCGGCATATTCGCGGGTGCGGGCGTTGATCGCCTCAGGCACCGAAACCGAGATGTTTTCCTCGACGACGCGGGCCGAAAGGCCGGCGGTGATGTCAAGGCCGCCGCCGTCCTCCTTCGACGAGAAGCGTTGCGGGTCGACATAATAGAGTGCCGAAAGCTGGCCGCTGCCGTCGGTGAGCACGGAACCGTTGGAGCGGACGTTCTCCTCGACCTCTTCCAGCGTCATCGCCTGCGCGAAGGCATACATGCTGCCCTTGATGGGGAAGGCCACGGTCTGGAGACTGACCTCAGACTCGACATTCGAGCCGTAGATGACGCCGGCACGCGCGGCAGGCGGCGGCGGGGTCTCGCTCGACGAGAAGATCGTCATCGGGTCGAAGTTCGGGTAATCTTCCTGCGCCACGTGGTTTGCGGCAAGGTTCATCTTCACATGGGCGAAAGGCTTGCGGCGGACGACTTCCTTATTGCCCTCGTGCACGACCGTCGAGACTTCCATCACTTTCCGGTCGGTCGGCATGGCGACGATATTGCTGCCGAGCAGCCTTTTGCCGCGCGAGGCGGCATCTGCATCGTTGGTCGGGATGGAGGCGGAGGCTTCGGCGGGGATGGCAAGCTGTTGCCGGCCGTCGAGGGCGGCAAACAAAGCAACGCCCATCAGGATCGAAGAGGTAATGCCGGTCAGAAAGGTGCCGGACAGCCAACGCAACGAAATCTCACGTCGATCCGGAGCGCGACGGCCGTCGGCGAGGATCGGCGGTTCGTTGCCGAGCGAGCGGATCATGCTGCGGGCCGTCATCATGCCAATTAAAGCCAGTCCCTGATACTCGTTATTGCCGTAGGCAGCTTTTATACTGCCTGCGGGACCTTGGGCCAAACATGTGCCCCTTTCAGTCTAGAGAGTCAAATCGGCCACGGTGCAAACGCGTACACTTGCCCGAGGCGGCGTTTCGATTCCCTGCTGGAACCGTGGTAACCATGAGATTGTGAATTTGTCGGGGCGGTTTTGGGGCAGGGGCCGAAAGGGCGCTGTTTATGCACGTCTCAAGGGCTCGAAAGTCGGGAGAAAACGGCTTTCACGGAATTTTCCCGGAAATTCCCCTTTAGAATCAGTTAGATGACGTTTTTCTCAAGATTTCTGAATCAATGCTGTTGACTTCAAATGGTGGTGGGATCTATAACCCGCTCACTGAACGAGGGCGGCGGCGCTGCTGGCGACGACGACTTTCGTTCTTCAGAAATCACTGATTGATTGGCGCATGCTGGTTGGGACCG